>NZ_JANJTL010000151.1 GCF_024711105.1 Brevundimonas sp. | reverse complement strand
ATCACCGGTCAGTGACGTTCCTGTGGATCAGCCCCGGAAGCCGTCCTCTTCGAGGAAGGCCTGCTCCTCCGGCGTGGTCTCGCGGCCAAGCGCCTTGTTGCGGTGGGGGAAGCGGCCGAAGCGTTCGATGACGGCGTGATGGTGGCGGGCCCAGCGATCCGCGTCCGGGTAGGTCAGGCGACCGAAGAGGCGTAGCGACTCCTCCTGGTCGGCGAGGTTCTCCGAGTGCTGGAGCGGCAGGTAGAAGAAGGGCCGCAGCTCCTCCTCGAAGGCCTGGTCGTGGCCGCGTTCGATCGCCTCGCGGGCGAAGGACCGGGCCAGCGGATCGGTGGCGAAGGCGTGGCCGGTCCCGCGGAAGCAGTTCCGCGGAAACTGGTCGAGCAGCAGGCACAGGGCCAGGGCGCCTTCCGGCGTCGCCATCCAGCCGTCGAGTTCGCGGCGAGCGGCGGCTTCGTGCGCATCCGAGAAGCGCCGCTTGAACTCGGCGTCGAAGGCCTCGTCCTTGGCGAACCATTTGTCGGGGCCGGCGTCGCGCCAGAAGGCGACGACCTCGGAGGGCTCGGTCACGTCTCAGCTCCAGGGCAGGGCGGCGCGGCCGCGCAGGATGGCTTCGGTCTCGGGCGTGTGCTTGCCGCCGGAGCGGTCGTGCAGGACCAGCGCGGACTCGAGGCGCAGGGGCGCCTTGC
Organism: Brevundimonas sp.; assembly: GCF_024711105.1. GTDB lineage: Bacteria > Pseudomonadota > Alphaproteobacteria > Caulobacterales > Caulobacteraceae > Brevundimonas. The sequence goes on along the minus strand of NZ_JANJTL010000151.1, from coordinate 27,157 downwards.
CCGTCTTCACGGCGCGGATCAGCACCCGCTTGGCCGGCTCGTCGGCGAAAGGGTGGATCGGCCGGATCTGGAAGGAGCCGGCCTTGGGCGCCAGCAGGGCGAGCAGGTCGGCCAGCCGGTCGGCGCGGTGGATGATCGCGATCGAGCCGCCCTCTCGCACGGCCTTCAGCAGGAACCCGGTCCAGGCCTTGAGCCCGTCATCCGCGATCCAGGCCCCGCGCCGCTCGGGCGCGGGCGCGCGAAGGCTCGCCTCATCGTCAAAGAAGGGCGGGTTTGACAGGGCCCAGTCGAAGGGCGGCTGGCCGAGGGCGCGGAAGCCGGCGGCCACGTCGCCGGTGATCACCTCGCCTTCCAGGCCGTTGAGCGCCAGGTTTTCGCGGGCCAGCCCGGCCGCTTCCGGGTCGCGCTCGACGCCAAACAGACCCGCGCCAGGCTGCCTGACGCCCATCTGGCACAGCACCGCGCCGGCACCGCAACCGGCCTCGATGACGCGCTGACCGGGCTTCGCATCACAGGCGGCGGCCAGCAGGGCGGCGTCCATCCCGGCGCGATAGCCGCGCGCGGGCTGGCGCAGCCGGACCCTGCCGTCGAGCAGCCGGTCCTCTTTCGCCTCTGGCGCCATTGGGCTAGACCCCCGGTTAACAGCGGACGGCGGCTGAGGGGATGGATCGCCCGCCACCGCAAGACTTCGGAGTATTGGTTTGGACCCTGTCACGGCCCCCGCCGCAAGAGCCCCGGGAGGCGTCGACGCCCTCGTTCGGCTGGGAGCCGAGGACATGGCGGCGGTCGACGCCCTGATCCGCGAGCGGATGCAGAGCGACGTGCCTGTGATCCCGGCCCTGGCCGAGCACCTGATCGCGGCGGGCGGCAAGCGCCTGCGGCCGCTGGTGGCGGTGGCCTCCGCCCGGCTGCTGGGCGCGGACAATGACGCGCACCAGCTGCTGGCCGCCGCGGTCGAGTTCATCCACACCGCGACCCTGCTGCACGACGACATCGTCGACGGCTCCAAGACCCGGCGCGGCAAGGCGGCCGCGCACCTCATCTGGGGCGAGGCGCAAAGCGTGCTGGTGGGCGACTTCCTGTTCACTCGCGCCTTCGACCTGATGGTGGAGACGGGCTCGCTGCATGCGCTCAGGCTGCTTGCGCGGGCTTCCAGTGTCATCGCGGAGGGCGAGGTTCTTCAGCTCACGCGGGCGCACGACCTGGATCTGCCGCAGGACGTCTATCTGGAAATCATCTCGGCCAAGACCGCGGCCCTGTTCCAGGCCGCGGCGGAATCGGCGGCGGTGACGGCGGGCGGATCGAACGAGCAGGTCGCGGCGCTGCGCGATTACGGTCTGAACCTCGGGCTGGCGTTCCAGCTGGCCGACGACGCGCTCGACTACGGTGGAACGTCCGACGCGCTCGGCAAGGACGCCGGGGACGACTTCCGCGAAGGCAAGGCGACCCTGCCGCTGCTGCTGGCGGTGCAAAGGACGCGCGGCAAGGAAGACGCCTTCTGGCGCCGCGTCGTGGTTGAGCGTGACCAGACGGACAGCGATTTCCGCCGGGCGCGCGAGTTGATTATCGGCACCGGCGCGCTCGGCGCGACGCTGGACCTGGCAGGGGATTATGCGGACGCCGCCAAGGCGGCCCTCTCTGGCTTCGAGGCCTCGCCTTGGAAGGCCGCTCTGGCCGATCTGGCCGACTTCGCGGTCAGCCGGCCGGCGTAACGGGGACCGGAGCCGGGTCGAGCGGCGCCACGCGCTTGTCCATCAGGAACCAGGCGACCGCCAGGCCCGCGAACAGCGCCAGCAGGACCGGCAAGCTCCAGCCAGAGTTGGTCTGGTCGACGACAAAGCCCAGGGTCGCGCAGGCGGCCGTCAGCCCCCACACGCGCCAGGCGAGATCGCCCGTCGTGCGCCCTTCGACCCGCAGCCAACGCTGATAGAGATGCTCGTTGTGCGCCTGGAACAGGCGCCGGCCGGCGCGGGCGCGCGCCAGCAGGGTCAGCAGCACGTCGGTGATGAAGGGCGCCGCGACGAACACGCCGATGTACATGCTGACCCGCGGATTGTTGCCGGTGGACTGGAGCACCGTCGCCGAGGCGATGATGAAGCTGGAGAACAGAGCGCCGCAGTCCCCCTGAAAGAGCCGCTTGCCCGGGTGGTTGAACGGAAGGAACACGATGTTCGCCGCTGCCGCGGCCAGCAATGCGAAGGCGACGAGCGGCCGGTCTGGGTTTACCAGAGCCAGGGTGAACAGGCCGATCGACTGGACGCCCACGGCCAGGCCGTCCGAACCGTCCATGAAGTTGTAGGCATTCATCATGACGATGAGCCACAGGGTGGTGCCCAGAATACCCAGGATGGGTCCGACGTCGAGCGCATAACCGGGCGCGAACGGGAGGACTTCCACGCGCGCGATCATTGTGCAGAAGGCAATCGATACAAGCAGCTGTACAGCAAGCTTGATGTAGGGCGAGAAGTCGAAGACATCGTCCAGTGCGCCGAGCAGGGCGATGAGGACACCTCCGGCCAGCACCCAGGGGATCCGGCCAAGGCCCGGCGAGGGGGCTTCAAGCAATACATAGACGAGCAGGCCGGCCATCACCCCGGCGATGACGGCCAGACCGCCACCAGTGGCGATGGGCCATTGATGGCGGCTACGCGGACGCGGATGGTCGAGCGGGCCGATCTTGGCCAGGAGCGCGGCGATGAGAACCGTCACGAAGACGGTGACGACCACCCCCCAGATCATCGGTTACACAAGCCCGGCGCAGAACCGCTGAATCCGGCGGCAGGCCTCCTCTAGCACGTCCTCGGAGGTGGCATAGCTTATTCGGAAATAGGGCGACAATCCAAACGCTTCGCCTTGCACCACGGCCACACCTTCGGCGTCGAGGAGCTCGGCTGCGAACTCACCGTCCGTCGTGATGAGTTTGCCGCTGGCCGACCGTTTGCCGATCAGGCCTTCGATCGACGGATAGACATAGAAGGCGCCCTCGGGTGTGGCGCAGCGGACGCCGCTGGCCTGATTGAGCATCGAGACGACGAGATCGCGGCGCGCTTCGAAGGCCCGGGCGCGATCGGCCATGAAGTCCTGCGGACCGTTCAGCGCCTCCACGGCGGCCCACTGGCTGATGGACGAGGGATTTGTCGTGGTCTGGCCGGCCACCTTGCGCATCAGATCGATCAGCGGCTTGGGACCGCCCGCGTAGCCGATGCGCCAGCCGGTCATGGCGTAAGCCTTCGACACGCCGTTCACGGTAAGGGTCCGGTCGTAGAGCTGCGGCGCGACCCGGGCGAGGGTGACGTATTCGAAGTCGCCGTAGATCAGGTGCTCGTACATGTCGTCGGTGAGCGCCCAGACGTGGGGGTGGCGGCCCAGCACCTCGGCCAAGCCGCGCAGTTCGTCACGGGTATATGCGGCGCCGGTCGGGTTCGACGGCGAGTTCAGGATCAGCCAGCGGGTGCGCGCCGTGATGGCGGCCTCCAGCGACGCCGGGGTCAGCTTGAAGCCGTCCGATTCGGGGCAGGGGACGACGACCGGCTCGCCGCCGGCCAGCAGCACCATGTCAGGGTAGCTGACCCAGTAGGGCGCCGGCACGATGACCTCGTCGCCCGCCGACAAGGTGGCCAGCAGGGCGTTGAAGATCACGGCCTTGCCGCCGGGGGCCACGTGGATCTGGTTGGTCGCGTAGGTCAGGCCGTTCTCGCGTGCGAACTTGGCGGACACCGCGGCCTTCAGCTCGGGAATGCCGTCGACGTCGGTGTATTTTGTCTCGCCGCGCCGGATGGCCGCGATAGCGGCCTCCTTGACATTCTCGGGTGTGTCGAAGTCGGGCTCACCGGCGCCGAGGCCGATCACGTCGCGACCCTCACGGCGCAGCTCGCGCGCTCGGGCGGTGACCGCCAGGGTGGGCGAAGGCTTCACTCTTCGCAGGGTCGCGGACTCCAGGCCCCCCGGCTGGGACATGAAACTTTCCTCATGAAGACAGGCGGACCGTTTACGCGGCGCCGCACCATGAGGCAAATGACGCGCGGGGATCATCTTCCGAGGCCGACCCATGTCCGCTGCCGCTCTCCTGGCGACAACCCTTCTGCTGGCCTCGGGTCAGGCCGACCCCGGCGGCGTCACCGTGGTCGATGGGGTCGAGGTCATCGGTGATCCGATGGACTACCGGCTGCGCGTCACCCTGGCGGGGGCGGATCGCGCCGGGGCCATGGTCCTCTCCAGCGACCCGGCGATGTGGTGCGGAGACGCGCGCTTCAACAATACGCCGGGCCCCTTCCGTCAGTGCTGGCTGCGCGGCTTCAGGGGCGAGCCGATCGTCCTGACCGCCCAGAACGAGGGCCAGTTCGGCCGCGACTGGACCGTGGAGTGGACGGGATGTCAGCCGCTGGCCGACGGCCGCAGCTGCTCGGCGGAGATCGCCGGAGAAATGCAGGTGGGCGCGACGTTCCGTCGAGGCGGTTGAGCCTTCACGGGGCGTCTGCTGACGGCTAAGGCCAAGGCATGATCCGCCAGGCTTGGTCATTCCTCACCGAGATGGACAGCCGCCGCTGGCGGACGGCGTTTGTCACCGTCGCGCTGCTGGCGGCCACGGTCGGTCTGCTCCTCTTCGGCAAGAGCCAGCTCGGCCTGGAGACGGAGCGAGCGCTTGAGGCCTGGCTGCAGGGCTACGCCGGCAGTCCATGGGCCTTTGCGGCCACGGTTCTGCTGTTCGTGCTGGCGGCCTTCATCGGCGCCCCGCAGTTCCTGTTGATCGCCGCCTGCGTCGTGGCGTTTGGGCCTTCGCTCGGCTTTTTCTACAGCTGGACAGCCACGGTCGTGTCAGCGGGCGTGACCTACTGGCTCGGGCGCGGCCCAACGGCCCGGCTCCTTGACCGGCTTAGCAGCCGAACGGTCGCGAGGCTCAAGCGGTTCATCGGCCGCAACGCCTTCTACGCCAGCTTCGTCATCCGCAATGTGCCGTCAGCGCCGTTCATCGTCGTCAACATGGCGTTCGGCGCGGCGCGGGCGAACTTCTGGACCTTCCTGGCCGGATGCGCGCTCGGCGTCCTGCCCAAGACGGCGTTGGTCGCCTTTTTCGGTGGCGCTGTGTTCGCAGCCGTCAGCGGCGACGGCGTCTGGCATTCTCTGATCCTGGCGGCCGCGGCGGTGCTGTGGCTGGGCCTCATGCTGGCGGTCCGCGAATGGATTCGCCGCCGACGTGCTGGCCGTGAGACCGAGATGGACGCGACCTGATCGGCGTTTCGCGAGTTACCTCCCCGAAGCCTCCCGGAGACTACAGATGTTCAAGCTCTACTACTCGCCCGGCGCCTGTTCGCTCGCCGCCCACACGGTGCTGGAGGAGATTGGCGCCCCCTATGAGGCCCAGGCCGTCAACCTGAGAGCCGGTGAGCACAAGGAGCCGACCTATCTGGCGATCAATCCCAAGGGCGCGGTGCCGGCCCTGGCCACTGAACACGGCGTGCTGACCGAGAACGTGGCGATCCTGAACTATCTGGCGGCCAAGCATCCGGAGGCCGGCCTGGCGCCGCTCAACGACGTCTATGCGACCGCGGCCCTCACCTCGTTCAACGGCTACCTCGGTTCGTCAGTCCACCCCGCGATCGGCAAGCTGATGTTCTCCCGGCCGGCTCTGGAGGGCGACGCGAGGACCCAGCAGCAGGACCTGACGCTGGCTAAACTCCGTGTGCTGGAAGACAGCCTCTACGTCGGGCCTTGGGCGATGGGACCAAGGTTCTCCGTCGCTGATCCGTATCTGATGGTCTTCGAACGCTGGGCGCGGCAAGGCGGCCTGCTGGACCCTGACACCTTCCCTCATATGAACGACCATCTGGACCGGGTTCAGCAGCGCCCGGCGACGCAGCGCGCGCTGGCTGCCGAGGGCCTCTCGCCACTGTGACCGATGGCCGCCCTCGGCGGCCGGAAAAGGGGGTTGTAATCCCCCCTGCATAAGGGCAAACGGGCCGCTGGTCGGCCAGAAATGGATGTCAGGCGGCCGCGCGTGTGGGGATACGTGCGGCAAGGGGCGTCTCCGAACCGGGCCGGCCGCCCGCACAGCCTGTCAGAACCCGCACGAACGGTATCCTCGCCCCATGTTCAATTCGCTCTTCGGCGCCATTTCCAACGACATCGCCATCGATCTGGGAACGGCCAACACCCTGATCTACATGAAGGGCAAGGGGATCGTGCTGAACGAGCCCTCGGTCGTCGCGCTGAGAAACGTCGGCGGGCGCAAGATCGTCCATGCCGTGGGCATCGAGGCCAAACAGATGCTGGGCCGCACTCCGGGCCACATGGAAGCCATCCGCCCGATGCGCGACGGCGTCATCGCCGACTTCGAAGTCGCCGAGGAGATGATCAAGCACTTCATCCGCAAGGTTCACAACCGCAAGGGCTTCGTGAACCCCAAGGTGATCGTCTGCGTGCCGTCGGGCGCCACCGCCGTCGAGCGTCGCGCCATCAACGATTCCTGCCTGAACGCCTCGGCCCGCCGGGTGGGCCTGATCGACGAGCCGATGGCCGCCGCGATCGGCGCCGGACTGCCGATCCACGAGCCGACCGGCTCAATGGTCGTGGACATCGGCGGCGGCACCACCGAGGTGGCCGTGCTGTCGCTGTCGGGCATCGTCTATTCGCGTTCGGTCCGCGTCGGCGGCGACAAAATGGACGAGGCGATCATCAGCTACATGCGGCGGAACCATAACCTTCTGATCGGCGAGACCACCGCCGAGCGGATCAAGAAGGACATCGGCACCGCCCGGGTCCCGCCCGACGGCGAGGGCCTGTCCATCGAGGTCAAGGGCCGCGACCTCATGCAGGGCGTGCCCCGCGAGGTGCGCATCTCCGAGCGTCAGGCGGCCGAGGCGCTGGCGGAACCGGTGAGCCAGATCATAGAGGCCGTGAAGGTCGCGCTTGAGGCCACCCCGCCGGAACTGGCCGCCGACATCGCCGACAAGGGCATCATGCTGACCGGCGGCGGCGCGCTGCTGCGCGGCCTGGACACCGAGATCCGCGACCAGACCGGCCTGCCGGTTTCGGTCGCCGACGACCCGCTCTCGTGTGTCGCCATCGGCTGCGGCCGCGTGCTCGAACATCCGCGTTGGATGAAGGGCGTTCTGGACGCGACTCTTCCCTAGGACTCATAGTAGCGGGGCATTTCCTCACCCCGATTTGGGAGCTGCGCGTGGCCTTGCGCGACTCGCCGTTTGAAAACCTCAAGGTGCCGCTCGGCTGGGCGGCGGCGCTGGCGCTTGTCGCGGCCGTCGCCGCGGCCGTCGTCCTGCTGGTGCTCGACCGCGGAGATGAGGGTCCGCGCGGCGCCAACGACGCTGTGCGGGGGGGCTTCGAGACGGCCGCGGCGCCTGTGGGCGGCGTGTTCGCGGCCCCTGTCCGATGGCTGGGGCAGCTGTCCGATCACATCGACGATTACTTCTTCGCCGTGAGCGAGAACCGTCGCCTGCGGGAGGAACTGGCGAGGCTGCGCGCCGAGCAGGACGCGGTCGTGGCGCTGCGGAACCTGAACGCCCGCTACGAAGCGATGCTCGGCGTCCGGGTCGAGCCCGATGTGCCGCTGCTGACCGCCCGGTCCGTTTCCGAGGCGAGGGGGCCTTTCCGGCGCTCTCGTCTGATCGACGTCGGCTCGAGCCGGGGCGTGGAAGTCGGCAATCCCGTGATCAACGAGCACGGCCTGATCGGGCGCGTCGTCGGAACCAGCGGTTCGGTCAGCCGGGTGCTTCTCGTGACCGACGTGGCGAGTCAGATTCCTGTGCTGGTCGGGCGAACCGATGCCCGGGCTATCATGCGGGGCGACGGTTCCGGCAATCCCCGCCTGGAGTTCGTGCGGGGCGCCGACGCTCTGGAGGTCGGCGATCGTATCCTGAGCTCGGGCGACGGTGGCGGCGTGCCGCGCGGCCTGCCGATCGGTGTCGCCGCGCGGGGCATCGACGGCACCTGGCGGGTGAAACTGTTCTCGGACCGCGGCGCGATCGACTTCGTGCGTGTCATGCTGTTCGAAGACTTCAGCCAGCTCGCGAACGGCCAGACGCTGGACGCGCCGCCGCTCGCCGCCCTGGACACCGCGCCCCCGCCGACACCCCAGGTGGTGGCGCAGATCGATGACGCCGCCGGCCGCCGCCGGGCGGAGGAAGAACGCCGTCGTCTCGCCGAGCAGGAACGCCGTGAACGCGAGGCCGCCGACGCACGCGCCCGCGAGGCCGCGGCAGCCAGGGCGCGCGAGGAGGCCGCAGCCCAGGCCACGCCTGAACCTGCAGCGCCCCAGCCCGACGGAGCCGAGGAATGAGGCGTCCCGCCGCGGCGCGCCGGCCTAGCGCGGTTCGGGTTGTCGGGCCGCTCCAGTGGATCGTGTATCCGTCCCTGGCCGCGATCGCTCTGACGGTCGTGCTGGCCACGCCGATCGAGATGTTCGGTCTGACCCTGCCTGAGCCCGTGGTCCCGCTGGTGCTTGCTTTCGCCTGGCCGCTTATTCGACCGTCGATCCTGGCGCCCGTGATGCTGCTCGTGCTGGGGCTGTTTCTCGACCTGTTTCGGGGCTCGCCGCTGGGGCTGTGGCCGCTGGCCTTGCTGGCGCCCTACGGCCTGGTTCTTCTGTCGCGGCCCTACATCGCCGGCCAGGACACGCGCCTCCTGTTCGGCTGGTATGTCGGCGCCTGCCTGCTCGCTTTCGCCATGGCTTATCTGGTCGTGACCATCAGCTTCGGAATGCCGCCGAGTCTGATCTCGCTCTTCTGGCAGATCGTGCCGACCGTGCTGCTGTTTCCGCTCGCCAACATCATGCTGGAACGCTTCGACGACGGAGACCTGAGGTTCCGATGATCCGGGCGCGTCAAGTCAACCAAGGATCGGCTCGATCCAGCGTGGCTCCTGAAAGGAGCGTGGTGGGATGAGCGAAGAGCCGTCGATCTACTTCCGCGACGTGAACGAGCGGCAGGGCTCGTTCCTGCGCCGGACCTTCCTGCTCGGCGGCGGTGCGCTGCTGGGCCTGGGCGCGCTGTCGGCGCGCATGGCGCACCTGCAGGTGGTGGACGCCAACCGCTATGCGTCCGCAGCCACGGCCAACCGGTTCAACGACCGGCTCCAGGTGCCCCCGCGAGGGCGGATCGTGGACCGCGAAGGCGTGGTCCTGGCCGGCAACCGGCCCAGCTTCACAGTGTCCATCGTACGTGACGCCACGCCCGACCTGGACGCGACCCTGGACCTGGTCGCCAGACTGCTGCCCGACACCGCCGAGCGCCGCCGCCGGCTGATCCGCGAGGTGAACGCGGCCCCCCGGTTTGTGCCCGTTCCGGTGAAGACCGATCTCACTTGGGAGGAGTTCGCCCGGGTGAACCTCTATGTGTCGGACCTGCCCGGCGTGCTCGCGACCATGGACGAGGTGCGGTTCTATCCCTACGGCGGGGCGTTCGCCCACGCGGTAGGGTATGTGGCCAAGGTCTCCGACCGGGACGTGGCTGCGTTGCGCGAGGCGGAGGAGGAGGTCCCCGGGATATTCTACCACCCTGGTTTCCGTATAGGCCGGGTTGGGGTCGAACGATCGCTCGACGAGCCTTTGCGGGGCACGCCCGGCTATCAGCGCGTGGAGGTCGACGCCGAAGGCCGGATCCGCGGCGAGGACCTCGAGGGATCCGAGCCCCCGACGCCCGGCGATGAAGTCAGGCTGACGATCGACGCCGACGTCCAGAACCGCGCACTTGAGGTGTTCGGCGAGGAGTCTGGCGGGTGCGTTGTCATGGACGTTCGCAACGGCGACGTCCTCTGCATGGTCTCGGCGCCGTCCTTCGATCCGAACCTGTTCGTCTCGGGCGTGCCGTCCGAAATCTATCGGGCCTGGGCGGACTACGAGCGGCGACCGCTGCTCGACAAGGCGATCTACGGCACCTTCCCGCCGGGCTCGACCTTCAAGATGACTACGGCGCTGGCGCTGCTCGACGCGGGCATTGATCCGGCCGAGCGCGTGGTCTGCACCGGCGGCTATCGCTACGGCGCGCGGACCTTCCGTTGCTGGCGGGCCGGCGGGCATGGCCCGATGAACATGCACGACGCCATCAAGAACTCGTGCGACACCTATTTCTACCACCTGTGTAACCGGGCAGGCGTGGACCGCATCGCGCGCACGGCCGAGGCGCTGGGCTTCGGGCAGGCCTACGAGATCGGCATCGGCGGCCAGTCGGACGGCACAGTGCCGTCGACCCGCTGGAAGCGAGAATATGTCGAGGCCGTCGGATCGGGCGACCCGACCTGGTATCCCGGTGAGACGCTGTCGGTGGCGATTGGGCAGGGGGCGCTGGAGGTCAATGCGCTTCAGCTCGCCGTCATGACTTCGCGGATCGCAAATGGCCGGCAGGCCGTCGTGCCGAGGCTGATCCGGTCGGTCGGGGAGGAGGAGCGTCCGCAGGCGCCTTTCCAGCACCTGCCGTTCCCGAACGAGCAACTCGACATTGTCCGGGCGGGTATGGCGGCCGTGGCCAACGATGTGACCGGCACGGCGTACCGGGCCTCCCAGCTTGGGCTCGGAGACATCCTCATGGCGGGCAAGACAGGCACGGCCCAGTCGCGGGACTATCGGCCCGGCGAGAGCCGGGGACCCCGGAACGCGGTCTGGAGCCGTCGTGACCACGCCCTGTTCGTCGCCTTCGCGCCGCACGACGCGCCCCGCTATGCCATCGCCCTGATCATCCAGCATGCGCCGGCCGGCGGCTCCGCCGACGCCGCGCCCCGCGCGCGGGAGGTAATGCGAACCGTGCTGCTGAAAGACCCCGACATGCGCGCTCGCATCGAGCGTCCGTTGCCGCCGGAGCCGGTGGCTCCGCACGAGGTCGAGGGGTCCGAACACCTCTCGTCGTTGCCTCAATGACGGCGTCCGCCCTCACCAGACCCGGCGAACGGGACCGGCTGCCGGTCAAGATCAGCCAGATCGACTGGCGCCTGGCCGGGCTGCTCGCGATCGTGGCGGGGACCGGCGCGATGATGCTCTATTCGCTCGGCGGCCAGTCCTGGCAGCCGTGGGCGGCGCCGCATGCGATCCGCTTCGCCGCCCTGTTCGTCATGATGCTGTGCCTGGCGCTGGTCGAGCCGCGGTGGTGGTACGCCCTGGCCTATCCGACCTATGGCTTCATCCTGCTGCTGCTGCTGCTCGTGGAGTTCAGTCCCCTGGGCTACACGGCGGGTGGCGCCAAGAACTGGCTGGACTTGGGGGTGACACGCATCCAGCCGGCCGAGTTCATGAAGCTCGGCGTCGTGCTGGCGCTGGCGCGCTGGTACCACGGGGCCTCCGCCCAGGAGGCCCGGTTCCACTGGAAGCTGATCGTTCCGGCCGCGATCGTCGGCGTTCCCTTCCTGCTCGTCGCCAATCAGCCCGATCTCGGCTCGGCCATGCTGATCGGCCTGACCGGCGTCGCCGTGATCTTCGCGGCCGGGCTCAGCTGGAAACTGGTGGTGGGACTGGGCGCGGCCGCGATCGCTTTCGTGCCTCCGTTCGTCATGTTCGGGATGCACGAGTATCAGCGGAACCGCGTGCTGACCTTCCTCAATCCTGAGGCGGATCCGGCGGGCACGGGCTACCAGATCGTGCAGTCCAAGATCGCCATGGGATCGGGCGGAGCGCTGGGCCGCGGGTTCGGGCTCGGCAGCCAAAGCCAGCTCAACTTCCTCCCCGAGAAGCATACCGACTTCATCTTTGCGACCCTGGGGGAGGAGTTCGGCTTCGTGGGCGCCTTCGCGCTCCTGCTTTGCTTCGCGGCCATCATTGTCATCTCGCTGCGGATCGCCACCCTGTCGCACAATCACTTCGGCCGGCTGGCGGCCGCCGGGATCGTCGCGACCTTCGCGGCCTATGTGCTGATCAACGGCGCGATGGTGATGGGGCTGGCCCCCGTGGTGGGCGTACCGATGCCGCTGCTGTCGTGGGGCGGCTCGATGATGCTGACGGTGATGATCGGCTTCGGCCTGGTCCAGAGCGTGCGGGTGCACCGCTATCTGGAGCTTCCGAAGAGCCGCGGTGTTATCTAGGGCCCATGACCGAGCGCCCGACGACTGAGCAACTCAAGGCGATGCTGGCGGAGAATCCCCGCATTGACGCGCCTTCCGCCGCTGCGGCGGGACAGGCGGACTGTCCGGACTGCCCGGTGCCGCTAACGGCCTGGAGCGGCGACGACGATTCCCAGGCGCTGGCGGACGGACTGCGGATGCAGAGCGATCCGGCCCAGTGGACCTTCGCCAGGCTGTCGCGCCTCATTGCCGATTTCGAGTCGAAGCTGGACGAGGACCATGAGGTCGGCGCCCGCATCGTCAACGGACCGGGCGACATAGCGTTCGCGATCCAGGACGTGGGATTCTGGGGGCCGGACCTGCTGATCTTCATGGGCGTGAACGACCACGGCCGGCCTGTCAGGATGATCCAGCATCACACCCAGCTGAACGTCATGCTGAGTGCGCTGCCCAAGCCCAAGCCTGAAGAGCCGCCGCGCCGCATCGGCTTCCAGCTGCGTGAGCGCGCCGAAAAGGCGCAGGCCGAGGGCTAGAGCCGCGAGGCCGCGTCGGTGGCCCGAACCAGGCCGTCGATGATCCCTGGCTCGGTCGAGGCGTGGCCGGCGTCCTCGACAACCTCGAACTTCGCCTCAGGCCAGGCCTTGTGCAGAGCCCACGCGCCGGACATCGGCGTCACCACATCGAACCGTCCCTGGACGATCCAGGCTGGGATGTGGCGGATCTTGCCGATGTTCTTCAGGATCCAGCCGTCTTCCGGCAGGAAGCCCTTGTTCATGAAGTACCAGACCTCGAGCCGGGCGAAGGCCACCGCGAAGTCGGGCTCGGCGAAGCGGTCCGGACGACCCTCGGGACCCTTCACGCTGACGGTGTCACCCTCCCAGGTGGACCAGGCCACGGCGCAGCGGCGGCGCTCCTCGACATCATCGCCCGTCAGCCGCTTGTAATAGGCGCCCATCAGGTCGCCGCGCTCGGGCGCCGGGATCGGCTCGAGAAAGCGGTCCCAGGCGTCGGGGAAGATGTGCCCGGCCCCGTCCTGATAGAACCAGCGGATTTCCTGCTCGGTGAGCAGGAAGATGCCGCGGAGGATCAGCGCCTCGACGCGCTCGGGGTGGGTGAGGGCGTAGACCATCGCCAGGGTCGAGCCCCAGGAGCCGCCGAACACGGTCCACTTCTCGACGCCTGCCTGCTCGCGCAGCCGCTCGATGTCCTCGATCAGCTTCCAGGTGTCATTCTCGGCGAGCTCGGCGTTCGGCTGGGAGTTTCCACAGCCCCGCTGGTCGAACAGGGTGACGCGCCATTTCTTGGGGTCGAAATAGCGGCGCATGCCAGGGTTCACCGCGCCGCCAGGCCCACCGTGCAGCACAACCGCCGGTTTGCCGTCTGGAGCGCCGCACTCTTCAAAGTAGACTCGGTGTATCGAGCCTGTATCGATGAAGCCGGAGTTGAACGGCTCGATTTCGGGATAAAGCCCCCGACGAGCCCGCGCGTTTACAGAATCCATGTCCGTGTTCACCGTGACTTGGCCGTGGGGTCAAGCGCGAATCCGGTGGCTCTGCTAAGGCGTCACGATGCGTTCCCTTCCGGCCACGGCGCTTGTCTACGGACTGATCTTCGCGGGCGTCGGCGTCAGCCTTCCGTTTGCCGGCCTGTGGTTCGAGGCTCAGGGGCTTAGCGGGGCCGAGATCGCCATGATCCTGGCCACGCCCATGCTGGCCCGCGTCGTCACGGGGCCGTTCCTGGCGGTGTGGGCGGACGGACTCAAGCTCAGGCGGACCGCGCTGTTCTTCCTGGGACTGGTGGCCGCCGCCGCCTATGGCGGGGCGCTGCTAGTCGAGGGCGTGGCCCTATGGCTCCCGCTCTGGTTCGTGGCCGCCACGGCAGCCTCGACGATGATACCCCTGGCCGACGCCCTCACCCTCAGACTCGCGGAGCGGGACGGCTTCATCTTCGCCTGGCCGAGAGGCGTGGGCTCCCTGACCTTCATCGTCGCCAATGTGGCGATGGGCCTTCTTCTGGCGCGGGCCTCCGTCGATGCGGTGCTTCTATGGGCTGTCGCAGCGGCGGCCCTGGCGGGCGTGGCTGCCCTGACTTGTCTCCCGCGGGAAGCCGTCGGGAGTGGGTCGCCCACGCGGCCTCAGGATCGCCTGCAAGGCCTGGGGAAGCTGATCGGAGACCGAAACTTCATGACGGCGGCCGCGGCCGTCGGCCTGGTTCATGCCAGCCACGCCTTCTACTACGGCTTCTCGGCGATCATCTGGACGGAGCAGGGAGTCCCGTCGCGTGACGTGGGCCTGCTGTGGGGCGTCAGCGTGGCGGCTGAGCTTGTGCTCCTTTGGGTGCTGGAGCCGTGGCGCAAGCGGCTGGGTGTAGGGCCCGCCGCCTTGCTGGTCGCGGGTGCGGCCGCGGGGGCGTTGCGCTGGCTGGTGCTGGCCACCTCTCCGCCGGAGTGGTCGCTCTGGCCAATCCAGATATTGCACGCCCTGAGCTTCGCCGCGGTGTTCCTGGGCGGACTGGAGGCGATCAATCGGCTGGCGCCGTCAGACAGCTCGACCGCGGCTCAAATCATCAGCTCCAGCCTGTCGGCCGGCCTGCTCATGGGGCTGGCGACGCTGTTGGCGGGCCCGCTCTTCGACGCCTATGGGGCAGGCGGCTATGTGGCCATGGCGCTGCTCTCAGGTCTTGGCCTGGCCTGCGCGCTTGCAGTGCGGAAACCGCTAGCCGCCTGATCAGGCGAGGTCGCCGACGGCGGCCTCGAGCAGCAGGTAGGTCCGCCCTGGCTCAGAGACGAGAAGGTGTCCGACCGCCTGGGAGTCGCCCGCCCGAACGGCCTGGGCGATGGAGCGATCATAGTGCCGCACGAAGCGCTCCGCTTCGGCGCGAAGCTCACGGTCCGTCAGCACGCGGCGGGAGATGCGCCGGACGGCGGCCGGGGCGACCCGGCGGACGATCTGGCGCGCCCGGTCGGGGCTTCCGGAGCCGAGCGCCTCGGCGGCCTCCTCGACCCGCGCCCGGGGCAGCAGGGCGCCCGGATCGACACCGAGGTCGAGGATGGAGGCGGTCAACCGTTGGGTCAGGTCCTTGTCCTCCGCCGCCGGCGGACCCTCATCCGCACCCGTCTCCGACGGCTCTGCGGCGCCCGCCAGGAGATCCTTCCAGGACAGCTTTTCAGTCGGGGCCTCGGGCTGAGCGGCGGCCGGTTCGAACACGCGCCGCACCTCCTCGTCCTTGCCCGTGGGCGCAAGCTTGAGGCGCCCCCGGAGACCGAATCCTTCCTGCGGAGCGGGGTCGGCCGGGGCAGGGGCTGGCTCCCGGCGGGAGGCCTGCGACAGCCCCTCGCCAGACACGACACCCATCAGACGGACGGCCTCCGAAAGCATGTCGTAGTTCTTACGGACCCGGTCCTGGAAGGCCGCGTCGACCGCCTGGGTCTCCTCGGCGGCCCGGCGAGTGGCCTCGCCGACGGCCTGCAGGCTGGCTTCGACCGTCTCGCGGATTTCATCGATCCGGGCCTTGGCCTGCTCGGGCAGCCGGGCGACGCGGCTGTCGATGTCGTCGAGCGCGCCTTCGATGTCGGCCAGAGCGGCACGGGCGTCGGTGATGCTGGCCTCGAGCCGGTCGGCGATGCGACGGCCGGCCGCCTCGCCCATGCCGGCGGTTTCCTCAATGATGCGGTTGGTGGCGGCGAGACGTTGTTCGGCGGTGCTGTCCGCCGCCTGGCCGGCGGCGAACACGGCTTCGGATAGGCGTTCGATCCGTTCACGGGCCTCGACCACGGCGGCGTCCGCGGCCGCCCGAGTCTGGGCCAGGCTCTCGTTGAGGCTGGCCAGGGACTGTTCCGTCTGCTGTGCGGCGTCCTGGCGGGCCTGGGCGGCAAGGTCCTCGAAGCGGTCCAGCGCCTCGCGCGTGCGCGCGTCGAAAGTCTTGGCCTCGTTTTCGGCCAGCTCGCCGAGCGCCTTGACCTGATCGGCGGCGGCTTCCGCAAGGTCCTGTAGCGCCTTGGCGCTCTGGGCGGCGCTCTCCCCGAGTTCGCCTCCCGCCACCCGGGTGTGGGCAAGGGCCTCGGCCAATTGCGCGCGCTGGGTCTCGACCTGGGCTGAGAAATCCTCCTGGTCGCGGCGCAGTCCGAAGGCGGCCTGCACCAAGGCGGCGCGCTGTTCGGAGAGACCCTCCTCGACGGACCGGATTTGATCGGCCACACCTGACCCGGCGGTTTCCAGCCGCATGGTCTGGCGGGCAAGGTCGTCCGAGGCGGCGCGCGCGGCGTCCTGGGCCTCGCCCGCGGCGGTCGCCAGATCGGCGGCTCGCGCGGCCAGGGCGGCCTCGGCTTCGCGGAGCTGGGTCTGAGCCAGGTCCGAGGCGTCGGCGACCATACGGGCCTGGCGCTCGATGGTGTCGACCACGTCCTGGGTCTGGCCCTCCAGCCGTTTGCCGAGATCGGTCATCTCGACCCGCTCCTTGGACAGCTGGTCGGCAAGCCGCCGCGCCGTCCGTTGGGCCAGGTCGGCGGCTTCGTTCAGGCGACGGGTCTCCTCGTCCATGGCGGCGCGGAGCGCGATGATCTCGTTGCGGGCGCGCTCGGCCGCGGAAGCCGACTCATCGATGTCAGATCGCAGGCCGATCAGCACCTGACCGGATTCTCGCGCAGCGACGCTGGTAGGAAGGACAAGGGCGTCGACCATGTCTCGCGCCCGGCGCGCTTCCGCGGCCAGGGCCGCCGCCTGGCGGGCGAGATGAGCAACCACCAGCACGAGCCCGGCCGGCGCTGCGGCGATAAGGGCGAGCAGGGCGATGTTGACCGGCTCGAGATCCAGCCTGCCGCCGCCGACTTCATAGGCCGCGTAGGAGGCCACGCCGCCAATCCAGAGCAGGGCCGCGACCACGGCGAGAGGATAAGCCGCCTTGGCGCTGTTGTCGGAACGCGGGCGGGCCGCCGGCGCAGGCAGCGATTCCTGCGGCTCAGGCGCAGTGGCCGGCGCGGTCTCCGTGACCGTGTCGGGCAGCGTCGCGGTGTCGGCCGTCTGCAGGTCCGGCGTGATGACGTCTCCGTCTTCCTTCAGGTCCAGCGGCGGTCGCGTGCGCGTCTTCATGGGTCGATCTCTGGGGAAGCCGAGCGCATGCGCCGAGCCCGCCCCTGCCGAGCCCGCGCGCGAAGACCTTAGCCTAACGGTTGGATCGGCGCGGGCAAAGCCCGCGCGAGCGAATCAGCAGTCCTGATTCGCCCTCGATGCGGTCTCGACAGGCGTGACCGGCTCGGGGCAGTCGCGAACGCGATGGATTTCCCGCGTTTCCGTCGGCCTTGGCTCCAGGTCGACGCCGAGATTAGAGAGGGCGGCCGTGGCCAGGAGGGCGACGACGGCGGCGATGAATTCGATAAGCGCCTGCACGAACCCCTCCCTCGTCTGAAAGCTGCGCCGTTCTTATGAGCCGGAACCGGCGCACGGGCAACGCCGTTCGGCATGAATATTCGTTTATGCGGCGCTGCAATGCTAGCCTACTGGCGCGGGCATCGGGGGTGCGTCGTGCTGCTTCAACCAGGGGTGACCTGCTGGCGAACCGCCAGGGCCGATCGGGTGGCCCTGCTGGTGGAGAACGCCAGCTATTTCGCCGCCGTCAAAGAGGCGCTCGAAAAGGCCGAGCGGACGATCTCGCTGCTGGGTTGGCAGTTCGACCCGCGCACGCGCCTCGATCCGCTGTCGGAAGACGAGACCGGCCCCGAAGGAGAGGTGGGTCACGTCCTGCGCCGGCTGGTCCGAGACCGTCCCGAGCTCAATGTTCGGTTGCTGATCTGGAAGTCGCCGCTGCCGATCGCGATCTCGCAGGGGCTCTATCCTCACAAGGCCATGCAGTGGTTCCGGCGTCGGACGGTGGACATGCATCTCGAACCGCCCTGGGCGATCGGATCCTGCCACCACCAGAAGGTTCTGGTCATCGACGACCGGCTGGCCTTCTGCGGAGGCGGCGATATCTCGATCGACCGCTGGGACAGCGCCGAGCACCTCGACGACGATGTCCGGCGCTGCACCCCCAGCGGCATCATCTGCCAGCCGCGCCACGAGGTCATGATGATGGTCGACGGCCCGGCCGCCATGGCGCTCGGCGACCTGTTCCGGGACCGCTGGCGTCGAGCGACGGGCGAGCGTCTCAAGGCCGAGGCCGGTCCGGCCGATCCCTGGCCGCGAAACGTGCGGGCCGACATGACCGATGCCGAGGTCGGTGTCTGCCGCACGCAGCCGGCGACCCGCCGACGCGCCGCTGTCCGCGAAAACGAAGCCTTGCATCTGGAATCAATCGGGCGCGCGAGGCAGCTGATTTACCTGGAGAATCAATATTTCACGTCTCCCCTGATCGCGGCGGCGCTGGCTCAGCGGCTGGAGGAGCCGGATGGCCCGGAAGTCGTCCTGGTCTCCACGGGAAAGAGTCCGAGCTGGTTCGATCAGGCGACCATGGACGGCGCGCGCGCGGCTCTGCTGCGCACACTGCGCAAGGCGGATGTCTTCGGACGGCTCAGCGCCTGGCGGCCGCGCACCGCGCGCGGACAGAACATCATCGTTCATTCCAAGGTGAGCATCATCGACGATCGCCTGCTGCGCGTCGGATCGACCAATCTGAACAACCGCTCCTGCGGTTTCGACACGGAGTGTGACCTGGCCGTGGAGCGTGAGGCGGCCGACGACTTCATCCGCGCGTTCCGGCAGAACCTTATCGCGCATTTTCTGGGCGTTGAGGCCAACACCTTCGCGAACGTGGAAGCTGTCAGCCGGTCAGTTGGACAGGCGATCGCCGATCTCAACACCGGCCGAATGGCGCGGCTGACGGACGATGAGCCCGGCTGGTGGGGCCGGTTCATCGCCGAATACCAGCTGGGTGATCCTGCCGGCCGCTCGGACGCGTGGCGGCCTTGGCGGCGCAGACGCCTCTCGGCCCTGCTCGAACAGGAGGTTCAGGCGGCCATCGCCGACTCCGCCTCGACGTCGAAGTCGATCACCAGCGGCAGGTGATCGGACGCCATCCGCGACAGGGGATGATAGGGCGCGTACACGTGTCGGACGCGGATCTCCGGACTGATGAAGCAATGGTCGATCCGGATGGCAGGGAAGGCCGAAGGGAAGGTCTTCACTGACCGCTCGAGCCCACAGTGCCTCTGGGCGTCGCGGAGCTTGGAAGTCAGCTTGCGGTACGGGCGGGTCAGGGACGTGGCGTTGAAGTCGCCCACCAGCAGGGTCGGCCCCTCACAGGCGCCAAGCCAGTCCTTGCCGGCGAGGGCAGCAGCCTGAAGCCGCTGTTCGCGTGGCACCAGTCCCAGATGGGTGTTGAGAATGTTCACGGGCCGGCCGTCGATCTCGACCTCGATCCACAGGGCGCCGCGCGGCTCCAGGCCCGGGACGCCGCTCACCGTGGGCAGCGGCCCAGCCCGGACGAGACGCTCGGGCAGGGTGGTGAGTATGGCGTCGCCGTACTGTTCCTCCTCGACGCGCATGGCGCAGTTGAAGTGGAAGGTCATGTCCAGGTGTTCGGCGATGGCGTGAGCCTGGTCGACGCCGCGAGTGCGTGCCCGTCCGACGTCCAGCTCCTGCAGGCAGACGATGTCCGGCTCGCAGTCCGCGATCACCGCGGCGATGCGCGGGACGTCCAGGCGGCGATCGACGCCGACGCAGCGATGGACGTTGTAGGTGAGGATTCTCGCCATGACGCGCCGCGACCCTAACGCCTGAGCCGCCGATTGGTAGCCTAGAGTTGCTCCGGCTCGATCCCGGCGGTCCGCGCGGCGGCCGTGTAGGTGTTGGCCAACAGGCAAGCGATCGTCATCGGACCGACGCCGCCCGGCACGGGCGTGACGGCGCCTGCCACCTCCTCCGCTTCGGCGAAGGCGACGTCGCCGACGACCCTGGTCTTGCCCTGCGCGGCGAGCGCGGGATCAGGATGGGGAATCCGATTGATCCCGACATCGATCACGGCGGCGCCGGGCTTGATCCAGTTGCCGCGCACCAGCTCAGGCCGTCCGACCGCAGCGACCAGGATGTCGGCGCGTCTGCAGACTGTCGGCAGGTCACGCGTCCGGGAATGGGCGACGGTGACAGTGCAGTCCTGGGCCAGCAGCAGCTGAGCCATTGGCTTGCCGACGATGTTCGAGCGACCGACCACGACAGCTTCGAGACCGCGCAGATCGCCCAGCGTGTCGCGCAGGAGCATCAGGCAGCCAAGCGGGGTGCAGGGGACCATCGCCGGAAGGCCGACCGCCAGCCGACCGGCATTGACCACGTGGAAGCCATCCACGTCCTTGTCCGGCGTGATCGCCGCCAGCACGCCCGTCGCATCGAGGTGAGAGGGCAGGGGAAGCTGGACGAGAATGCCGTGGATATCGGCGTCGGCATTCAGGCGGCCGATGAGCGCCTCGAGTTCCTCCTGGGAAGTTGCGGCGTCGAGGGTGTGGGTGACGGAATGGAAACCCGCCTCCTGGGCGCGCAGGCCCTTGTTGCGCACATAGATGCGGCTGGCCGGATCGTCGCCCACGATCACGACGGCCAAGCCGGGCCGCACGCCCCTGGACTGGATCAGCCTCGCGGAGGCCTCGGTCACCCGGGTGACAAGCGCGGCGGCGGCCGCCTTGCCGTCGATCAGCCGCGCCCGGCTCATGCGTCCTCGCAAGGGAAATCAGGATTCGTGGGAACCCGGGCGGTTTACATCGGGGGGGCGTGGGCGTCTATCATCGCGCACCGTTCGGGGGAGAACACTATGTCACGCCATCGTCTGCTCACCGGTTCCGCGTTGGCTCTGCTGCTCGGTTGCGCGGGGTACGCTGCTGCCGATCCCGTCGCCGACGCAGCGGCCGCGGCTGAGGACGCCGCCGCCGCTGCTGCCGAGGCGGCAGGCTCAGCCGCCCTTGCCGCGGCGATACAGGAAGAGGCGCCGGTTCTGGTCGCCGCTACACCGGCGGCGCTCGGCGACACCATCACCGGAGAGCTGGTCGAGGGCGACAGCCGTACGCCGGAAGATGGGCTCCTCGACCGCTACCTCCTCAACCTCGCGGCCGGCACGCGGGTCGAAGCGGTCATGCGCTCCGAGGCTTTCGACACCTATTTGATCGTCGGCCGTGAGGGGCAAGACGGCTTCGAGGAGATCGCCCGCGACGACGACGGTCTTGGCGAGGGGCTCAATTCCCGCCTCCGCTTCACGGCGGCCCAGCCCGGTCTTTACGAAGTGCGGGCGCGCGGCTTCGCCGGCATGGGGCAGGGCGCCTACACGCTGAGCTTCACGGATCGCGGCCCCGCGCCTCCGATCCCGCAACCGGGCAGCGTGGCCCCCGGCGCCGACATCCAGGGCGTGCTGGCCGACGATGACGCCTATTCCGAAGACGAAGAGACTTCGCGCTTCGACGCCTATCGATTCAGCGCGCGCGCCGGGGACAGGCTCGAGGTCATCGCTCGATCCGAGGCCTTTGACACCGTGGTCGAGGTTGGCCGCGAGAACGAGTACGGCGGCTGGACTCAGCTCTTCTATGACGATGACGGCCTGGGCGAGGGCCTGAACTCGCGGCTGCGGTTCACCGCGCCGCAGGATGGCGACTATATCGTGCGCCTGCGCAGCTTCGGCGGGTCCGGGCGCGGCGACTACCAGCTCACCATGACGGCGCTGGAGCCCCTGCCGCCGCCGCAACCGCTTGCCATCGGCGCGACCGCGGAGGGCTCGCTGCTCGATGGGGACGCCGAGGATGACTATGGCCAGCGGTACGACGCCTTCGCGTTCAATGCCCGGGCCGGTGACCGGCTGGAAGCGATCGCCCGGTCCCAGGCCTTCGACACTGTGATCGAGATCGGCCAGATCGATGCCGACACGGGCTTCTCGCAGGTCGCATACGACGATGACGGCCTGGGCGAAGGCACCGATTCACGCGCACGCTGGGTTGCGCCGTCCGATGGCGCCTATGAGTTGCGGGTGCGCGCCTACGACGGGGTTTCGCAGGGCGCCTATGTGGTGGCCTTGAATGACCGGGGTCCGATTCCGCCGCCCCCGCCGCCGGGCGCGATCTCGGTGGGCGCGGCGGTTGACGGCGAGCTCGCGGACGGCGACGGCATGACGGCCGAGGAATACGTGTTCGATGACTATCGGCTCCAGGTCCGCCGCGGCCAGCGTCTGTCGATGACCATGCGGTCCGAGACCTTCGACACCTATCTGCGGGTTGGCAGGATGGGCTCGGACGGCGTGTTCGAGGAGATCACGTCCGACGACGACAGCGCCGGAAACCTGGATTCGCGCGTGATCTTCACGCCCGACGCCAACGGGACCTACATCGTGCGGGCCACATCGTTCAGCCCGAACAGTCTGGGCGCCTACAACCTGACGGTCCGCGACCTGGGCAGGGCGCCGCGCCCGCGCCGTATCCGGCTGGGTCAGGACCTGCGCGGCGCGCTCACCGAACAGGACGGCATGAGCGAGGCCGAGACGCGCTATGACGCCTATTCCTTCCGGTTGGAGGAGGGCGAGCGCGCCCAGTTCATCGCCCGCTCGGACGAGTTCGACACGCTGTTGATCGTCGCCCGTCCGGACGGCGAGGGCAGCCATGAGCTGCTGGCCTACGACGACGACGGTCTGGGCGAAGGCACCAACTCCCGCCTGGTCTTCACCGCGCCGGAGACCGGGACCTACGAGCTGTGGGTCACCCCCTACGCCGACGGCGAGCTCGGCGCCTATTCGGTCGAGACGGCCGACATCGGGCCGGCGCCGCAGCCGGTGCGCGTCGATTTCGGCGCGGTGATCGTCGGGGAGCTGACGGCGACCGACGGCGTGACCGCCGAGGGGCCGAACTACGACGCCTACGCCTTCACTGGGCAGCGCGGCCAGCGCATCAGGGTGGAGATGCGCTCCGGCGATTTCGACAGCTTCCTGCTGCTGGGCCACCACGGCGACTACGGCCTGTCCGCGATCGCCGAGGATGACGATGGGCTGGGCGAAGGCACCGACTCTCGGATCACCTTCACCCTGCCGGAGGACGGAGAGTACGAGTTCTGGGCGACGAGCTACGCCGTGGCCGAAGGCGGGGCCTATGAGGTCCGGCTTATTGACCTTGGGCCGGCCCCGGCTCCGGGCAGCCTGGTGGTCGGTTCCACTATCCGGGGCGAGCTTTCCGCTGACGATCCGCAGGACGAGTACGGCGCCTACTTCGACGCCTTCCGGTTCACGACCGCCGAGGGCGAGCGCATCCGGATCACCCTGACCTCGAACGAGTTCGATGCCTTCCTCTATCTCGGTCGAATGGTCGACGGCGAGTTCGAAGGCGAGTGGAGCGACGACGACGGCCTCTCGGACCTGAACTCTCTGCTCGACTTCACGGCGCCCAGCGCGGGTGAGTACGTCCTGCGGGTGCGCAGCTACGGCCCCGGCGAGACCGGCGAGTATGTCCTGACCGTCGAGCCGTCAGGGGCTCAGTAGGTCAGCCGCCCAGCCCGGGCGAGGCTTCGAGGAAGCGGCCGGCGCGGATCAGCCCGGCCGCGGCCTCTAGGTCTGGCGCGAAGTACCGGTCGGCGCCGTAGGGGGCCACGACGCGGCGGATCGCAGCGACGGCGCTCTCCAGCCTGTCGGACGAGTGCAGGGGGCGGTGGAACTCCACACCCTGGGCGGCGGCCAGCAGTTCGACTCCCACGACCACGTCAGTATTGTCCGCCATGTCGAGCAGGCGGCGCGCGCCGTGCGCGGCCATGGAGACGTGGTCCTCCTGGTTGGCCGAGGTCGGCACCGTGTCGACGCTGGCCGGATGGGCCATCATGCGGTTCTCGGCGACCAGGGCGGCGGCCGTCACCTGGGCGATCATGAAGCCTGAGTTCAGGCCGGATTCCTTCACCAGGAAGGCCGGCAGGCCGCTCATCTTCGGATCGACCAGGATGGAGGTCCGCCGCTCGGAGATGTTGCCGATCTCGCAGAGCGCCATGGCGATCTGGTCGGCGGCGAAGGCCACCGGCTCGGCGTGGAAGTTGCCGCCCGACAGGACGTCCCCGTCGGCGGCGAAGATGAGCGGATTGTCGGTGACTGCGTCTGCTTCGATGACCAGGGTCCGGGCCGCCATGCGGAGTTGATCCAGCACCGCGCCCATGACCTGCGGCTGGCAGCGCAGGGAGTAGGGATCCTGCACCTTGTGGCAGTCGTCGCGGTGGCTCTCGCGGATGGCGCTGCCGGTGAGCAGGCCCTTGAGCGCGGCGGCCACGTCGATCTGGCCCTGATGGCCACGCAGGGCGTGGATGCGCGGATCGAACGGGGCGTCCGAGCCCTTGAGCGCATCGACCGAGAGGGCGCCGGCGGTCAGGGCCGCGGCGAAGACCTGCTCGGCCCGGGCGAGGCCCGCGATTGCGGTCGCAGTCGAGAATTGGGTGCCGTTGAGCAGCGCCAGCCCTTCCTTGGGGCCTAGCTCCATGGGGGACAGGCCGGCGCGGGACAGGGCCTCGGCCGCACCCAAAGTCTCACCCCTGTGGTGCGCGCGACCGACGCCGAGCAGCAGGCAGCTCATGTGCGCCAGCGGCGCCAGGTCGCCCGAGGCGCCGACAGAGCCCTTCGACGGGATGACCGGCAGGACGTCGGCGTTCACCAGCGCGTTCAGGGCTTCCAGCGTCTGGCGACGCACGCCCGACGCGCCCTTGGACAGAGATGCGATCTTGAGCACCAGCATGAGGCGCACGATCGGATCCGGGAGGTCCGCGCCGACGCCGCAGGCGTGGCTGAGCACCAGGTTGGTCTGGAGCGTCTCCAGATCCTCGCGGGCGATCGAGGTGTTGGCGAGCAGGCCGAAGCCGGTGTTCACGCCATAGACGGTGCGGCCGGTCGACAGGATGTCGGCGATGGCCTGGGCGCCCGCCTCGACGGCGGCCCAGGCGCTGTCAGCCAGCTCGACCGTGACCGGTCCGGACAGGGCCTGGCGGAACTGGGCGAGGCCGAGCGGCTCGGCGCCGATGACGATCCGGTTCATCAGCGGGTCTCCAGCGACGGCAGATCCAGGCCCTGTTCGCGGGCGCAGTCGCGGGCGATCTCGTAGCCTGCGTCGGCGTGGCGCATGACGCCGGTGGCCGGGTCGTTCCAGAGGACGCGCTCAAGCCGCATGGCCGCTTCCGGCGTGCCGTCGGCGACGATCACCACGCCGGAGTGCTGGGAATAGCCCATGCCGACCCCGCCGCCGTGATGCAGCGACACCCAGGAGGCGCCGCCGGCGGTGTTCAGGAGGGCGTTCAGCAGTGGCCAGTCGGAGACGGCGTCCGAGCCGTCCATCATGGCCTCGGTCTCGCGGTTCGGGCTGGCGACCGAGCCTGAGTCGAGGTGGTCGCGGCCGATGACGATAGGGCCGCTGAGCTCGCCCGAGGCCACCATCTCGTTGAACATCAGGCCGGCGCGGTGACGGTCGCCCAGGCCGATCCAGCAGATGCGGGCCGGCAGACCCTGGAAGGCGATGCGCTCGCCGGCCATGTCCAGCCAGCGGTGCAGGCCGGCGTTGTCCGGGAACAGCCGCTTCATGGCCGCGTCGGTCTTGCGGATGTCTTCCGGGTCGCCGGTCAGGGCCGCCCAGCGGAATGGACCGATCCCGCGGCAGAACAGCGGGCGGATGTAGGCCGGGACGAAGCCCGGGAAGTCGAAGGCGTTCTTCACGCCTTCGTCGAAAGCGACCTGGCGGATGTTGTTGCCGTAGTCCGTGACCGGAATGCCCATCTTCTGGAAGTGGAGCATGGCCTGGACGTGGACGGCCATGGAGGCGCGCGCGGCGCGCTCGACCGAGGCCGGATCGGAAACGCGCCTGTCTTCCCACTCCGCGACGGTCCATCCGGACGGCAGATAACCGTTGACCGGATCGTGGGCCGAGGTCTGGTCGGTGACGAGGTCGGGGCGGATGCCGCGCCGCACCATCTCAGGCAGGATGTCTGCCGCATTGCCGAGCAGGCCGATCGAGGTCGGCTTCTTCTCGTCGAAGGATTTCTGGAGCAGGGCCAGCGCCTCATCCAACGTCTCGGCCATGACGTCGACGTAGCGGGTCCGCAGGCGGAACTCGATGCGGCTGCGCTGGCATTCGATGGTGATGCTGGAGGCGCCGGCCATGGCGGCGGCCAGCGGCTGGGCGCCGCCCATGCCGCCCAGGCCGGCGGTCAGGATCCACCTGCCCGACCAGTCGCCACCGTAGTGCTGGCGGCCGGCCTCGGCGAAGGTCTCGTAGGTCCCCTGAACGATGCCCTGGGTGCCGATGTAGATCCAGGAGCCCGCGGTCATCTGGCCGTACATGGCCAGGCCCTTGCGATCGAGCTCGTTGAAGTGCTCCCAGGTGGCCCACTTGGGGACCAGATTCGAGTTGGCGATGAGGACGCGCGGGGCGTCGGTGTGGGTGCGGAAGACGCCGACGGGCTTGCCGGACTGAACCAGCAGGGTCTCGTCGGCCTCGAGCCGCTTGAGGGTCTCGACGATGCGGTCGAAGCTCCGCCAGTCGCGGGCTGCCTTGCCGATGCCGCCATAGACGACGAGATCCTCGGGCCGCTCGGCCACGTCGGGATCGAGGTTGTTCATCAGCATCCGCATGGCGGCTTCGGCCGCCCAGGTCTTGGCGATGCGCTCGGGCCCGCGCGGCGCCCGGATGACACGGGTGTTCTTCAGGGTCGTATCCATCGGACCTTCGAGGTTCTTCGTCAGGCGAGACGCCGGCCGGCCAGCCAGCGTTGCTCAAGCGGTGCGGCGCCGAGCCAATAGGCCAGCTCCGCCAGTTCGTCGATGTTCCAGACCGCCAGGTCGGCGGCCTTGCCGACGGCCAGGGTTCCGGCCTCGTCCGCGAGGTCCAAGGCCGCAGCCGCGTGCCGCGTGAAGCCGGCCAGCGCCTCCTCGGGCGTGAGCCCGAACAGGGTGCAGGCCATGTTCATCGCCAGGAGGGGCGAGGTGAGGGGAGAGGTCCCCGGATTGCAGTCGGTCGCCACCGCCATGGCCACCGCCGCGTCGCGCAGGGCCTGGACCGGCGGTGGGGTCTTGTCCTTCAGGAAGTAGTAGGCGCCGGGCAGAAGCACCGCGACCACGCCGGCCTCGGCCATGGCCTCGATCCCGGCGGGCGTCAGGTGCTCGAGATGGTCGGCCGAGAGGGCGCCGAAGCGGGCGGCTAGCTCAGCCCCGCCCTGGTCGGTCAGCTGCTCGGCGTGGAGCTTGACCCGCAGGC
>NZ_JANJTL010000103.1 GCF_024711105.1 Brevundimonas sp. | reverse complement strand
GCCGGTCCGGGCGACATCGTCGTCACCTCAGACATCCCGCTGGCAGACCGCTGCCTGAAGGCCGGCGCCCAGGCGATCAAGCCGAACGGCCAGCCGTTCTCGCCGGACTCGATCGGCTCGGCCCTGGCCGGGCGAATGGTGGGCGAGCATCTGCGCTCGATGGGCGTGGCCACCTCGGGTCCGCCGCCGTTCGGCCCGCGCGACCGCTCCGCCTTCCTCCAGGCCCTGGATCGGGCTGTGACGGTCGCGCGGCGGGCGCGGCCCTAGGCCAGCGCCGGCTCGATGTCCTTGCAGGCCTGGATCAGGCCGCGCACCGACTCGACCGACTTGGCGAACATGGCCTTTTCGTCGTCGTTCATCGGGAACTCGACGACCTTCTCGACGCCGTCGGCGCCGATCAGGGCGGGCACGCCGACGTACATGCCGTCCAGGCCGTACTGGCCCTCGACCCACACCGCGCAGGGCAGGACGCGCTTCTTGTCCAGCAGATAGGACTTGGCCATGGCCACCGCGCTCTCGGCCGGGGCGTAGAAGGCCGAGCCGGTCTTGAGCAGGCCGACGATCTCGCCGCCGCCGCCGCGCGTGCGCTTGACGATGGCGTCCAGCGCCTCCTGGCTCAGCCAGCCCTGGCTGACCAGCTCGGTCAGCGGCAGGCCAGCGACGGTGGAGTGGCGCACCATCGGCACCATGTCGTCGCCGTGGCCGCCTAGCGTCCAGGCGTGGACGTCCTCGACCGAGACGCCCGTGGCCTCGGCCAGGAAGTGGGCGAAGCGGGCGCTGTCCAGCACGCCGGCCATGCCGACCACCTTCTCCCTGGGCAGGCCCGAGAACTCGCGCAGCGCCCAGACCATGGCGTCCAGCGGGTTGGTGATGCAGATGACGAAGGCGTTCGGCGCATGCGCCTTGATGCCCTCGCCCACCGCCTTCATGACCTTCAGGTTGATCGACACCAGGTCGTCGCGGCTCATGCCCGGCTTGCGGGGCACGCCGGCGGTGACGATGCAGACGTCGGCGCCCGCGATGTCGGCGTAGTCGTTGGCGCCCTTGAGCGCGGAGTCCTTGCCGAAGACGGCGGCGGCCTGGGAGATGTCGAGCGCCTTGCCCTGGGGCGTTCCCTCGGCGATGTCGAACAGGACGATGTCGCCCAGCTCCTCGCGCGCGCAGACGTGGGCCAGGGCGCCGCCGATCATGCCGGCGCCGATGAGGGCGATCTTGGCGCGAGCCATTCTGGGTCTCCGAGAGTGAGGTTCCGGGGAAGCGGGGCGGGTCTAGACCCGCAGGCGCGCAAGGGCAAGGCAGGGACGCGGTTCGGACTCGCCTCCGCCGTTTCGATGGTTTAGCGGTTTCGCCGACAGGGTTTTCGGGAGCCGCTTTTCCATGATCTTCAGACGCCTGACCGCCGGGGCCGCCTCGGCCGCGCTCGTCGCCTCCATGCTGTCCATCGCCGCGCCGGCCAGCGCGCGCGAGGAGGGCATGTGGACCTTCGACAACTTCCCGATCGCGCGGGTGAACCGCGAACTGGGCACCAACATCGACCAGGCCTGGCTGGATAACTTGCGCGGGGCGGCCGTGCGTCTGACGACAGGCTGCTCGGCCTCGGTGGTCAGCCCGGAAGGCCTGGTGCTGACCAACCATCACTGCGTCCTGTCCTGCGTTCAGGACCTGTCCTCGGCCGAGAACGACTACGTCCAGTCCGGCTGGCTGACGGCGACCCGCGAGGAGGAGCGCCAGTGCCCGGGCATGCAGGCCGAGATCCTGCAGGAGATCACCGACGTCACCGCCCAGATCCGCGCCGCCGGCGAGGGCCTCGACGGCGACGCCTTCGTCACCGCCCGCAACGCGGCGGCCGCGACCATCGAACGCGAGACCTGCGGCGAGGACACCACCCAGCGCTGCCAGGTGATCAGCTTCTACCGGGGCGGTGAGTACAAGCTCTATCGCTATCAGCGGTTCGAGGACGTGCGCCTCGTCTTCGCGCCGGAGTTTCAGGCGGCCTTCTTCGGCGGCGACCCGGACAACTTCAACTTCCCACGCTATGCGCTCGACGCCGCCTTCCTGCGTCTCTACGCCGACGGCGCGCCGGTCGAGACCCCGACCTACCTGCGCTGGAACGCCGAGGCTCCGGCCGAGGGCGACGCGACCTTCGTGGCCGGCAACCCGGGCACCACCAACCGCCTGATGACCGTCGCCCAGATGCAGAGCCAGCGCGACATCGGCATTCCGATCAGCCAGCTGCAACGTTCCGAGCTGCGCGGCCGGCTGATCGCCTTCTCGGAGCAGTCCGAGGAGAACGCCCGCGTGGCGCTCGATCCTCTGTTCGGCGTCGAGAACAGCTTCAAGGCCTTCTACGGTCAGCAGCTGGCCCTGAACGACGCCGCCTTCATGGGCCGCATCCGCGAGGCCGAGACCGAGCTGCGCGCCCGCGTCGCCGCCGACGCCGACCTGTCGGCGCGCATCGGCGATCCCTGGGCCGAGATCGAGGCCGCCCAGGACGACTACGCCGAGCTGTTCCTGCCCTATCGCCAGCTCGAGCAAGCGGCCGGCGGCGGTTCGACCCTGTACGCCATGGCGCGCGCCATCGTCCGTTCGGCGCTGGAACGCGAGACCCCGACCCCTGGCGCTCCGCCGGCCAACATCGCCGGGTTGGAACGCGCGCTGTCGACCACCACCCCGATCGAGCCGGCGCTGGAGGAACTCTACCTCTCCTTCTGGCTCTCGAAGACACGCGAGTACCTGACTGTCGACCACCCGGCGGTGCGTCAGCTGCTCGGCCGCGAAAGCCCCGAGGCCCTGGCCGAGCGCCTGGTGGAAGGGACGACCCTGCTCGAGCCGGAAGCCCGCCTCGCCCTGCTGCGCGGCGGCGCCGAGGCGGTCCGCGCCTCACAGGACCCGCTGATCCAGTTCGTCCTGGCCAACAACGAGACCGCCCGTGAGGCCGGCCGCCAGTACAACGCCCGCGTCACCGCCCCGGTCAGCCGGGCGGCCGAGCGGATCGCCGCGGCCCGTTTCGCGGTCTTCGGCACTGAGGCCTATCCCGACGCGACCTTCAGCCTGCGCCTCTCCTACGGCCGGGTGCAGGGGTGGACCTACCGCGGCGTGGAGGTCGAGCCCTTCACCTACATCGGCGGCCTGTTCGACCGCGCGACGGGCTCTGCGCCCTTCGACCTCGCGCCCCAGTGGGCGGCGGCCCAGGCGCGGATCGACGGCGACGTGGTCTATGACTTCGTGACGACCAACGACATCATCGGGGGCAACTCCGGTTCGCCGGTGGTCAACGCCCGCGGTGAAGTCATCGGCGCGGCCTTTGACGGTAACATCCACTCGCTCGGCGGCGCCTATGGCTACGACGGCTCGGTGAACCGCACGGTGGTGGTCTCGACCGCCGCCGTCACCGAGGCGCTGCGGAACGTCTACGGCCGCACGGCCCTGCTCGAAGAGCTGGGTCAGTAAGTCACAACGTCATCCCGGACGGCGCCTCGGCGCCGTCCGGGGCCTAAACGCAGTCGGCGCCGTCGAGCTTGGGTCCCGGATATGCGCATCCGCGCATTCCGGGATGACGGCCCAACCGGAGTTCAGCATGCGCCTTCTTACCCTCGCCGCCGCCTCGGCTTCCGCCCTGTCCCTGCTGCTGCCGGCCGCGGCCGCCCAGGCCGATGAGGGCATGTGGACCTTCGACCAGGCGCCGCTGGCCCGAATCAACGCGACGCTGGGCACGGACATCGACCAGGCCTGGCTGGACCGGGTGCGCCTCGGCGCGGTCAGGCTGGCCGGCTGCTCGGCCTCGCTGGTCTCCGAACAGGGGCTGGTCCTGACCAACCAGCACTGCATCCGCTCCTGCGTCCAGGCCAACGCCGCGCCCGGCCAGGATCTTCTCAGCCAGGGCGTATTCGCCCGCACGCGCGAGGAGGAGCTGCGCTGTCCGGGTCAGGTCGCCGAGGTGCTGCTGGAGATCGTCGACGTCACCGAGCGCCTCGCCGAGGCGACCTCGGGCCTGGAGGGCGCGGACTACGCCGCCGCCCGCGCCCGGACGCTGGGAGAGATCGAGCGCGAGGGCTGCGGGACCGACCAGACCCTGCGCTGCCAGGTGATCAGCTTCTACCGGGGCGGGCAGTACAAGCTCTACCGGTTCCGGCGCTATTCCGACGTGCGGCTCGTCTTCGCGCCCGAGCACCAGGCGGTGGTGTTCGGTGGTGATCCGGACAATTTCAACTTCCCCCGCTTTGCCCTCGATGCCGCCTTCCTGCGCGTCTACGAGAACGACGCCCCGGCCTCGACGCCCGAGCACCTGACCTGGAATCCCGAGCGGATCGAGGCCGGCCAGCCGGTCTTCGTGGCCGGCAATCCCGGCTCGACCTCGCGGCTGAAAACCGTCGACCAGCTGATCGTCGAGCGCGACTGGCAGATTCCGGCCGAGCTGCGGCGCCTGGCCGAACTGCGCGGCCGCGTCATCCGCTTCGCCGAGGAAAGCCCTGAGAACGCGCGCATGACCCGCGACGCCCTGCGCTCCATCGAGAACAACCTGAAGCGCTACACCGGGATGCACCGCGCGCTGGCCGACCGCGACTTCTTCGCCGGCCTGGAGGAGGCCGAGGCGTCCCTGCGCCAGCAGGCGGCCGCCGGAGGTCACGTCCAGGGCGACCCCTGGGGCGAGATCGAGACGGCCCACGACGACTACATGCGCCTGTACGACCGGTACTACTGGCTGGAAGGCGGCGCCGGTCAGGGTTCGGCCCTGTTCAGCTATGCCCGCGCCCTGGTCCGCGCCGCGCTCGAACGCGACCGTCCCGAGGACCAGCGCCTGGCCGGCTATTCCGACGCGTCCCTGGCCGCGCTCGGCCGAACGCTCGCCCAGGCGCGCAACATCGATGAGCCGCTGGAGAGCCTCTATCTCCAGTTCTGGCTGTCCAAGACCCGCGAGGCGCTGGGGACGGACGACGCCGACGTCCAGGCCATGCTCGGCCGCGAGAGCCCCGAAGCGCTGGGCGCCCGGCTGATCGAGGGCACGACGCTTGGCGATCCGGCCGTGCGCAGCGCCCTTTTCGAGGGCGGCCGCGCCGCCGTCGAGGCCTCGGAGGATCCGCTGATCCGCTTCGTCCTGGCCACGGACCCGATGGCCCGCGTCGTCCGCAACGAGTGGCGGACCGAGGTCGAGGCGCCGATCGACCGGGCTGGAGAGCGCATCGCCGCCGCCCGCTTCGCGGTGCTGGGGACCGACACCTACCCGGACGCGACCTTCAGCCTGCGCCTGTCCTACGGCCGGGTCGCCGGCTGGACCTCGGCCAGCGGCCGCGAGGTCCCGGCGGTGACCACCGTCGCCGGCCTGTGGGAGCGCGCCACCGGCGCCCCGCCCTTCAACGTCGCGCCGGTCCTGGCTTCGGCCCGCGCCCGCCTGCCGGAAGACGTCGTCTATACGGTCGCCACCACCAATGACATCGTCGGTGGCAACTCCGGCTCGCCGCTGCTGAACGCGGAAGGGCAGGTGATCGCGGCGGTCTTCGACGGCAATCTGGAATCGCTGGGCGGCGCCTATGGCTATGACGGCGAGGTCAACCGCGCCGTGGCCGTCTCGGCCGAGATGGTCACCCTGGCGTTGCGCGAAGTCTACGACATGGACGGCCTGGCCGACGAACTGGCGGGGCGCTAAGGCCCGCCCTATTCCACCGAGACGCGTGGCTGTTCGGGCTGGGTCGTCGGCGCGGTCGGCGGCTGAGCCGGCGGCTCCTGGCGAGGCGGCGGCGACTGGGTGCGCTTGGCCGGCGGCCGGGGCCGCGGCGGCGGAGACGAGGTCTCGGTCGCGCGCGGCCGCTGCGGCTGGGGCTGGGTCGGCTGGGCGGCGGGTTCGTCCGGCTCGGGCGCGGCGCGCTCGGCCAGGCGCTGGGCGTCGAAGCGGCGGGCCAGCCGCTCCGTCAGGGTCCGCGCCGCCTCAGGCTCCATCTCGGCCATGATGGCGGCCAGGGCGCGCGGGCGCATGGCGGCGGCGACCGGCAGGCGAACCTCGTCGGGCAGGCGGCTGAACACCGGCGCGGCGTCGCGCGGACGCATGGCCTGATAGACCTGCACCAGACGGTCGATCTCCGCCTGCTCGCGCTCGGACACCTGGCCGAGCAGGCCCTGAATCTCGGTGCGCAGCGCGGTCAGTTCCGCAATCCGCTCGTCCGCCTTGGCCTCGGCGGCGATCAGCAGCGGCAGCTGGGTCTCGAAATCGACGTCGCGGGCGTCGAGCTGGCCGCGACGTTCCGACAGGTTCTGCAGGATGCGCAGTTCGGCGGGCGACAAGCCGGCCTGTTCGGCCAACTCCTCCACCGAAACGGCGCAGGCGGCGGGCGGCGGAGGCCCGGACGCCGCGCCCTCGCCGGAAGCGGCTTCGCCCGCGCTCTCGGCGGCCTCCTCGGCCCAGGCGCGCGCGCCCTGGAACAGGTCAGGTCCCGCGCCGATCAGGCGCACGGCGGCGACGCCCGCGAGCGCCACGGCCACCAGAGGCAGGATACGGGGGATGCGGCTCACTCAGGCGGCTCCTCAGGCGCGTCCGCGCACCGGTTCGAACAGGTCGTCTTCAGGCGTGCGGAAGGCCGGGCGTCCGGCCGGGCGCGCGGGGGGCGCGGGCTCGGCCAGGCTTTCCTCGAACCTGCGCGCGGCCAGCGCCTGCAGCAGGCGGGCCGGCGACTCCGCCGGCTGAGGGGCAGGGGCGGGGGGTGGCGGCGTCTGGGCCGGCGCCGGGGCCGCGCGCCCCTTGGCGACAAGGCCCTCGAGTTCCGCCTTAAGGGTGCGGGCCGCCACGATCCGCTCGTGCAGCAGATCAGTCTCCTCCGAGGCGGCGCGCAGCTCGGCCAGCGCCGACTGGGCCTTGCCGGCGGCGACGTTCAACTCGGTCACGGCCTGGGCGAAGCCCGCCTGGCCCTCGCGCAGCGCCTTCAGCTTCTTTTCGAGGCGCAGCCCGTACATCAAGGCCGCCAGCAGCAGCAGGATCAGGATGCCGTCCATGATCAGTCCGGTGGCGCTCATGCCGATCCTCCTGAAACAGCGCGAACCGCCGCGGGCGTCAGCGGCGCGGCGACCTGCACGGCGATGTTCTGGCCCCGGCGTCCCATCCGGCCCCGGGTCAGGGGCACCGCGCCGCAGCGCACCTCGACCATGGAGTCGGGGGTAGCGTTCAGCATCAGGGTCTGGCCGACCTCGAGATTAAGCACGGTCGACAGGGGCACCGCGTGTTCGTCCAGGACGGCGCGGACCTCGACCTGGGTGCCCCAGATCTCGGTCGCCAGGTGGCCTTCCCAGATGTTGTCGCGGCCGAATTTCTCGCCCATGAACTGCTGCAGCAGGAGCTTGCGGATCGGCTCCAGCGTCGCATAGGGCAGCAGCAGCTCCACGCGCCCGCCGCGATCCTCCATGTCGATGCGCAGCTTGATCAGGATCGCCGCGTTGGCCGGGCGCGCGATGGCGGCGAAGCGCGGATTGGTCTCCAGCCGGTCCAGGTTGAAGTGCGCGGGCGTCAGGGGCTCGAAGGCCTGGCGCATGTCGTTGAGAATGACCTCGACCATCCGCTGCACCAGCACCCGCTCGATGGTGGTGTAGGGCCGCCCCTCGATGCGCAGGGCCGCGGTGCCGCGGCGGCCGCCCAGCAGCACGTCGACGATCGAGTAGATCAGGTTCGAGTCGACCGTCAGCAGGCCGTAGTTGTCCAGCTCCTCGGCCCGGAACACCGCCAGAATCGCCGGCAGGGGGATGGAGTTCAGATAGTCGCCGAAGCGGATCGAGGAGATGTTGTCGAGCGACACCTCGACGTTGTCCGAGGTGAAATTCCGCAAGCTGGTCGTCATCAGCCGCACCAGGCGGTCGAAGACGATCTCGAGCATCGGCAGACGCTCGTAGGAAACCAGGGCGGAGTTGATGATCGCCCGGATGCCCGTGCGGTCACTGTCGTCGTCCCCGGCCATGTCGAAGCCGAGCAGGCTGTCGATTTCGTCCTGGTTCAGGACCCGTTCACCGGGCAGCGGTCCGCGATGGTCGGCTTCCGCCGCCTCGGCCGAGGCCGCCAGGCCCGCCTGGGCCAGCTCTTCGACCGACGTCTCGCTCACTGGATCAGCATTTCTTCGATGAGGACGGCGTCCACCTGCTCCGGCGCGGCGACCAGGTTCACGCGCCGCAGGATCTCCTGGCGCAGCTGGTAGCTGCCGGCCGACCCGGCCAGGTCCTCGGGCCGCAGCTCGCGCAGGAAGGACTGGAGCATGTCGTTGACGCGCGGGCTCTCGGCCTGGAGCGTCTCGGCCAGGTGCGGGTCGCTCATCTCGAGCGTCAGGGTCAGCTTGAGGAAGGTCGGCCGGCCGTCCGCCGACTGGATGTTCACGATCATGTCGGGCAGCGTCAGGAAGGTGACGCCGTCGGGCCCCTCGCGCACGGTCCCCAGCGCCGGGTCCGCCTCGCCGCCGCTGCTCGATCCGTGGCCGCCCCCGCCGCCCTTCTTCTTGGCGGGCGGGTGATCCGCGGGCGCGGCGTGCGCGTCTCCGGACGGCTTCAGGAACAGGAACCAGGCGCCGGCTCCGCCGCCGCCCAAAACCACGACCGCGGCCGCGCCGATGATCAGGAAGAGGGGAAGCTTCTTCTTCTTGGGCGCGGCCTCGCCGTCCTCGCCTTCCACGACGGCTGGCGCTTCGGTCTCGGCCTCCGCGGCCTTGTCCTTCTTCTTTCCGAACTTGAACATGGCTGGCGAAGCCCCGATGCGCGCACCCGACCCGGTCACTTCGGCCCGGTTTGGTTAACGGCGGGTTCACACCCGGCAATTCCTGCCCGGTCCAGACGGGTCTCTCAGCGCGGATTTCCGGGAGGGGAGGGCCTGCAAAGCCTTGCAGGCGTGGCGTTAACCATGTTGGTCCGCCTCTTGCTCCGGTCTCCTTGCAACCCTTGCGCCGGAGCCCGTTCGTGGAGAACGCCAGTCTCATCGCCCTTAGCCGCCAACTGGTGCTTCGCCGCCAGCTGGACATCGCGGCGAACAACATCGCCAACGCCGACACCACGGGCTTCAAGGTCGAGCAGCTGATCGTCGAGACGGAGGAGGCGCGGCTGGCGCGCAACCTCGGCGTTTCCGGACCCGGCCAGTTCGTGCTCGACCAGGGTGTCGGCCGGGACTTCAGCCAGGGGGCCATCCGCGAGACCGGCCGTCCCCTGGACGTCGCCATCGAAGGCGACGGCGCCTTCTTCCGCATCGGAGACCCGGATGGCGGCCCCGAGCGCTACACCCGCGACGGCGCCTTCACCACCGACGGCGAGGGGCTGCTGATCACCCGGTCCGGCCTGCCGGTGCTCGACCAGGGCGGAGCCGAGATCGTGCTCGATCCTGCGCAGGGCCAGGTCTCCATCGCCGACGACGGCACGATCAGCCAGAACGGTCAGCAGGTGGGACGCCTCGGCGTGGTCCGCTTCGACCTCCTGTCGGTCCTGTCGAAGGACGGCGACGGCCTCTACCGCAACACCTCCAACGAGGCCCCGCCCGACGCCCCGGACGTCCTCGTGCGCCAGGGCATGCTCGAGGGCTCCAACGTCGACACCCTGGTGGAGATCACCAACCTCATCGAGATTCAGCGCGCCTACGAGTCCACGGCGCGCCTCATCGAAAACGCCAATGACCTGTCCCGTCGCGCCGTCGAGCGCCTCGGGCGGGCCGCCTAAGGGAGAGCCGGAATGCGCGCTCTGAGAACCGCAGCCACGGGCATGGCGGCCCAGCAGCTGAACGTCGAGGTCATCTCGAACAACATCGCCAACATGAACACGGTCGGCTTCAAGCGACAGCGCGCCGAGTTCCAGGACCTGCTCTACCAGAACGTCGAGCGGATGGGGGCGACCTCCTCCTCGGCGGGAACGGTGGTGCCGACCGGCATCCAGATCGGCGTCGGCGTCCGGGCCGGCAGCGTCTACCGCATCACCGAACAGGGCACGCCCCAGGCGACCGGCAACCGCTTCGACCTGGCCATCGACGGGCGCGGCTACTTCCAGGTGCTGCTGCCGTCCGGCGAGACGGGCTACACCCGCGCCGGCAACTTCTCGGTCAACGGGGAGGGCCAGCTGGTCACCGACGACGGCTACGCCGTCCAGCCGGAGATCTCGATCCCGCAGGAGGCCACCGACGTCATCATCTCCCCGACCGGCCAGGTTCAGGTGCTGGTCCAGGGCGATCCCCAGCCGCAGGTGGTCGGCGAGCTGCAGCTGGCGACCTTCTTCAACGAGGCGGGTCTGTCGGCCATCGGCGACAATCTGCTGGTCGAGACCGCCGCGTCCGGCCCGGCCACCGTGACCGCCCCGGGCGACCCGGGCGTGGGCACCCTGCTGCAGGGCTACACCGAGGCCTCGAACGTCGACGCCGTGGCCGAGATCACCGCCCTGATCGTCGCCCAGCGCGCCTACGAGATGAACTCCAAGGTCATCACCGCCGCCGACCAGATGCTCCAGGCCGCCAACCAGGTGAAGTCGTGATGCGCGCGCTGGCCGCCCTGCTCGCCGCCGTCCTTGTGGCCACGCCCGCCCTGGCGGGGCCGGTCGAGCTGGTGGACCAGCCGGTCGACGACGACGGCGTCATCACGCTCGGCGAGCTGTTCCACGGCGCCGGCGATGCCTCGGACGTCCGGGCCGGAACGCGCTCGGGCGCCAGCGCCGTGCTCGACGCCGCCCAGGTCCAGGCGCTGGCGCGCCGCCACGGGCTGCAGTGGGCCAACGCCACAGGCGTCCGCCGCATCATCGTGCGCTCGGGCGGCTCGGGCGCGGCGCCCGCGACCGCGACGCGCGGCGCGGCCACCGTCGAGGTCCTGACCTATGCCCGCAGCCTGGCCGCCGGCGACGTGGTCCAGCCCGAGGACGTGATCTGGACCGAGGTCCAGGCCCACCTGGCGCCCTCCGGCGCGCCTGACGACGCCGAGGACGTCATCGGCCTGTCGGCCCGGCGGCCGCTGCGTTCCGGCGCGGTGGTGCGCGGCTCGGACCTGTCGGAGCCCCAGGTCATCGCCCGCGGCGACCTCATCGAGGTCGTCTACCGCTCGGGTGGCATCAGCCTGTCCCTGCGCGCCCGCGCCATGGCCAACGCCACGCGGGGCGAGACCTTCAACGCCCAGAACATCGAATCCGGCCGCACCATCCAGGTCGTGGCCGCCGAACCCGGCCGCGCCCTCGCCGCCGTCTCCGCCCGCTAGAGGACCAGTCCATGCGTAAGTCCCTTCTGCTGCTGCCCCTCCTGATGCTGGGCGCCTGTTCGACGGTCGAGGAGGCGGTCATGGGGCCGCAGCTGTCGGACATGGGCTATCCGGCCGCGCTGGTGCCGCTGGAGCAGCCGATGGGCCCGCCGCCGTCCGAGGCCGCCTCGGCCGGCTCGCTGTGGCGGGCGGGCTCGCGCACCTTCTTCCGCGACCAGCGCGCCCGCCGCGTCGGCGACATCCTGACCGTCGAGATCCAGATCGACGACCGCGCCTCGATCCAGAACTCGACCACGCGCGACCGCACCAACGAGACCCAGGCCGGCATCGGCGCCCTGTTCGGGCTGGAGAACGCGCTCGGCCAGGCCTTCCCGTCCGGCTTCGATCCCTCGAACCTGGTCGAGCTGGAGGGCGGCGCCTCCTCGTCGGGCTCGGGCGTCATCCAGCGCGCGGAGCGAGTCAACCTGACCGTGGCCGCCGTGGTCACCGCCGTCCTGCCCAACGGCAACCTGGTCATCCAGGGCCGCCAGGAGGTCCGCACCAACCGCGAGGTCCGGGAACTGCTGGTCTCCGGCATCGTCCGGCCCGAGGACATCTCCTCGGCCAACACCATCAACCACACCCAGATCGCCGAGGCGCGTATCTCCTACGGCGGCCGGGGCGACGTCAGCCGGATGCAGAGCCCGCCCGCCGGCCAGTCGCTGGTCGAGCGCTTCAGCCCCTTCTAGCCCCTGTGGCGCCGGCGCCTCAGGCGCCGGTTCGCCGCACGGCGTTCGTGAACTGTTTGTGAAGGGCCGCGTTTCCCCGTCGAAGGGAGCGCGTCACATGTTCAACCGGGCCGCCTTGTTCGCCACCTCGATCGCCGGCATGGCCATGAGCGGAGCCTTCCTGCTCATGGGTCCCGACGGCGCGTCCGCAGCGCCCCAGCCCGAGCCGGCCGCGGCGACCACGCCGATGGGCTGGAACCTCGTGCACGAGGGCGCGCGCGCCAAGCTGGCCTACGGCGCCGAGAACTCCGACATGATCCTGTTCATGATGTCCTGCGCGCCCGGCGAGGGCGCGGTCGAGGTGTTCGGCATGGCCTCGCCCGAAGCCGACGGCCTGACCCTGGCCTCCACCGGCGGCCGTTCGGCGCTGGAGGCCGCGCCCGAGGTCGATCCCATGACCGGCGGCCTGATGGTCGAGACCCGCGTGCGCCTGAACGCCCCCGCGCTCGAGGGCTTCCGCCAGACGGGCGGCCTGACGCTCGCCGGCGCCTCGGGCCGCCCCCTGGCGCTCGACGCCACGGTTGACGAACAGCCCGCGGTCGAGGCCTTCTTCGCCCATTGTTCGGGCCAGCGCGCCTGAGGCCGCCTTCGGGCCGGGGGGTCCGACCATGACACCGATCATCGCCGCCGCCCTGACGCTGCTGACGGGCCAGCCCGCCGACGGCTGGGTCTGGTCCTTCTATGACAGCGGCGGGACCGCCGTGCTCGCCCGCGAGGTCCCCGACACCGAACAGCTTGCGGCCGTGCTGGAGTGCGAACCCGGCTCGGGCGTGGTGCGCGTCACCGTCTATGGTCCGCGCGCCCGTCCCGCCTTCGTCAGCGTCGCCGCCGGCCCGGCCGAGGCCGACGCCGAGCGGGTCGAGGCCGACGGCCTGGCCGTCCGCCTGCGCCTCGACCATCCGGTCATCCAGGCCTTCGCCGGCGGCCAGGCGCTCACTGTCCGCGCCGACGGCGAAAGCGCTTCGGTCGCCGCGCCCGCCGGCGCCCCCCTCGACCGTTTCCGCCGCGCCTGCGGCGAGGCCTGAGGCCGCGCCTCACCGCTCGCTGCGGCGGCGCCGTCCGGCCAGGCTGAAGTCGAACTTCAGCGCGCTATAGGCGAACGCCGGCTCGCTCCCGCCCATCTCGCCGATCTTCGCCTTCAGCGCCGCGATATGGTCCGCCTGCTCGTCCAGAAGCTTTTGGCGGGCGGCCTCCAGCTGTTCTTCGTTGGACAACGTCCGCCAGTAGTATTCCTTCAGCTCCCGGTCCGGATCCGCTACGCCGGGCCGGTTCGACAGGTTCAACAGCGGCTCGAGCGTCTCCTTGCTGGCGAAGCGCGCCGCCAGGATGGCGGTCAGCG
Source organism: Brevundimonas sp. (assembly GCF_024711105.1). GTDB lineage: Bacteria > Pseudomonadota > Alphaproteobacteria > Caulobacterales > Caulobacteraceae > Brevundimonas. The sequence continues at coordinate 13,538 of NZ_JANJTL010000103.1, read as the reverse complement.
GCATCCGCTTCAGTTCGTCGGCCTGAGGGTCGCGTTCCAGGACCGCCACCTTCTGGAAGGTCTCGCCGAAGCCCAGCAGGGCTCGGGCCTCCTCCCACAGTCCGGCCCGCATCGCCCGCCCCGCCGCCTGCACGGCCTGGCGCGACAGCCGCCCGGGCATGTCGGTGTCCTCGGCCGCATGTCCCGATGTCACGAACAGGCCCTCCACCCGCCGGCGAAAGGCCGTCCGCGCCGCCTCGCGCGAGGCGTCCCAGTCGCGCGCCTGGGCCTGGGCTCGGGCGTCGCCGTGGTCGCGCTTGGCCGCGCCGGTCACGGTGATCTTCTTGCGGATGGCGTGGATCGACACCCGCCACTTGGCCGCCAGCTCCGGCGCCGTCGCGCCGTTGCGGTACTCCTCCATGATGATGGCCCAGGTCTCCGCCCCCAGCCGCCAGTGCGCCGCCCGCCGATCCGGAACGCGCGTAAGGTCGTCGTCTGTCTCGCTCATCCGGACAGCCTAACCCCGGCCTCACCCCCTGGTGACGCAGGACACCGCGCGCCCGATTCTCCCCCGCATTGCGGGGGAGGGGGACCGCTTGCGGTGGAGGGGGCGACGGCCCCCACAGCCCCTTCGGACCCGTCCCCACACCCCCATCAAAGCGAGCGTCCAGGGGCCCCCGCCCCGGCGACGCCCGTGTATTCATCTCTTGCCGGCCATGCTGCCGGTCGATCCGGGCGGGTCAAGGACAGGCCCTGCGGGCCTGCCGCTCCGCGGCGCGCCTCGCGCGTCCTTGACGCGCCCGGACTCGACCGGCTTCTCTCAGCCAAGAGTTGAATGCCTCTGTCCCTTCTCCCTCGATGGGAGAAGGTGTCGGTCGGAGACCGACGGATGAGGGTGGCGGCCTTGAGGCCGCCCTTTCCACGGCCCCTGAAGCGCAGCTAACCTCCCTTTGGGGGAGGGGTCCGTGGCCGACGCGTCGAAGATCGGAACCGACTGGCAGGCCGACGAGCTCGACGCCATCGTCGCCGACTACTTCGCCATGCTCGCCGCCGAACAGGCCGGCGTCCCTTATGTGAAGTCCCACCACGCCCAGGCGCTGATGGCCCGCACCGGCCGCACCCACCGGTCGGTCGAGTTCAAGCACATGAACCTGTCGGCGGTGCTCAGCGAGCTCGGCCTGCCGACCATCCGCGGCTACAAGCCCAAGCCCAACTACCAGCACGCCATCTTCGCCGCGATCGACCGCTACCTCGCCGCCCACGACGACGCCTGGACCCTCGGCGACGACCGCCTGCCGCCGCTACCCAGCGCGTCCCCCAGCCTCCACGAGGCCCCGACCCCCTTCTCCTCCCCATTTAATGGGGAGGGGGACCACGACCCGAAGGGCAGCGCGGAGCCTGAATTGGTGGAGGGGGCGCCGCCATCCTCACCCCTGATCCAGCTCACCGACCCACCCCCGCTCGGCCAGAACACCCCCCGCCCCGAAGGCCTCCAGCGCCTCGTGCGCAAGTTCGACCCCGCCGCCCGCGACGCGCGCAACCGCCGCCTCGGCCTGTCCGGCGAGCACCAGGTCTTCCACTTCGAACGCGCCCGACTGGCCGCCGCCGACCGCCCCGACCTCGCCCGCAAGGTCGAATGGACCTCGCAGGAACGGGGCGACGGGGCCGGCTACGATATCCGCTCCTTCGACCCGGACGGGGCCGAGCGCTTCATCGAGGTCAAGACCACCCGCGGCGGCCCGCGCACCGATTTCTTCCTCAGCCGCAACGAACGCGCCTTCAGCCAGGAGGAGCCGGAGCGGTTCCGCCTCTACCGCCTCTACGACTTCAGCTCAGCCCCCGCCGCCGAAGGCCGCGCCCGCCTGTTCGCGCTCAAGCCGCCGCTGGAGCGGGCCGTGCGGCTGGAGGCGGAGGTGTGGCGGGCGGGGTTCTTGCGCCATTCGACACGGTGAGGACCTCATCTTCCCTCAGCTTGGCCCCTCACCACCTCAGGGCCAAGCGGCCCGCCACGCCTCCAACCAGCCCGCCCAGAGCGATGGCCGAGGTGTACCAGACCGCCAGAAATGACAGGGTCGCCTCCGGGCAGTGGAGCACGCCGTAGGCGGTCGCCCCGATGGCGGATGCGGCCGCGCCCAGCGCCAGGCCCGACAGCACCGGCCTCGTCGGCGCCAGCCTGCGCGCCGACACAAAGACCAATGGGCCGGTCAGGACCGATGCGATGAGGATGTTGCGGCCGCAGACCCGCCAGGTCTCGCCCAGCAGAACCGCGCCCCGCTCGTCCGCGGGCGTCAGGATCAGTTCGAAAAGACCGAGACCCAGCATCAGCCCCGCGATGGCCGTCAACAGCAGCGCCGGCGCCTTCCCCTCCCGCCCGGGCGTGCCGAGCCGCGTCGCCAGCCAGAGACCCGCGCCGGCCAGCCCGGCCGTGTAGACGCCCTTCACCCAGACCATCGGATCGCCCAGAGCCTCGACGAGATCGGGACGCAGGCGGAGCACCAGCACCACGGTCAGCACGCTGGCGGCCACTGCGGCCGCCAGCGTCAGCGGATCTAGCCGGGCTGGCCTTACCGGCTCCACGCCAAGCGCAAGGGCCTCGATCAGGTCGTCAGTCTTCATGTCCGGCCACGCTCGCGCTCAGCGCCTTCATGCTGCGATGCACGTCCACCTTGGCCGCCCCTTCGGTGAAGCCGTTGCGCGCGGCCGCCTCGGCGATCGAGTAGCCCCTTAGACGAACGTCCTCGATAAGCCGTCGCCGCCGCGGCGGCAGGATGCCGAGAATCCGGCTCAGATCGCCACGGATCGCGCCATCCTCCACCGTGTGTTCCGCGATCAGCACCGACGCGACCTCCAGCGGGATCGATACGCGCGCGCCCTTCCGGCGCAGGTGATCGATGAGCTTGTACCGCGCGATCGCATAGGCCCAGGCGGTGAAGGGCAGGGACCGATCGTAGGTCGCGCGCTTGGCGTGGATGGCGATCAGGCATTCCTGCACGAGGTCCTCCGCATCCGCCTCCATGCCTCCAAGGCGCCGCTTGAAATAGGGAGTCAGGGCGCCGCGCATCTGCCGCAGGAGCGTCCGCCACGCCACGGCGTCGCCGCCCAGACCGCGCAGCATCAGGTCCTTCAGCTCGCCTTCCCGATCCGCCACGCATGCTCCCATTACGGGCTCGAGACACTGGAGGTTACACCACGGCCGCGCCCACCCGGGAAAATCTTCGTACGCTACCGTAACCTTTTTGGGCGCGACTTCGAAAGTCTTCGTCGAGGCGGGCCGCCGTGGCTCGTCCGATCAGACGGAGAGCAACCATGAACCGCACCCTCAAAGTGCTCATCGGCGCCGGCGCCCTGGCGGCGACGGGCGCGACGGCCGCCCTGGCCCAGTCCTCAGGCGACCGGTCCCAGCCGATGGAGCGCTGCTACGGCGTCGCCCTGGCCGGGCAAAACGACTGCGCCGCCGGCCCGGGCACTAGCTGCGCCGGCACCTCCACCCGCGACTATCAGGGCAATGCCTGGAAGCTCGTGCCGCAGGGCACCTGCACCTCCATCCGCACGCCGCACGGCCCGGGCTCCCTCACCCCGATCGACCGCTGATGGAACGGCGTCCGACGGCAGGCGTCAGCCTGAAGCCCGCGCACTATGCGGAGGCCGAGGCCTGTCTCGCCGTCGGATGCCAGGCGGGCCTTTGGTTCGAGGTCCATCCCGAGAACTACATGGTGGCGGGCGGTCCGCGCCTGCACTGGCTGCGGCGCATTCGCGACCGCCACCCTCTTTCGCTCCACGGAGTCGGGCTCTCGCTCGCGGGCGACGAGCGCCCCGACCGCGACCATCTGGCTCGCTTCCGGTCTCTCATCGACCGGTTCAAGCCCTGCCTGGTGTCGGAGCATCTTGCGTGGTCCAGGCGCGGCGGCGTCTATCACCCCGACCTCCTGCCGGCCCCGCGCAACGGCGAGGTGCTCGGGCTGGTCTGCGCGCATATCAACGAGACGCAGGACGCCCTCGGCCGCCGCCTGCTCATCGAGAATCCGGCCGGCTATCTGGCCCTGGCCGATCACCAATGGGACGAGGTCGACTTCCTCGTCGAGATCGCCCGCCGCACCGGCTGCGGCCTTCTCGTCGATGTCAACAACGTCTTCATCAGCGCCGCTAACCTTGGCCTGGATCCCGAGGCCTGGATCGACCGGGTCCCCGCCGCGCTCGTCGGCGAGATCCATCTCGCGGGCCACCGCGAGGATCCGGCGCTGGGCGAAACCCTGCTGATCGACGGCCACGACACGCCGGTCAGCGAACTGGTGTGGGATCTCTACGAGCGCCTGGTCGCCCGGATCGGGCCCCGCCCCACCCTGATCGAGCGCGACGGTGCCCTGCCGGCGTTCGGCGAACTCATCGAGGAACAGGCGCGGGCGGCCCGCGTCCTGGCCGACGTGCAGGAGCTAGCGGCATGACCGCCTTCCACGCCGACTTCGAGCGCGCCCTGCGCGGCGACCGCGAGGCCATGGCGCCGCACCTCGGCGAGGCTGAGGACGGCCTGATCCGCCTGGGCGTCTACGCCAACACGAGCGCCGCCGGCCGCATCGACGCCCTCGCGGCCAACTATCCGACCGTGGTCCGGATGGTCGGGCTCGAATGGTTCCAGGCGGCAGCGGCCGCCTTCGTGCGGAGCGAGCCCGGATCGAGCGCCGTCCTGATCGACTACGGCCAGGCCTTCGCCGACTGGCTGGGGCAGTTCGGTCCGGCCCGGGCCTATCCCTATCTCGCGCCCTGCGCACGTCTTGATCGCGCCTGGACCGAGGCGCACGTCGCGCCCGACGCCGCCCGGCGCGCGGCGCCCGAGGACGAGGACCTGGTCCTCCACCCCTCGGTCCGCATCTTCGCCTTCGACTGGAACGCGCCGTCGCTCTGGCTGGCCCATCGCCTTCCCCAAGAGGGTCAGGCCGCGGAGCTCGAATGGCGCCTGGCCCAGGAACGGATCCTGATCCACCGGCCCGATCTTGCCGTCACGGCCCAGCTGCTCAGCAACGCCGAATGGAGCCTTTTGAAAGCGGCCGGACGCGGCCTGACGCTCTTCCAGGCCGTTATGGCCTGCGCGCCCCTGGTGACGCGCGAAGACCTGACCCGCGCCGCCCGCGATCTGATCGACCTCGGGGCCTTCGTCCCGAGGCCTCAAGGAGACCCCCATCGATGAATCTCTATGACCGCATCTGCATCACCGTCACCCAGGCCCTGCCCGAGGCCGCGCACGGCCTGCTTCTTAGGACGGCGGTCGCCGTTCCCTTCTTTCTGTCAGGGCGCACCAAGGTCGATGGCCTGATCACCGTCACCCCGACGACCCACTACCTCTTCGCCGAGGAATACCGCGTCCCGCTGCTGCCGGCGGACCTGGCGGCCTACATGGCCACCTACGCGGAACACATCCTGCCGGCGCTGCTCGTATTTGGACTGCTTACCCGCCCGGCGGCCCTTGGCCTCATCGCCATGACCCTGGTCATCCAGCTCTTCGTCATTCCCACGGGCTGGCCCACCCACCTGCTGTGGCTGGCCCCCCTGGTCTATGTGTTGGCGCGCGGCCCCGGCGACTGGAGCTTGGATCGCCTCCTGGGGCTGGAGCGGCGCGGGTCGCCGGGGATTAGCGGGCTGTCTAGCCTCAATCCCCATCCATCTTCAGCGCGGCGATGAACGCCTCCTGCGGGATCTCCACCTTCCCGAACTGGCGCATCCGCTTCTTGCCTTCCTTCTGCTTCTCCAGAAGCTTCTTCTTGCGGGTGGCGTCGCCGCCGTAGCATTTGGCGGTGACGTCCTTGCGGAGCGCACGGACGGTTTCGCGGGCGATGATCTTGCCGCCGATGGCGGCCTGGATCGGGATCTGGAAGAGGTGGGGCGGGATCAGCTCCTTCATCTTCTCGACCATGCCGCGGCCGCGCGTCTCGGCGCGCGCGCGGTGAACCAGCATGGAGAGCGCGTCGACCGGCTCGCCGTTGACCAGGATCGACATCTTGACCAGGTCGCCAGGCCGATAGTCGGTCAGCTCGTAGTCGAAGGACGCATAGCCCTTCGAGATCGACTTCAGCCGGTCGTAGAAGTCGAACACCACCTCGTTCAGCGGCAGGTCGTAGACCACCAGGGCGCGCGAGCCGACGTAGGACAGTTCCTTCTGCTCGCCGCGGCGGTCCTGGCACAGCTTGATGACGCCGCCGAGGTATTCGTCCGGCGTCAGGATGGTCGCCTTGATCCAGGGCTCCTGGATTTCCAGGATCTGCATCACGTCGGGCAGGTCGGCGGGGTTGTGCAGCTCGATCTCGCGCCCGTCGCGCAGGCCGATCTTGTAGACCACCGACGGCGCCGTCGCGATCAGGTCGAGGTTGAACTCGCGGCTCAGGCGCTCCTGGATGATCTCCAGGTGGAGCAGGCCGAGGAACCCGCAGCGGAAGCCGAAGCCGAGCGCGGCCGAGGTCTCCATCTCATAGCTGAACGACGCGTCGTTCAGGCGCAGCTTGCCAATGGCGGCGCGCAGGTCCTCGAAGTCGGCGGCGTCCACCGGGAACAGGCCGCAGAAGACCACCGGCTGGACCTCCTTGAAGCCCGGCAGGGGCTCGGCGGCGGGGCGCTTTTCCTCGGTGATGGTGTCGCCGACGGCGGCGTGGGCGACCTCCTTGATCTGGGCGGTGATGAAGCCGATCTCGCCGGGGCCCAGCTCCTCGACCGGGGTGTTCTTGGGCAGGAAGACGCCGACCCGGTCGATCAGGTGGGTCGAGCCGTTGCGCATCATCTTGACCCGCATGCCGGCCTTCAGCACCCCGTCGAAGACGCGGACCAGCACGACCACGCCCAGGTAGGCGTCGTACCAGGCGTCGACCAGCATGGCCTTCAGCGGCGCGGAGCGGTCGCCCTTGGGCGCCGGCAGGCGGGTGACGATGGCCTCCAGCACCTCCTCGATGCCCAGGCCCGTCTTGGCGCTGCATTCGACCGCATCACTGGCGTCGATGCCGATGACGTCCTCGATCTGGGCGCGGACCCGCTCGGGCTCGGCGGCCGGCAGGTCGATCTTGTTCAGGACCGGCACGATCTCGTGGTCGTTCTCGATCGCCTGATAGACGTTGGCCAGCGTCTGGGCCTCCACGCCCTGCGACGCGTCCACCACCAGAATGCTGCCCTCGCACGCCGCCAGCGACCTTGAAACCTCGTAGGCGAAGTCCACATGCCCCGGCGTGTCCATCAGGTTGAGGACGTACGTCTCCCCGTCCTTCGCCTTGTACTGCAGGCGCACCGTCTGCGCCTTGATCGTGATCCCCCGCTCCTTCTCGATCTCCATCGAATCCAGGACCTGCGAGGTCATTTCGCGCGCGGTCAGCCCGCCGGTGACCTGGATCAGCCGGTCGGAAAGCGTCGACTTGCCGTGGTCGATGTGCGCCACGATGGAGAAATTGCGGATGCGCTCGAGCGGCGTGGCCATGGTCCGGAAGGGTCAGCGTGCGGGAACAGGCGGCCTTACACGGGCGGGCGCCGAACGCCAAGGCACGTCACCTCCACGACACGTTGGAGGCTTAAGGATTTTTAATAAGGACCTTCTCCGTTGCGGGCGGCTCGCAACGGCCTAAATAGCCCCCGAAGACTTCAAGGGGACATCACCGTGTTCAGCGAACCAGCTCGCCGGGTCCGGCGCATAGGGCCGCGCACCCGCATCGCGGCCATCGTCGTGGCGGTGGTGGCCGTGGCCGTTGTGCTGTTCCTGCTGTTCGGCCGCGGCGGTGGGGAAGAGAAGGCGGAAGCGACCCCGGGCGAAGGCGTGTCCAGCCAGACGGTGACCGTGGCGGTCGCCTCGACCCAGGACCTGGCGCGCGTCGTGACGGCGTCCGGCACGGTGTCGGCCTGGGAGGAGGTGCCCGTGGGCGCCGAGACCGGCGGCCTGACGGCCACCGCCGTGCTGACCGACGAGGGCCGCTACGTCCGCCAGGGCCAGGTGCTGGTCCAGTTGAACGACACCCTGCTGCGCGCCCAGCTGAGGCAGCAGGACGCCTCGGTCGCCTCGGCCCAGGCCAATCTGGAGCAGGCGAACAACAGCCTGGCCCGCGCGCGCGAGCTGCGCGAGCAGGGCTTCCTGTCCCAGGCCGCGCTGGACGCGCGGATCGCCGAACAGGCGACGGCCCAGGCCCAGGTCAGCGCCGCCCAGGCCGCGCGGGCCGAAACCGCGGCGCGCCTGGCCCAGGCGTCGATCCGCGCGCCGGTGTCCGGCCTGGTCATCAGCCGCAGCGTGACGCGCGGCCAGATCGTGCAGCCGGGAACCGAGTTGTTCCGCATCGTCCGCGACGGGCGGCTGGAGCTGGACGCCCAGGTGCCCGAGACCGAACTCGCCCTCGTGCGGCCCGGCCAGAGCGCGGAGGTCTCCTCCGATGACGTTGGCCAGACGTCGGGCACGGTCCGGATCGTGACCCCTGAGGTCGATCCCCAGACGCGCCTCGGCGTGGCGCGGATCGCGCTGGCGGGCGCGGGCGGCCTGCGGCCCGGCATGTTCGCCCGCGCGCAGATCGACGTCGGCGCCCAGGCGACGGTGGTCGTGCCCTCGGGCGCGGTCATCTATCGCGAGAACCGCGCGGGCGTGTTCGTCGTCGGCGACCAGAACACCGTCACCTTCCAGCCGGTCACGGTCCTGGCGCGGCGCGATGCGCTGACGTCGGTGGCCGGCCTGGCCGAAGGCGTCCGCGTCGTGGTGGAGGGTGCCGGGTTCCTGTCTCAGGGTGATCGCATCCGCGTCGCCCCCGCGGCCCGGTAGTCCGACATGAACCAGATCTCAGCCTGGTCGATCCGGAACCCGATCCCGGTCGTCCTGATGTTCATCATCCTGACCCTGGCCGGCGTGGTCGGGTTCATGTCGATGCGGATCAACAACAATCCGGACATCGAGTTTCCGCTGGTCGCCGTGACGGCCGTCCGGCCCGGCGCCGCGCCGTCGGAGATGGAGGTGCAGGTCACGCGCCTCATCGAGGATTCGCTGACCGGCCTTTCCGGCGTCCGCAACGTCTATTCGAACATCTCGGACGGCGTCTCCTCCACCACCATCGAGTTCGAGCTCGGCGTGGACACGGAGCGCGCGACGAATGACGTGCGTAACGCCATCGCCGGCCTGCGCTCGGACCTGCCGCAGGACATGCAGGAGCCGGCGGTCCAGCGGATCGACATCACCGGCGACAGCCTGATCACCTACGTCGTGCGCTCGCCGACCCTGACGCCGGAACAGCTGAGCTGGTTCGTCGACAACGAGGTGTCGCGCCGGCTGCTGGGCCTGGGCGGCGTGGGCGAGGTCAACCGCTCGGGTGGGGTGAACCGCGAGATCCGGGTCGAGCTGGACCCCGACCGGCTGGCCGCCTTCGGCGTCACGGCCGCCCAGGTGAGCCAGGCCCTGACCTCGGTGAACAACGACCTGCCCGGCGGGCGGGTCACCGTGGGCGGCTCGGAGCGGTCGATCCGCACGCTCGGCGCCGCGGGCTCCGTCGAGGAGCTGCGCGAGACGCTCATCCCGCTGTCGGGCGGCCGCACGGTGCGGCTGGGGGATCTCGGCCGAGTCGAGGACGGCTGGTCGGAGCCGCGTCGCCTGGCGCGCCACAACGGGCTGGAGGTGGTCACCTTCAACTTCCTGCGCTCACGCGAGGCGTCGGAGGTGCGGCTGGCCGACCGTGTCCGCGCCGAGGTGGCCGCGATCGACGAGGAGCGCGACGACCTCACCATCGAGCAGATCAGCTCGAACGTGAAATATATCGAGGAGAGCTACATCGCCTCGCTGGAGGCTCTGGGCCTCGGCGCCCTGCTGGCCGTGATCGTCGTCTTCGTCTTCCTGAGGGACTGGCGGGCGACGCTGATCGCGGCGGTGGCCATGCCGCTTTCGCTGATCCCGACCTTCTGGATCCTGGACCTGACCGGCCAGTCGCTGAACGGCGTGACGCTGCTCGCCCTGTCCCTGACCATCGGCATCCTGGTGGACGACGCGATCGTGGAGATCGAGAACATCGTCCGCCACATGCGGCAGAACAATCTCAAGCCCTATGACGCCGCCATGGAGGCCGCCGACGAAATCGGCCTGGCGGTGGTGGCCACCACGGCGACCATCGTGGCGGTGTTCGCGCCGACGGGCTTCATGCCCGGGATCGTCGGCCAGTTTTTCAAGGCCTTCGCCATCGCCGCCTGCGTCAGCGTGCTGTTCTCACTGCTCGTGGCGCGGACGATCACGCCCCTGATGGCCGCCTTCATGCTGAAGCATGACGCCAATCTGGAGCACAAGGATCCGTTCTGGATGTCGCGCTACCTCCAGGCCCTTGGCTGGTCGCTGAGGAACCGATGGAAGGTGTTCTGGATGGGCACCTTCCTGCTCGTCGGCTCTGTCTGGGTCGCCAGTTCGAACCTGGCGTTCGAGTTCATTCCGGCGGCGGACGAGTCGCGCGCCTCCTTCTCTGCCGAGCTGCCTCCGGGCGCCACGCTGCGGCAGACGGACGCCGTCGCCCGCCAGATGACGCGCGACCTGCTGGCCCGCCCTGAGGTGACCTCGGTCTACGCCTCCGTGGGCGGCCAGACGCCCAACCAGGCGAACATCTACGCCGACCTGGTCGAGCCGGGCGAGCGGGGCATGACGCAGCAGGAATTCCAGCGCGAGATGGTCGACGCTTGGGAAGTCATCCCCGGCGCGCGCATCGGCGCCGGCGCGGCCCAGCAGGGCGGCGGCCCGTCGGACGGCACCCGCTATTCCTTCTCCATCGTGAGCGACAACGGTCGGCTGCTCGAGGAGGCCGCCCGCGCCATCGAGGCCGAGATGCGCACCGTGCCGGGCCTGGCCAATGTCGTAAACACCGCCGCCATCGCCCGGCCCGAGATCCTGATCACCCCGCGCCCCGACCAGGCGGCGCTGGCCGGCGTGTCGGTGGGCGCCATCTCCCAAACGGTGCGCGTCGCCACCCTGGGCGACGTCGAGCAGAACCTGCCGAAGTACAATCTCGGCGACCGGCAGATCCCGATCCGCCTCATGCTCACCGAAGAGGCGCGCGAAGACCTGTCGGTGATCGAGAACCTGCGCGTTCCGACCAATACGGGCGCCACCGTCCCGATCAGCGCCGTGGCCGACATCGAGTTCGGCGCCGGTCCGGCCTCCATCAGCCGCCAGGACCGCGCCCGGATCGCCACCATCACGGCCGAACTGGACGGCATCGTCTCCGGCGAGGCGGCCGCCCGGGTCAATCAGCTGCCGTCGGTGCGAAACCTGCCGGAAGGCGTGCGCACGACGCCGGCGGGCGACGCGGAGTTCATGCAGGAGCTGGCGGTCGGCTTCACCATCGCCTTCGCGTCCGGCATCCTCTTGATGTACGCGGTGCTGGTGCTGCTGTTCAAAAGCTTCACCTATCCGATCACCATCATGGCCTCGCTGCCGCTGGCGATCGGGGGCGGCCTGCTGGCGCTGGTGCTGGCCCAGTCGAGCTTCTCGATGCCCAGCCTGATCGGCTTCATCATGCTGATCGGCATCGCGGCGAAGAATTCGATCCTGCTGGTCGACTACATCATCATCGCCGAGAAGAACGGCGCGCGGCGATGGGACGCCATCATGGACGCCGCCCACAAGCGGGCCCGGCCGATCATCATGACCACCTTCGCCATGGGCGCGGGCATGCTGCCGGTCGCCGCGGGACTGGGCGCCGACGTCGAGTTCCGCTCTCCCATGGCGGTGGCGGTCGTGGGCGGCCTGATCTCCTCGACCTTCCTGTCGCTGCTGTTCATCCCGCCGATCTTCACGATCGTGGACGACATCTCGGCCTGGGTGATGCGCAAGCTGACCGGCCGGCGGCGCGATCCCGAGACCCAGCTCGACATCGCGCTCGCGGAGTGACGGCCTCTAGAGGCCGTCCTTCGACAGGATCAGGGTCGCGTTGGTCCCGCCGAAGCCGAACGAGTTGGACATGACCGTGGTCAGCGCGACGTCCTTGCGCTCGCGCAGGATTGGCATGCCCTCGAACTCAGGGTCCAGGTTCTCAATGTGGGCGCTCTCGGCCGCGAAGCCGTGGTGCAGCATCAGCAGCGAATAGATCGCCTCCTGCGCGCCGGCCGCGCCCAGCGAGTGGCCGGTCAGCGACTTGGTCGACGAGATCAGCGGCATGTCGGCGCCGAAGACGTTGCGCACCGCGCCCATCTCCTTGCTGTCGCCGACCGGCGTCGAGGTGCCGTGCGGGTTCAGGTAGTCGATCCGCCTGCCGCCGGCCATTTCCATGGCGATCTTCATGCAGCGCTCGGCGCCCTCTCCCGAGGGGGCGACCATGTCATAACCGTCGGAGTTCGCGCCATAGCCCACGACCTCGGCGTAGATGGTCGCACCGCGCGCCCTGGCCCGCTCGTATTCCTCAAGCACCACGATGCCGGCCCCGCCGGCGATGACGAAGCCGTCGCGGTCCTTGTCATAGGCGCGGCTCGCCCGCTCGGGCGTGTCGTTGAAGTTGGACGACATGGCGCCCATGGCGTCGAACATGTTCGACATCGACCAGTCGATATCCTCGCAACCGCCGGCGAAGACCACGTCCTGCTTGCCCCAGGCGATCTGTTCGGCGGCCGCGCCGATGCAGTGGGCGCTGGTCGCGCAGGCCGAGGAGATCGAATAGTTGATCCCCTTCAGTTCGAACCAGGTCGCCAGCACGGCCGAAGGGCCGGACGCCATGGCCTTCGGCACCGCGAACGGCCCGATGCGCTTGGGCGAGCCCTTCTCGACGGTGACGGCCGCGGCCTGAAGGATGACCTGGGTCGAGGGTCCGCCCTCGCCGACGATCAGGCCGATCTTCGGATCCTTGATCTCGTCAGGCGTCAGGCCGGAATCCTTCAGCGCCTCCTCGAAAGCGATGTGACCCCAGGCGGTGCCGTTGGCCAGGAAGCGCGACGCCCGGCGGTCCACACGGTCGGCCCAGTCGGCGGCGGTGGCGCCCATCGAGGGCGGCGCCCAGACCTGCGACCGGAAGCCGTGGGCCGCGTGGTCAGGCGCGAACTTCACGCCTGAGCGGGCGTTGCGCAGGGATTCGGTGACCTCGGCGGCGCCATCGCCGATGGAGGACACGATGCCGATGCCGGTGACGACGACACGCCGCATGGGGATTCCCTCTTGAATCTTTACGAAATCAGCCGCCGGCCTTGGGGTCGGAGGCGCCGAACAGGCCGACTCGCATATCGGTGGCCGTGTAGATGGGGACGCCGTCGGCTTCCAGCACCCCGTCGGCGATGCCCATGACCAGCTTGCGGTTGATGACCCGCTTGAGATCGATCTTGTAGACCACCTTCTTGATGTCGGGGGTGACCTGGCCGACGAACTTCACCTCGCCGACGCCCAGCGCCCGGCCCCGGCCCGGTCCGCCGATCCAGCCCAGATAGAAGCCGACCAGCTGCCACATGGCGTCCAGCCCAAGACAGCCCGGCATGACCGGATCGCCGATGAAGTGGCACTGGAAGAACCAGAGGTCCGGATGAATATCGAGTTCGGCCTCGACATAGCCCTTGCCGTGCGCGCCCTCGTCGGCGGCGATGCGGACGATGCGGTCGAACATCAGCATCGG
>NZ_JANJTL010000078.1 GCF_024711105.1 Brevundimonas sp. | reverse complement strand
CCGATGGCGATGGCGTCGGCGGCGCGGACGGCCAGCCGGCGCACCGGGCTGGCATGAACCACGCCCTCGACCACCGTCTCGGAGCGGTTGCAGAAGTACTTCTTGTACGGCTCTCCGGCGAAACCGAAGTCGAACACGTGGAAGCCCTCGGCCGACAGCAGCCGCATGGTGTCCTGGCTGAGCAGCACACCGGGCGAGCAACGCGCCGCGTCGGCGGCATAGGAGGGGAACCAGAAATGGTAGCGGTCCCCGGCGTGCAGGCTGAATTCCATCGCCGCCGGCCGGTCGCCGGCCCACAGCACCGACAGGCAGGCGCCGAAGTCCCCGACATGGCGGCTCATCAAGGCGTGCAGCACGTCAGCGGTCCAGCCGCAGGCGAAGACATCATGCCGACGCGTACGGCGGTACTGTTCGCGCTTCCAGCCGATCAGTTCGTCGAGGGATGCGGTGTCGACGACGTGGGTCTGGGTCCAGACCTCGCCCTCGCTATCGCGCGCCAGGGACCGGCGGGCGCGATCCTTGTCGTTGAAGAACTTCTTGTGCTCGGTCCGGCGCTCCGCGTCATAGGCGGCCCAGCCACTGGAAAGGTCGGCCATCACGACGGTCCGTTCCTGGCCGGCGGCGTCAGGGCGGATCCAGCCGTTTACGCTGACGCTCGAGGCGCCGAGCAGGCGCGCCACCTCGGTCAGGGAAGGCGGCGTCTCTCCTGGCGCAGCGATCACGCCATGATAGTCGTTGAGCGGCGCGGCCAGGGGCTGGACCGCACGGCGCCGCCTCTGGTGCGGGAAGAAGCCGACAGTCCGGCCTTCGCGCGTGAACACGGCGATGGCCGCGCCCGGCGCGGCCTGGCCGGCGATCTCGGCGAACTCCGGACGCAGGAAGGGCGAGGCGCAGGCCGGGTCGGCTTCCGCCCAGGCGCGCCAGAGGGCGCGTTCGCCCTCGCCCAGCTCTCCGGGCGCGATCAGATCAAGCTTCAGGCTCATCGCCCCTCGCACGAATGACGGGGCATCCTGCCTGATCAGGCGTTGCGGCGTGGTTCACCGGAATGGTGAACAGAACCCTTAGACGCGCCTTCGCGTTAGACGGCCATGACCCCGCCAGGCCCGCAGCACCGCCCCGACAACCGAGAAGTCGAAAACGAGGAGCTGCGCCCACCCCCGCGCGATGGGGAACCGCCACGGCCGGCGACAGAGCCGGTGGGCGGTGACCCAGGCTTGCCGGACGAAACCCTCACCGATCCCGAGACGGGCGAGCCGAACCCCTAGTCTCGGCCTCGCCAGTCCGCCTCGAATTCGGCCAGCAGTCGCTCGTAGCGGAATTGCTCTCGCGCTCGGGCGCTATCTTGGAGGAAGTCCTCACAGCGATCCGACAGGGCGCCATCGCCCAGATCGGCCGCGCAAGCGGCGTGGGGCGACCGGTAGCGGCCCGGGTCAAGCCAGAGGTTCTCGCCCGGCAGGAAGCTGAAGGCGATGGCGTTGCGCGCCGAGGTCACGAGATCGGCGTAGGTCGCGCCCGTGTCGGTGACGGCCCTCGCATACTCATGGCTCAGGTCGATGCGCGAGATGCCGGGGTCGTCGGTCGTGTAGACGACCGGCACGCCTGCCTGGCGCAGCCAGATGACCGGATGGTCGTCCCCCTCGACCTCAAGGATCACATCGTTGGACGTGAGATTCACCTCCACGGCGATCAGTTCCTCAGCCATGCGCGCGACCAGCCCCTGTGCGTCGACCTCGTGCGGGATGGCGATCCCGTGCCCGATGCGACGGGCCCCGGCCCGCACGGCGCCGGAGACATGGTCGTCCATCTCCAGCGGCGTGGCGTAGGCGAGCGTGAGCTCTCCGGCGTGCAGCGAAGCCGGAACGCCGCGGCGGGTGAACCAATCAAACATCGCCATGTGCGTGTCGTAGTTGGCCAGGGCGTTGGGATGATCCTCCGGCGCGACCAGCTGCAGGCCGACCCAGCGCGGATCGGCGGCGATGAGGGCGGCGCCCAGCGCCAGTTGGCCGTAGGTCTGCTCAGGCGGCACGAGCCGGTTGGCCTGGACCAGGTAGCGCACGGTCACCGAGCAGCCGGCCAGCCCGTGGCCGCCGATGATGTCGGCCGGCCGGTCCTCCGGCGGGCAACGAAGCAGCTCGCGCGCACGCGCCTCCATGGCGTCGGTCTCGGCGATGGCCGCCGCCAGCAGATCCGGCAACGAAGGCGCCAGCGCTGCGTCCATCGCGGCGAAGTCCTCATTCCAGCCGACCGCCGTGCCGGCCCGGCGCGACGCCCCAGACTGGGGCATCCACATCACTTCCAGATAGAAGGTGTTCTGCATCGCCAGGGTCTGCATCAGGTCGGCCAGCATGTCGGCCCGGCGATATTCGCGGGTCCAGCCAAAGCGGTCGAAGGCCGTGAAGAACTGGTCGTGGCCGGTGCGACCGGCGAATCCCGGCCGACGCGTCGACAGGCTGTCCATCATCGCCGCGCGCTGGTCCGGGGTCAGGGCCGAGGCCAGGACCAGGTCGCCTCCAGGCGTGCAGGTGTCGGTCAGGGCCAGCTGGACCAGATCGACGCACAGGCCGTCCTCGGCCGCCCACTGCAGGTAGGTTTCCGGGTACGGCGCCCCCGAAAGGTGGATGTGAATGTCGCCGCCCTTCGGCATCGCGCGGGTGAAGGCCGTCAGCTCGGCCCGGCTCATGGCCTGCAGATCGAACCGATCCTGGGCGGCGGCGTGTCCGCACAGCCCGAGCGCCGCCAGCGCGGCCAGCATCAGTCGTTTCATGCCTTCCCCCTCACGCGGCCTCGGCCAGCTCCAGCGGCCGCGCGCTGACCACGAACAGCCGCTCGACGTTCCGCAGCCGTCCTACCACGCCGACGCGCTCGCCTTTCAAGTTGTGGATGCCGATTCGCGCCCCGACGTAGCGTGGGCGCGGCGTCTCGATCACCGTCAGGTGTCCGCGCCCGGCCAGCAGGGTCTCCATCTGCTCGCGCGACACGAAGCCCTCGTCATTGAACGACGCGATCAGGTTCGGCGCCTTCAGGCCCTCGATCACGCGGGTCAGCGCCGGCAGGATCGTGCCCCGGCGGTTGAAGGCGCTCTTGCGGTCGCGCACGTCGACCCGCTTGCGCGCCACGCCATAGGTTTCGGGCTTGTCCCACAGGGTCAGGCTCTCCCAGACGTGGTAGTTCCCCAGGTAGGAGTGCTGGTTGTAGGGCGGGTCGAGGTAGACCAGATCGGCCTCGATCTCGGGCGCGATCACCTCGGCGTCGGCGCGGGTGGCGAGCCCCCGGCCCGGCAGGAGGGCGGGGACCTTCAGCTCCAGGGGATTGAGGGCCCGCCGCGCCCAAGACTTCATGTAGGCCATCTGTACTCCGGCGGTGGAGTCGACCCGGTCCGCCGCCTGGATCAGGGCGGTTACGGCGACGGCTTCCAGTTCGGGCTCGAGCGCCAGGGCCGCTATGCGCTCGCGGATGGCGTCGATCCGCGCGCCATTATCCGGATGAAAGAAGCGCGCCTCCTCGCAATAGGTGCGGGTGAACCAGCCGGGCTCGGGCGCGACCGCGTTCAGCTCGGCGATCAGGCGCTCCGCCCGCTCCCCCCAGCGGGCGCCGTCGGCCTGTACCAGGGCGACAGCCAGGGTGTGGGCGTAGGCGTTGTGATCGTTGGCCTGAACCTGGAATCCGGCCGCCTTCAGGGCGTGGCCGACGCGGGCGCCGCCGCTGAAAAGGTCACAGACCCTGCCGCCTTGCGGCGACAGGGTCCGGGTCAATCCGACGATCCGCTCCAGCAAGGCGCGCTTGGAGCCGATGTACTTGATCATGCCGCCAGTCCCTCACCCCGCAGGATGAGCCGATTCTGGCGGCCAAGGCCTCAGTAGTCGAGGTTCCAGGTGAAGACGCCCCAGTTCTCGGCGTAGAGGGTCTCGAAGTTGCGGACCTCCTGCCAGCTCGCGCAATAGGACGATCCGGTGTCATAGAACTCGTACGGCCCGGGATATTCCACGCAGCGCGGGTGGCTGCCCTGCCAGACGTCGACGTCCGACCCCTCCACCTCGGCGTAGCCGTACATGTAGGAGTTGGTGGTTTGCGCCAGGTCGCGGCAGCTGAACGGGTTCACGTTGTACCAGCCTTCGTTGATGAAGGTGCCCGAGCCGACCGGCTTGTAGGAGATCGCCACCTGGGCGACGTCGCGGGTGTTGTTGCAGACCCTCAGGGTGATCCGCTGGCCCGACTGGGCCTCGACGACGGCGGCGGGCGCCATGCCCACCGTGGCGGCCGCGGCGAAGGCCCCGGCCAGAGAGAGAAGTTTGCGCATATCCAGGCCCCCAAGCCCCAAGGATTGAACGACTTGGGCACCATACCACCGATACGCGGCTTGGCTACTGACTGACCCTGACTCCCCACCGGGCGAGAGCCGCCGCCCCGCCCTCGCCGGGTGCGGACGCTTCGGTCGGGGCGGCTCGACCAGGGGTCCTCGAGAGTCGGGGCGCGGCCGCCGGGTGCACCTCACCGTCCCGCTCCTCATAGACGCCGCGTGACGCCATATGCGCGTGGGTGGGGGCTTCCGCCATGGTGAGGACTGGGGCGACGCAAGCGTCGCTGTCCGCGAAGGCTTGCGCCCAGGCGTCCCGGGTGCGGGTCAGGAAGACGCGTTCCATCGCGGCATGAGCGCGCGGCCAGTCGCGGGGATCCAGCAGGGAGCCGACCTCGGCGGGGTCGAGTTCGAGCCGCTGGAGAAGCTCGGCCTGGAAATGCGGCTCCACCGGGCCAACCGATATGAAACGGCCGTCGGCGCACTCATAGGTCCGGTACCAGGGGGCGTCGCCGCCTAGGGCGCGGCGGCCCCGCTCGGTGGAGATCAGGCCGCCCTTCGCAAAGCCGTGGAACAGGGCCATCAGGCTGGCCGTGCCATCGACGACCGCCGCGTCGATGACCTGGCCCTTGCCCGACCGTTCGCGTTCATAGAGCGCCGCGCAGACGCCCATGACGAGATAGAGCGCGCCGCCGCCGTAGTCCCCGACCAGGTTCAGTGGCGGCATGGGCGGCCCCTCGGCCGGGCCGATGGCGTCCAGCGCGCCCGTCAGGGCGATGTAGTTGATGTCGTGGCCCGCCCGCTGGCTCAGCGGTCCGTCCTGGCCCCAGCCGGTCATGCGCCCGTAGATCAGCCGCGGATTGCGCGCGAGCGCCTCGTCCGGCCCCAGGCCAAGCCGTTCCATGACGCCCGGCCGATAGCCCTCGATCAGCACGTCGGCGGCGGCGATGGCGTCCAGCGCGACCCGGCGGCCCTCCTCCGACTTCAGGTCCAGCAGGATCGAGGTCCGCCCCCGGTTCACCACCGGATTGGGGAAGGGATCGGCCGGCGACCGGTCGATGCGCACCACCTCGGCGCCCATGTCGGCCAGCAGCATGACGGCGAAGGGCGCCGGGCCGATGCCGGCGAACTCCACCACCCTGACGCCCGAAAGCGGTCCTTGGCCCATCGACGTCTCAACCCCGCTTGCGCCCGCGCCCTGCCCGTCCGACATAGCCGCCAGCATGCAGCATAGCCATTCCCCCGACGCGCGCGTGGTCATCCTCGGCGCCGGCCACGCCGGCGGCTCGGTCGCATCCTTCCTGCGCCAGTACGGCTTCAAAGGTCCGATCACCCTGATCGGCGAGGAGCCGATCCCGCCCTACCAGCGCCCGCCCCTGTCCAAGGCCTGGCTGAAAGGCGAGGCCGACGCGGACTCGCTGCAGCTCAAGGCGCCCGAATGGTACGCCGAGCACGGCGTGACCCTGCGCCCTTCCACGCGCGCAGAAGCCATCGACCGGCAGGCGCAAGAGGTGCGGCTGTCGTCCGGCGAGACCGTCCGCTACGACATCCTGGTGCTGGCCACAGGCGCGCGGGCGCGGGCCCTGCCCCTGCCCGGTGCGGATCTGGAGGGCGTACTGTTCCTGCGGACGGCGGCGGACGCCGAGGCGCTGAAGTCCCGGCTCGGTCCGGGCAGGCGTCTGGCGGTCATCGGCGGGGGCTATGTCGGGCTGGAGGCGGCGGCCTCGGCCATGGCGCTGGGGGGCTCGGCGGTGGTCATCGAGCGCGAGAGCCGCGTGCTTGCCCGCGTCGCCTGCGAGCCGCTGTCGCGCTTCTATCAGGAGGCGCACGCCCGGCGGGGCGTGGAAATCGTCACATCGGCCTCGGTGGAGGGGCTAGAGGGCGACGGCGCCGTGTCGGCCGTGGCGCTGGCCGACGGATCGCGCATCGGCTGCGATGTCGTGGTCATCGGGGTCGGCGCCCAGCCGAACGTCGAGTTGGCGCAGGCGGCCGGTCTGGAGTGCCCCGATGGCGTGGCAGTCGACGAGACCGCCCGCACCTCCGACCCTGTGATCTATGCGGTGGGCGACGTCACCCACCGGCCCATACCCCTGTACGACCGCACCGCCCGGCTGGAGAGCGTCCCCAACGCCCTGGAACAGGCCAAGCAGGCCGCCTCGGCCATCGCCGGTCGCCCTCAGCCTGCGCCCGAGGTTCCGTGGTTCTGGTCGGACCAGTTCGATCTCAAGCTCCAGATCGCCGGCGTGCCCTACGACTGCGGCCAGATCGTCACCCGCGGCGACCCGGCCTCGGAGCGCTTCGCCCTGTTCCATCTTCACGATGGCGTCATCCGCGCGGTGGAGGCCGTGAACAGTCCGCCGGAGTTCATGGCCGGGCGGCTGCTGATCGGGAGGAAGGCGGTGGTCGACCCCGCGCGGCTCGCGGACACGAGCATCCCGATGAAGGAAGTGGCGCAGTCTTGACCGTCACCCCGGCCGCAGCGAAGCGGAAAGCCGGGGCCTAAAGACAGGCGGCGACATCGCGCTTGGGTCCCGGATCGCGCTGCGCGCGTCCGGGATGACATCAGAACAGCACCCGCGGGTTCATGATCCGCTGTGGATCCAGCGCCTGCCGGACCGCGCGCATGGCGGCGACCTGGACCGGGTCCTTGTAGCGCAGCGCCTCGTCGGTCTTCAGCCGGCCCAGGCCATGCTCGGCCGAGATCGAGCCCTCAATGGCCGCGACCAGATCGTGGACGATCCGGGCGCCCTCGTCCCGGCGGGCGGCGAAGGCCTGTGGGTCGGCGCCCAGCGGGGGCACGACGTTATAGTGCAGGTTGCCGTCACCGAGGTGGCCGAAGCAGACCAGGCGCACGCCCGGAAACGCCTTGAGCAGCGCCGCGTCCGCCGTCTTGATGAAGGCGGGG
Organism: Brevundimonas sp.; assembly: GCF_024711105.1. Taxonomy (GTDB): domain Bacteria; phylum Pseudomonadota; class Alphaproteobacteria; order Caulobacterales; family Caulobacteraceae; genus Brevundimonas. The sequence continues at coordinate 20,290 of NZ_JANJTL010000078.1, read as the reverse complement.
ATCGCCGTCAGCGGCAGGGACACGTCGTGCTTCCAGCCGCCACCGGCGGCTTTCTGGGCGGCAGACATGTCCTCGCGCAGGCGCCAGAAACCGTAAGCCTGGGCGGCGTTCTGGGCCACGGCGGCGTCGAGGATCAGACCAGACTCCAGCGCGCCTTCCAGCAGCCGCCCCAGCGCGCGGTCGGCCGCGCCCTCCTCTCCCGACACTAGCTCGACAAGGACGGTCCAGGGTGCAGGCGCCTCCAGCGGCTCGCGGGTGTCGGGGATGTGCTCCAGCACCAGCTCCAGCCCAAGCCGGCCCATGATCTCGAAGGCCTCGACGCCCCCGCCGGTCTCGGACTTGGCCAGGGCCAGGAGTTCCAGCGCGGCCTGCGGGGAGGCCACCCCGACCATCGCCGTCGCCCGCGAGCGCATCACCGGGAACAGCTTCAGCGCCGCCGCCGTGACCACGCCCAGCGTCCCCTCGGCCCCGATCAGCAGCTGCTTCAGGTCATAGCCGGTGTTGTCCTTCCTGAGCCGCTTTAGCCCATGGAACACCGACCCGTCCGGCAGCACCGCCTCAAGGCCGAGGACCAGGTCCCGCGCCACGCCGTGGCGCAGCACCTGGGTGCCGCCCGCATTGGTGGAGATCACCCCGCCGACCGTCGCCGTGCCTTCGGCCGCAAGGCTGAGCGGGAACATCCGCTCGGCGCCGGCGGCGGCCTCCTGCGCCTCCTGCAGGGTCAGGCCAGCCTCGACCACCATCACGTCCTCGAGCGGCGAGACGCTGCGCACCCGACGCATGCGCCCGAGCGACAGCAGGACCTCGCCTTGAGGGATCTGGCCGCCGACGAGGCCGGTGTTGCCGCCTTGTGGGGTAATGGCGATCCCATGCCGCGCGCACACTCGAACGGCGGCGGCGACCTGCTCGGTCGAGCCGGGCGTCAGCATCAGGGGCGTCTCGCCGCGCCAGGCGCCGCGCCATTCGACCAGATGCGGCGCGATCCGCTCGGCGTCGTCGGTCCAGCCGTCGTCGCCGACGGCGGATTTCAGTTCCGACAGGGCGGCGCTATCCATGGCCCATGTCTCCCCCGAACGACGGCCAAAAAGCAATGCAGCCCGTCCCTGCCGTCGGCGTGGTGTGCCTGCGCGACGACGAGGTTTTGCTGATCCGCCGGGGCCGCGCGCCGCGCCTGGGGGAATGGAGCCTGCCCGGCGGACGGGTCGAGCCGGGTGAACGCACCGTCGCGACGGCTCTGCGCGAGCTGATGGAGGAGACTGGCGTATCGGCCGAAATCCTGGGGCTGGTGGAGGTCGTCGATGGCCTGTTTCCTGCGGACGGGCGCCACTATGTCCTGATCGACTACGCCGCGCGCTGGGTCTCAGGCGAGCCCGTCCCGGGCGACGACGCGGCCGAAGCGGCCTTCGTCCCGATCGACGAGGCGGTCGCCCGCGTCGCCTGGGACGAGACGAAACGCATCCTCCGGCTGGCGCACGCGCGATTCGCCTCGCAGGCGCGCTGACTCGACTCTGGCCCTCGCTGAGCGCCAAGCTTCGCCGTCACTGGCCGCCGGGGGGCTTCGCCGTGAGAAAGCGCTACGTCTTCATGGGACTCGCCGGGTTGTGCGGGTCTTTCTTCGCCTTCGGCGTGATCGCCCAACCGGTTGGTCGCGTCACTTTCACCATCGAGAACGACGGCCATTCCGATCTGGCGGCGTTGCATTTGTCGCGGCCAGACGCCGAGAGCTGGGGCAATGACCGCCTGTCTGGAGCTGCTATCGTGGCCGGCGACAGCGGCGTGGTGACCCTCGATCCGGGGCTGGGCGGCTGCCATTACGATCTGCGGGCTGAGTTCGACAGCGGCGCCGAAAGACGGCTGTTCCGGGTCGACGTCTGCCGGCTGAACGGCGCCACCCTCAGCCTGGCGGATTGACGGTCGGCGGACGAAACGGGTTGCAATCGCGGGACGGGCCGTCACCCTGATCCCAGTCACCCGTCCGAGACCCTGATGTTCCCAGTCAAGCCGTTCGTCCTCGGCGCCGTTTTGGCGTTGGCCGCCTGCGTCCCGGCGGGCGCGCCGCAGCCCCTCGCCCCATCTCCGTCTCACGAGACCTGGGCGCATGTGGACAGCGACGTCGAGCCGGACCCGTCCGTCCGCTTCGGGACTCTGCCCAACGGCATGCGCTACGCCCTGATGCGCAACGCCACCCCGCCAGGGCAGGCGTCGCTGCGCCTGCGCATCGACGCAGGCTCGCTGATGGAGGCCGACGACCAGCGCGGCCTGGCCCACTTCATGGAACACATGGCCTTCAACGGAACGGCGCGCGTGCCGGAGGGCGAGCTGCTCCCGATCCTGGAACGGCTGGGGCTGGCCTTCGGGCCGGACACCAACGCCTTCACCTCGTTCGATCAGACCGTCTACCAGCTCGATCTGCCCCGCACCGATCACGAGACGGTCGACACCGCCCTGATGATCCTGCGGGACATGGTCGGCGACGCCACCCTCGACGCAGACGCCATCGACCGCGAGCGCGGCATCGTCCTGTCGGAGGAACGCTCTCGCGACTCCCCCGCCTATCGCGTCGCGCTGGAGCGCTACGAATTCCTCATGCGGGACCAGCTTCCGCCCGAACGTTTCCCGATCGGGGACGTCGAGGTGCTCCAGACCGCACCGCGCGAGCGCTTCACCGCCCTTTATGACGCCTATTATCGGCCCGAGCGCGCCACCCTGGTGGCGGTCGGTGATTTCGACGTCGATACGCTCGAGACGAAGATCCGCGAAGAATTCTCCGACTGGACCAACCCGGCGTCCGACGGCGCCGAGCCCGACCTCGGTCCTGTCCAGCCGCGCGGGCCCGAGGCGCGGATCATGGTCGAGCCGGGGGTCCAGCCAAGCCTGACGCTTGCCTGGGTGGCCCCGCCGACGCTTCAGCCGGACACGGCCGCGGAGCGACGCCGCAACTTCATTCAGTATCTCGGCTTCGCCGTGCTGAACCGCCGGCTCGAACGCCTTTCGCGCGCCGAGGACCCGCCCTTCGTGGCCGCCGGCGCCTATCGCACGACCACCCTCAGGGCCCAGGACGTCTTCCAGATTTCCGCGAGCCTGCAGCCCGGCCGGTGGCGCGAGGCCCTTACGGCCATGGAGACCGAACGCCGCCGGATCCTTGAGTTCGGCGTCACCCAGGCCGAGCTCGACCGCGAGATCGCCGAGCAGACGGCCGCCTATCAGACCTATGTGGCGGGAGCCGGCACGCGGCGCACGCCGACCCTGGCCGACGCCATCGTCGACAGTGTTCATGAAGACGAGGTCTTCTCGGCTCCGGCGGCGGAATACGCGCGCTTCCAGGTCTTCGCCGCCGAGGCGACGCCGGCCCTGGTGAACGCGGCCCTGAGCGAGGCGATGCAGGGTGACGGCCCGCTGGTGTTCCTGGCCGCCATGACACCCGTGGACGGCGGCGAGACCGGCGTGATGGCCGCGCTGGCCGAGGCGCAGGGCGAGACACTGGAGGCGGTCGCCGGTCATGCCGCGGCGGACTGGCCGTATCAGGACTTCGGCCCCGCTGGAGAGGTGGTCGAACGGTCGGTGATCGAGGACCTGGGCGTGACGCTGGTGCGCTTCGCCAACGGGGTGCGCCTGACGATCAAGCCCACGGACTTCCGCGAGGACCAGGTGCTGGTTCGCGCGAGCATTGGAACAGGCCGCTCCGGCCTGCCTGACGACCGGGTCACGCCGATCTGGGCCGCGTCGTCGGCTCTCATCGAGGGCGGCCTCAACCGCATCAACCGCGAGGACCTTGAGGCGGTGCTGGCGTCGCGCGTCGTCCACAGCGGCTTCGGCCTGGAGGACGACGCCTTCGTCCTGTCGGGCGGCGCCCGGCCGGATGACCTTGAAGTCCAGCTGCAACTCCTGGCCGCCTACGCGTCGGACCCGGCGTTCGCACCCCAGGCCTTCGAGCGAATCCGCACCGTCTACGCCAATGCGCTGGGGCAGCTGGACGCCACGCCCGGCGGCGTCTTCAGCCGCGAGGCCGCCCACGCCCTGCGCGGCGGCGATCTGCGCTGGAACTTCCCCGACGCCGAACAGATCGCATCGGCTGAGGTCGAGGGGCTGCGCGACCTCTTGGCGCCCGTGCTGGCGAACGCCCCGGTCGAGCTGATCATCGTCGGCGACGTCGATCCGGACGCGGCGATCGCCGCCGCGGCCGCGACCTTCGGCGCCCTGCCGCCGCGCTCGGCGCAGGGTGATACGGACACCTCGATCCGCTTTCCGGCGGGTGCGGACACGGTCCGGCTGACCCACGGCGGCCGAGCGGATCAGGGCCTCGGCTTCGTCGCCTGGTCCACCACGGACGCCCGCGCCGACGTGTTCCAGGCCCGGACGCTCAGCCTGCTGTCCGCCGTCATGCGCCTGCGTCTGGTCGAGGAACTGCGCGAGGGTCAGGCGGTGACCTATTCGCCCTCGGCCTCCTCGAGCACCAGCTGGACCTTCCCGGGCTACGGCTATCTGTCCGCCTCGATCGAGGCGCCGCCGGACCGGCTGGACGGCTTCTTCGCCGACGTGGACCGGATCGCCGCCCAGCTGCGCGAGACGCCGATCGACGCCGACGAACTCGAACGCGCCCGACGCCCCGTGGTCGAGGCCCTGCAACGCGCCCGCAACACCAACGAATACTGGCTGGGGCAGCTCTCGGACCTCCAGTCCGACGAGACGCGCCTTCCGGCGATCCGCTCGGCGCTCGCCGACCTCGAGCGGATCACGCCCGCCGACCTCCAGGCCGCGGCTCAGGCCTATCTCCGGCCGGAGCGCGCGTGGCGGGCCGTCGTCACGCCCCGCGGCGATCCGGAATGAAAAACAGCCCCCGCCTCTTTCGAGGCGAGGGCTGAAGGCGCTCAGGAAGTCGACGGAGAGTCGACGCTCCAATCTCTCACACGGTCGATGACCGCAGGCTGAACCGGCCTGTCGGGCTCAGTAAACCCGGCCGCCGACGCCGCCGTCGAGCACCAGGCTCATGCCGGAATAGGTTTCGACCACCGTCTCCTCGCGATACTCCTCGTAGAGCTCCTCGCGAACCATCGTCAGGACGAAGACGCCGGCGCCGAAACGGCGCAGCAGGCTGCGCTCGAAGCAGTCGCGCTCGGGCGTCTGGGGACGGCATTCCAGCAAGCCGCCGGCGCCGTGGTAAAGCGCCTCGCCGGCCCGGCAGGTCAGGCTCTCGCCACCGTCGAAGTTGAACTCGCCGCCTTCGTAGGTGGCGATGGTGACCTGCAGCCAGGAGCCGGCGATGCAGCGGTAGAGCTCGCCGATATAGTCCGAACGGATGTCGCGGTCGGGGCGGATGCGCGAGGCCGGATGCGGCACGCTGCGGGAGTCGATGCAGACGGCCTGGATGACCACGCGACGCTCCATGCGGCGGCGCTCCTGGTAGGGCACGCGGACGACGCGCGCCGCGCCCTGCACGACCAGGTTGTTGATGACAGTCGGCGGCGGAGCCTGGACCGAGAAGCTGGCGTAGCCCCGGCCAAGGCCCGAACCGCGGCCGAGCCCCTCGCTCTCCGCGAAGGCCTCGACCCGGGCCTGGGCCCGGGAGGCGGCCGAAGCGCGGGCGCCGACGTTCACGTCGATGTCGATGCACACCTCGATGCCGCAGCTGGGCGGCGGCGGCGGCGGATGACACTCGTCCTCGCAGGGCGGCGGCGGACATTCGTCCTCGCAGGGGGGCGGCGGCGGCGGCGGACATTCGTCCGGGCAGGACTGCGCGCCGGCGGCGTCGGCCAGCGCCAGCACCGTCAGGGCGGCCACAATGGCCAGGCCCCACTTGAGCAAGAGGCGAAGGATCATCGCCGACTCCCGGTTCGCCGCCCGCCGGACGCAGGCCGCCTTGATCGTCCATTCGAGGGCGAAACCGTTTCGTTTCCGTTAGCCAATTCTGGCCGGCGTCTTGCGCCGCGCGCCTCCAGGAGGCCCGCGGTGTTTCATCCCGGCACGCAGAAGCTGATCGGCTACTGGTCGTCCCTGGCGGACGGACGCGCCCCGCTACGCGCTGATTTTGACGTGGCGGAGGTGTCGGAGCTGATGCCGCGGCTGTTCGTGCTCACGCGCGCGGAGCGCCTCACCTACCGCCTGGCCGGAGAGATGCTGCGCGACCTGTACGGGCGGACGGTCAAGGGAACCGGCTTCCTCGACGGCTTCTCGGCCCCGGCCCGGCCCCTGGCCCAGCGCTCGGCCCTGCAGTCCGTGCGCGAGGGCGCGCCCGTCGTGCTGATCGCCATGGGCCGCACCGAACTGGCCCGCGAGGTCGCGCTGGAGATCACCGTCGCGCCGTTGCTCTCTCCTTCCGGCGCCCCGGATCGCCTGGTCGGCCTCGTCCAGCCGACCACGCCGCTGGCCCGCCTCGCCGGCCAGCCCTTGCGCGAAATCGCCATCCGCATGGCCGTCGCCCCCGAACCTCGACCGGGCCAGCCTCGCCTGCGCCTCGCCGCCGTGGACGGAAGGCGGATCGCTTAGTCCGCCTGCTCCAGCCTATATCGCGGCCTGATCGCTCCAACATTGGCGACGATACAACTTTAGATTGTTGGTTTCTAATACACGCCTTGCCATTGTGTTGACCGCGTAGGGCCTTTTGGGAGCGCCCGGGAGCGAGAGTCGGGGGCCGAGGGTGCGGCAAGCGTTGCTTTGGCGTTACGACGCCGGAATGCCGGACTATGCCCTGACGGGGTGTGGCGACTCGGTGCTGGGGTCGGGCGCAGTACGCCGGTGGGTCTCGAGCGGAGAGTCCCTTAGCTTCGTGCTTCGCCGTCCGTCGGGCCGGCTCCACCTGACCCTCGAAGGCGTAGCGTTTGACGCCGGGCAGTCCGCCCGGCTCGAGCTTTCCATCAATCGGCTCGCCCAGCCCACGCCGCGCCGACAGGGCGACAGCTTCAGCTGGCGGCTGCCCCAAACCGCTACCGAGTCCTGGATCCGCTGCGTCGTAACCTCGGCACCGAACGCCGGAGGCGTCGCGCCGCCCGCATTCGGCTTCGAACGCATCCTCGTGAGCGAGGGATAGGTGCGCGCGCTCGTCATCACGCCGTTCGCCCCTGTCCCCGCCAATGCGGGTCACAGACTGCGCGTGCTGCAAAGCCTGGCGAGTCTTCGGCGCGCCGTCTCCCGCATCGACATGCTCCACATCTGCTTCGAGGAGCCCTGGCGTTGGGGATCGCCTCCGGATCTCGCGGACGAGCTTCGCAAGCTGATCGACGGCTATTTCCCGACGCCCGCGCCGCGGAACGCAGGGCTCCCCCCGTTGTCCGGCGAATGCCACCAGCTTGATGAATGGTGGTCCCACGACCTGGAGACACGCATCCGCGAGCTACTGGAGCTCACCACCTACGACGTCGTCGTGGCTCACAATGTCTGGCTGAGCAAGGCGCTCACCCTTTGCCCACCCAGGACAGCCAAGGTCATCGAGCTGCACGATGTCTTCTATCCGCGGCTCGACTTCTATCGCCGTACAGGGCGCCGCCCGGAGTATTTCCTTCCCACCCGTGAGGATGAGGTGTTCGGTCTAAATCGGGCCGATCTGTTGATCTCGATCCAGCAAGACGAGGCGCAACTGCTGGAGGGAATGGTCTCCAGCGAGATCGTCACCATCCCCTACGCTCCGGAGGGGCGACTAGCCGGCACGCCGGCGCGTGAGACATACCGCGACCCCGAGACCCTGACGGTCGGCTTCATCGGTAGCGCTCACCCGTTCAACGTCGATGGCCTGAACGCCTTTCTGGCCGCGCTTGAGCGCGAAGTTGGCTCCAGCTTCGCGCCGGTGGATGTCGTGATCGCTGGTCGTGTCTGCGCCCACGTCCGCACCTCGTTGCCGGTGCGCCTGCTTGGCGAGGTGCGGAGCGAGGACGAGCTCTATGACGCGGCGGATCTGGTGGTCGCACCCCTGTTCGACGGCTCGGGGCTGAAGATCAAGGTCGTCGACGCCGTGGCCCGGGGAATGCCGGTCCTCTGCGCCGCCCATGCCGCCAAGGGAATTCCGCTGCCCGAAGACTGGATATTCGAGACGCCACAGGAGCTGGCGGTCGCGGTAGCTGACTGGTCCTGGGACAGGCCCGTCCGGCGTCTTCTGAGCCGTCAGGCGCGCGCCGTGTCGAAATCCATGATGGCGGCGGCTGAGTCTGGAGAAGCCGAACTGCGCAGGGCTCTCGTCGACCATCGGCCCAGCGTCCTCCTCAACGCCGCGGACACGGCGGAAAACGCGCGGCTTCTGCGCACCATTCTCTATCTGGGATATGCGCGCGTGCTCCGCGACCACGTCCGCGTCTCCGTCGTAATCGATAGCTCGCTGTTCGAGTCCATTCAGACGAAGATCGCCTCGGGTGTCGAGGTGTTCACCGACGTCACCACGGCGGAGGCGCACACGCGACCCAGCGTGGTTCTTGGCAAGCCTGCGACCAGGACGCCGCTAGCCGTGGGCGACAGAAGGTTCGGCGATGCGCCGACAGCCATTCACCTAACCGCCTGCCTGACCTCGACCGGTCCGGACGCCATCCCCTGCTATGCGCCGACACTGACCGGCCCGTTCTTCTGGGAGCCGGCCACCCAGGCCCTGTTGGCACTTCACCTGGCGCGAAGCCCCGAGCCCCCTGCCTCCCTGGAGGTCGATCAGATCGTCTCGACGGACGGCCGCTTCGACAGCAGCGCCCTCCTGGACGTCTTTGTCCGGCCGCAGGTGCTCTCGGAAGTCGAGTTGGCCCCATCGCGGCTCTCGCCTGCCCAGAACGCCGTCATCGGCGACCTGATCTCGCTAGCTCGGTTGGCAGAACCGCAGCCGTTGCCCGGTGAAACCTATGCGGCAACCTCGGACGATGTCTGGGTGAACCGGGCCAAGGCCGACCGGTGCCTGGTGAAGCTGGTGGAGACCCTCCACGCGGTCCAGCGAGAGGCGGCCTGATGTACCTGCCCCTGTCGCCCGACCGGATCACCGCCCTGACGGAACCTCCGGCCCAGGACGTCGCCCTGCAATCCGTGCGGACAGTGTTCGCGTCCGCCGACGGGCACGTGACTGACGCCGTGTACGCCGTACTCAGCGCCGAGGCGCAGGCCGTGATCACGGTTCCCTTGCGGGTCGCGCACTTCGGCGACGACCTGAACCTGATGATCCGCCCAGGCGACTGGCATGGGCGGTGGCCGAGCTTCGTCCTGCCTGCGGACAACGTGGACGAGTTCGGCGAAATCTACTTCGTGAGGCACGACCGGCTCTCGCGGATCGAAGAAATCATGGCCGGCGTCGAGCTGGACGTCTTTTCCCAGGCCCTTGCCGCCTTCATCGCAGACTTCCTGGACGCGCAGGTGGGCGAAGAGGCGCTGCGTCTCAAGGTCGCGGCGGAGGCCTTCGCCCATCAACTGAGAGTCACCGATGCCGCCGCGTAAGTCCGAGGCAAACCCTCGCGTAACCCTCGTGATCTGCACCTTCCGCCGATACGACCTGGCTGCGGCCGCGCTCAAGTCCATCGCCGCGGTCGGGGTCTACGACGACGCCTTCTTCGAGGTGCTGGTCGTCGACAACACCCCGGCCGCCGACCGCAAGAAGCTCAAGGCGCCGAAGGGGACGCGCCAGACCGTCTGCGACCGGGTGGGCCTGTCGGCGGCTCGCAACAAGGGGCTGGAGGAGGCGCGGGGCGACTACGTCGTCTATCTCGACGACGACATCCTGATGCGGCCCAGCTGGCCCGCGGCCGTAAAGGAGATCGTCTCGGATCGAGAGCCGCCGCCGGCCTTCGGCGGTCGCGTCACGCCGCTGTTTCCGGAGGAGCCGCCCGCCTGGTTCTATCCGAAACTGGCGGAGTACCTGTCCTGCGTCGATTGGAGCCCCCTGCCCCGTCCGCTCAAGGCCGGTGAATGGATCGTCGGCGCCAACATGGCGATCTCCACCGAGGTCCTGCGCAGCTTCGGCGGCTTCAACGAAAGCCTCGGCCGCTCCGGCGCCAACGGCTTGCTCAGCAATGAGGAGATCGCCCTGTTCCGCCACATCCGGGTTGAACGGATCCTCTATCACCCGGACATGTGGGTGGATCACGTGATCCCGGCCGAACGGCTGGAACAGGCCTGGTTCCGCAAGCGCGCCATGTGGCAGGCCGTCTCCGACATCCTGGCCGGCGAGACCCACGTCAGCCGCACCGCCGCCGACGACCAGATCCGCGACGCCATGATCCGCCTGCCGGCGCGGCACCGCAACCTGAACGGGATGATGGGCGATGCCGCGGACGCCGAGGCCATGCAGCAGCAGATGCGGCTGGCCTATTCGACGACGATTAGATTGGGGCTGTGACCTCTACCCATGCCGTCCCAACCACACTCGATCGCATCGCACGATTACTCGTCAGTCGTCATAGGTTTACACTTGACGAAATGCGCAGGGACTTCTCTCGCAATTTCGATTAGAGACGCACTTCCACTTTCAAGTAGCTACATTTGCTCCTCATTCACAAACAACATTGCTGAGTCCCGTGAAGATTTTAGTGAGCGCGAGAGTGCCGATATCCGATTTATATTTGGCCACTATGTTCACGAATCCCTTCTGGCTATTTATAGTGATCGACCACTGTACCTAACTATTGGCTTGCGGCACCCAGTAGATCGCGCCGTCAGCGAGTACCATCACCTTTGTCGAGTTCGTCGCGACGCAGGATTGCCTGTACTGGCGGCTCAGGCGTTTCTAGAAGAGCGCCAGAACACCATGTGCCGGGAGATTCTCCGCGCGTTTCCGTCTTATTCTTCCAGTGTCAACGCTAATGCTAAAGATGCGCTGAGAGCTATCGAGCTCTTTGACGTAGTTTATGACGATGAGACGCTCGGTAGAGCGATGTCGTTCATAACTTCCGTATTGCAGATCGCGCCAGTGCCAATACCTCGGTACAATGAACGCTTCATCGATGCGACCGTGGAATCGTATCAAAGGGCTCAGGAAAACGAGGTCCTGGCTCAGGCTGAGCTCTACTTCGCGGAAGACCTGTCACTGCACTCGGCCCTGCAATCTAGGCTCGAAGGTTGTGACCCAAGCCGCAGTCAGATTGAGAGCGCAAGAGCCGCGCACCGTCGTCTGAACGAGGCTCTATACGCGGAACCGTGCGCCAGCTTCCGGCGCCACACGGCCCACTACTTCGTCCATGACCTGATCTCGCTCGGACGAGCCAGCGTCCTGAGATCACTTATCGAGCGTAAGCGCGCATGGGCCGCCGAACTGGAGACAACCGCGGCGGCATTTCAACAGGGAGGTACACATTGACCAGAAGAATTTGGGCAAGGGACAGGTCGACCGCGCGCCCAGCGGAAAATGAATCTACGGCCCAGTCTACGGCGCGCGCAGTGTCTTGGAACTTCAGGGACTCGGCGCACCCCGGCGTCCCTTCGTCGGACCAAGTCGTTGAGTTGGACATAACGGAAGGCGTGCTGCGCCTGTCGGAGGGGCGGGACGACTGCATGCCCCACGGAAGGACAGGCGGATATTGCTTGCGTCTTCCGGACGAATTCGAAAAGGCGGCGAGCGGAGCCATCGTCCGCGTAAGTGTGGAGGCGAGAGCATCCAGCGGCGTCAGGCGCGCCGGCCTGGCCGTCGCCTATTCGACCAATGACGTGGGCAACAGCGGGTGGCGCAACTTCCGCCTCCGGCAAGATTTCAGCACGTTCGAATTCACCTGGGCAGTCCCGACCATGATTGCCGGCAACGGCGATTATATCGGGTTGCATGCCATCCTCGGTCTTCCGATCGAAATCAGGCGGGTCACAGCGGAGGTGGTGGATTCTTCGAGTTGATCCTGTCTGACTTCGCCGCCGTGTCACCACCGTAATGCACGTATCGCCGAAGCTTGGATCCACCTCTCCAGTTTAGTCGGGGAAAGTCGCCACCTTCCAATGGCCGGCCTACAAAGTCACAGAGGGCCGGCCAAACGGGGGCCCCGGAGAAGATGTCGATTTCCAATAGCTTATCTGGTCGTGCGCCGAAGAAGCTTTTCACGCGGGCGTCGTGAGCACGATAGGCCGCGAGCCAAGTCGGATGACCGGTGTAGATCGCGTGGTGGATCAGGTGGAAAAGAGGGCGGTGAACTTCACAGACGCCGGGACAATCCGAGACGGGTATTTGCCTGAGTAACTCTTTGAGGTCCTGCGGGCTCTCAAGCCCATAGTGATTCTTAACTGCCTCGACCCACTGGTCCTCCGGGCGTTGCGTGTAGATAAACTTGGCCGCTGGAAAGGCGTAGTATAGTGTTTCGAAACAATAGCTCGCGTTTAGATCGGAGATAGCATTGGCCGCGTATGCATCGACTGCGTCGGCCAGCCGATCCTCGCAGTCCACCACCCAGTGGTGTGAGCGGAATCCCAACTGGAGAAGCGCTGCGTGGAGACTAGTCGTGCCAGTTCGGCTCAGTCCAATGCCGAAGTATTTCGGCTGCTCTGAATCCAAATAAGCGATCACCCCGGTGTTCGCCTGACGTCAATGCACAATGGCGACCTGGGCGCGCCACAGATTGTTGTATGCTCGCTCGTCGGCCGATTCAAAGCGCACGTGGAACTGGCCGATCTCGACCTTGCTTAGCCCCGGCGGCAGCATGAAGGATCTTGTCGGAAGATCTTCGTAATGCCGGAAGGACAGGGGCTTTATGTGACCATCCTGCCCCTGGGCATGAACGAACCAGCTGGCCGTGGGATCAACCGCAGCTTCCGCCGAAATCGTCAGCCAGCCGTGTTTGGCTGAATAGGCGGCGCGCACGCCGTCCGATGCGGCGGGAAGGTCACTTGTCCTCTCAAAATTATTATGGATGGTTATGTCAATCTGATCGCCATATCGGACGTTATTTCCTCGCTCGAGTCTGCTGATCGCGAAGGAATAAGGGCGGCCCCCGATGACATGGTCAAGAAATGTGATTGCCGCTGGCGTCCAGATAGCAACTCTGTCGTCAATGGATGTGAAGTTCCACTGGTGGAAGCCGCTGTACGCCGCATTGACAGCTTCGTTCTCACAAACATTGATGTGGATTTGAGTGCCAACCTTTGCCAAGGCGAGCATTTCGCGGATTGCAATACGAGGATCTTGACTATGATCTAGCGCGTTGCGGCTATAAATATAGTCGAATTTTTGGTTAAGTAAGATCCTAGTCAGTTCTTCGGCTAGGCCGGGGACGCTCTTATGTGGACGCTTGAGATTATGTTTAGATAGTAGGCGATCGTAGTGTTCGGAGAGGGGGTCCACTCCAGTCAGGGCCACAGAGAACGGCGCTGAAGTGCCGATTACCGAGAGCGGGCCGCAGCCAACGTCCAGGATTTTCACCACGTCAGACGGCTTGCGTTGGTCACCGTCAACGGCTCGAAATATCTGCTGAGGGAGAGGCGTCGCCGGGGAGAGTTTGGCTGTCAGGTAGCCCGACGGGGTTACGGCGTGTTCGTTAAACACCTTTTCCCAGTAGGCCATTTCATCTTCGACCCCGTGCGGATCAATCTCGCGGGACGGTTCAAGGGCCATACTGCCTCCTCCAACTACGGTTCGTACATACCGGCGAGCGTCGGGGAAACGCAAGCCTAGCGGGTATCGCGGCCCACTGCGACTTATGCGCGAACACTAGGCGTCTGTGGTCCGCAGCACGGGCTGAACCTCTCCAGGTTCGGAGAATGGCTTGTGGTCTCCGATCAGGCGGGCCTCGAGTGAGGCCAGGGCGGCGTCCCACAGAGCGGGATCACCCCTCCAGTCGCCGAGGTTGGCAACCGGCTCGATGCTGGCGACCTCGAAACGGGCGAGCGGAAGAAGAGCAGCGAGGCGTTCCGACAGGGCAGATGTGACCGCCGCCTCGCGGACGAACAAGATCCTTTCGCCGGGGCAGTTCAGGCCCTTGAGCTTGTCGATCAGATAGCCGGCGCGGGACTTTGGGCGGTCTAGGTAGTCAAGGAAGTCAACCGTCACCGGCCCCGCGTGCTTGCCGACGCGCGGGAAGTCGTGGGTCAACTCTATGCCTGACGGCCTGTGCCGGACGGCCCTGTTGTCGGGCAGCATTTCGAGACTGGCGGGGTCATAGAGCCAGTCCGCCGACAGGTTGTCGAGCAGGGCCAGCAGGCCGGGATAGGGCGTGATCCACCAATCGAACAGGTGGCCATCACCGAAGCTGAAATGGCGCCGAAGATTGTAGGCCGTGGCGCATCGGTTCCCGAGGCTGATGACGTGCGTGAAGGACCTCATCACGCTCGTTTACATTGTGGTTTGGCTTTCCTCAACTTTTGCCTGCAGACGCGCTTGTCCGCCCAACTCCTCCGCGTACCGCTTCCAGTTCGCCACATAGTGCTCGGCCGAGGCCGTCAGGAACGCCGCCTGCTCGGGCCCCAGCTCGCGGATCACGCGCCCCGGCGCGCCGACGACCAGCGAGTTGTCGGGGATCTCCTTACCCTCCGGGATAAGGGCGTGCGCGCCGATGATGCAGTTGCGTCCGATGACGGCGCGGTTCAGCACCGTGGCGCCGATGCCGATGAGGCTGTTGTCGCCGATGGTGCAGCCGTGGAGCATGGCCTTGTGACCCACGGTGACGTCCGCGCCGATGGTCAGGGGCACGCCCAGGTCGGTGTGCAGCACCGAATTGTCCTGGATGTTCGAGCGCTCGCCGATGGTGATCGGATCATTGTCGCCGCGGATGACGACGCCGAACCAGACGCTTGCGTCCCGCTTCAGAATCACGTCGCCTAGGACGACTGCGGTCGGCGCTATCCAGTATTCGCCCTCGGGCGGAAGCTGCGGTTTCTTGTCGCCGAGGCTGTAGATATTCATCCGAATACGCCCGTTTTTCCTGTGCAGCGCTATTTTTCTGCGGGTTTAACCTGTCGGAAACCACGTTAGCATCAAAGTCGTTCAGCGATTCGAGGGGTCGCCCTCGGGTCCGTAGCCGGAGCCTAACGCTTCGGCCAAGCGTGGAGAACGGGGTGTCGCGTACGGTTCGCCGGCGGGATTTTCCGCCGAAGGGTCCAGACGCCGGGGGCGTTGCTCCGCCCACCCGCCTCGTCCGCTCCATCATCAGCCTCGACCAGGGCGAGCCGCTTCCGGCCTCGCCCTTTTTCTTGTCCCGGAGACAGTGATGACCAAGCGCGCCCTCAAGCGTCAGGCCCGTGAAGCCGCCTACGACGACGGAAAGGTTCGGCGGCTCCCCGTCGACCATCGCGGCGGCTGGTCGCCGCTGGGCGCCAACGACCACGATCGCGAGCAGGGCTATCTAAAAACGATCAAGCCCAAGTCCGAGGGCCAGGCCCGCCTGCTGGAAGCCATCGACAGCCGCAGCCTGGTCATGGCGCTGGGCCCGGCCGGCACGGGCAAGACCTATCTGGCGATCGCCAAGGCGGTCGAGGCGCTGGAGGCCGGCAAGGTCGGGCGCATCGTGCTCTCCCGTCCCGCCGTCGAGGCCGGCGAGTCCATCGGCTTTCTGCCCGGCGACATGGAGGACAAGCTCGCCCCCTATCTGCGGCCGCTCTACGACGCCCTGTCGGACCGGCTGAGCATGAAGCGGGTCAAGGCCCTGATGGCCGAGGGGCTGATCGAGATCGCCCCGGTCGGCTACATGCGCGGCCGCACCCTGAACAACGCCTTCGTGGTCATCGACGAGGCACAGAACTGCACCTACGTCCAGCTCAAGATGCTGCTGACGCGGCTCGGATGGCACTCGACCATGGTCGTTACCGGCGACCCGCACCAGTCGGACCTGCTGCCCGAACTGTCGGGCCTGGCCTCGGTCGCCGAGCGGCTCGAACAGGTCGACGACATCACGGTCGTGCGCCTGGCCGAGCAAGACATCGTGCGCCACCCGCTGGTGGCGAGCATGATCGGGGTACTGTAGGCCTCCGCTCAATGGCCACTGTGAATTATGAAAGGCCGTCTGACGGGGCGCGGCGGCATGTGAGCGACCGCTGGCGAGTCTACGGCATCCTTTTTGGTGTCTTCGCCATGCTGTTCGCGGGCCTTTGGCTGCACGCTTTCCTGGCGGTGCTGGGCGTTGTCATCGTCAGCATCGTGACGGAAGTCTTCATGGGGATTGGACCAGAGAGCCCCTACTATCGGCTCGTCGATCTTCTGTGCCTCGTCGGGGTCGCGATCTACGGCGGCTTCATCCCGCAGTTGCGGCGACGCAAGTTGGAGCGAGCGGGCTGGCGACGGATCGACGCCTAGCCGACCTCCTCCAGCCAGTCCGGCAGATCCGAGATCGCGTCCAGCACCCGGAAGCGCGGATGTCCCGACGGGGCGTCGGCCATCTCGTGAGCCCAGGTGATGTGATAGGGCACGTGCGCGGCCCAGGCGCCGGCCTCCAGCGCGGGGATCACGTCCGACTTCAGCGAGTTGCCGACCATCACGGCCTCTTCCGGCCCGGTTCCGTGGCGGGCGAAGACGGTGCGATAGGTGGCGGGTGTCTTCTCCGAAACGATCTCCACGCCGGCGAAGAGTTCGCCCAGCCCCGAGGCGGCCAGCTTGCGCTCCTGATCGAGCAGGTCGCCCTTGGTGACCAGCACCAGCCGGTACTGCTCCGACAGGGCGTGCAGGCAGTCGTCGACCCCCGGCAGGGGCTCGACCGGATGGCCCAGCATCTCGCGGCCCGCCGCCAGGATCTCGCGCACCACCTCGGGCGGCGCCGCGCCGTCGCACAGCTCCATGGCCGTCTCGATCATCGACAGGGTGAAGCCCTTGATCCCGTAGCCGTAGAGCCGGAGGTTGCGCCCTTCCACCTCGGCCAGCCGGGCGTCGATCGTCTCCCGGTCGCCATGCTCGGCCAGGAGGTCGGCGAACCGGTCATGGGTCAGGCGAAAGATCGTCTCGTTGTGCCAGAGGGTGTCGTCGGCATCGAGGCCGACGGTCGTGATAGGCATGGGCGGGCTCCGGTCGGGCGACGGCCTTAGATCAACCGATTCACGCCGCCAAGAGTTCACCCTGTTCGTTGACCGATCAGCCAGATTCGCGCGCGCATTCTGGCCTGTCCTGTAACCTCATCGGCCGAAGGGGGAAGCCGAGTACGAACGGAAGTCGGCCATGCCCGAACTGCATGCTCCCTACGCCCAGTCCTATGACGATGGGCGGCGTCCCGACAACGGGCGCGTCTCGCCGGAGGCTCGCTCCTTCGCCCCGCCCGCGGCCGACAGCCTGGCCTTTCCCTTCATCGCCGGCCGGGCCGAGCTCAGCGTTCGGCTGACGGCCCGCCCGCTGTTCGACCTCAGACGCCGCGCCCCGGCGGGCGTGCACCTGAGCCGCTCCCTCAGCCGCGCCTTTCCCGTCTCCGGCCCTTTCGGCGGCGGCAAGCCCAGGCTGGAGCCGGCCGATGTCATGAAGCTGGACGCCGCCACGCTCCAGCGCGGCCTGGACCTGCTGCGGAATACAGGGCCGGGCGCGGTGGTCTCCCCGGCCTGCTGGTCGACCATCGCCAGCCCGCGCGGGCGCTTCTCGCTGCTCTACGCCGGCCTCAAGGGCCACCCCGACGCCACGCGGCTGCTCGTCGAGGTGCTGGCGGCTCCGCCCGATCTGGAAGCCGAGACGCTGCAAAGCTGCATGTCCCACATCGAGGCGCAGCAGCGTGGCCTGCTGCTCCGATCCCCGCCGGACCTCTCCACCCTGCATCGGCTCGAGAGCGCCGGGCTCAAGGGCGTGTCGCTCGATCTGACCGGCCTGGACTTCGACACGGCCATCGGCCGGCAGGCGGCGCAGCAGGTCATGGTGGCGGCCCGCCGGGTCGCGCCCTCGGTCATGGTGCTGGGTCTGCCCGCCTCGCTGGCGGAGGAGGCCGCCTCGGCCGGGGCCACCCACGCCGTTATGTGCGAGCGGGTCGCCGTCACCGTCTGATTGACGCGAGCCTCCGGCAGGGCCTAGCTCGGCCATATGCAGCGCACCCTGCCCGCCCGCCTCTATGGCGATCCCGACGCCTACGCCCGCGAGCGTCAGTCGGTGTTCGGCCGCGCCTGGCTGTTCCTGGGCCACGAAGCCGAAGCGCCGGAGCCCGGCGACTGGGTGGCCGCCGAGATCGCAGGCCATCGCTTGATGATGGTGCGCGGCAAGGACGGGGGCCTGCGCGGCTTCCACAACGTCTGCCGCCACCGGGCCGGGCCTCTGGTCGAGGGCGCCTCGGGGCGCTGCGAGGGCGAGCTGGTCTGCCGCTATCACGGCTGGCGCTACACCCTGGACGGCCGGCTGCGCTCGGCGGTCGGCTTCGGCCCGGCCGAGGGCTTCGATCCCCGCGAGTTGGGCCTGTTCCCCTTGCGGCTCGACGCCTGGCGTGGCCTGGTCTTCGTCAGCCTGGCCGAGGACGGCCCTCCGCTGTCCGAGCACGTCTCCTCGCTGGAGCGACTGATGAGCGAGCGCGGCCTGTCCATCCCTCGCCCGGCCCTGAAACGGACCCACAGCCTGGCCTGTGACTGGAAGGTCTACGCCGAGAACTACTTGGAGAGTTACCACATCCCCGCCGTCCACCCGGTTCTGACCCAGGAACTGGGCGCCGACTACCGCGTCTGGGTCGATGGCGAACTGGTCATCCAGGAATCCGCGGCCAACAGCGGCGGGCCCCAGGCCGGGCTGTGGGGCTGGCTGTGGCCGAACCTGGCGGTCAACGTCTATCGCGACGGCGCCATGATCGAGCGGATGGTCCCCGACGGCCCCGGCCGCACGCGGCTCGACTACCTCTTCTTGCGCGACGATGGTCCCGATGCGCTCGCCGATGCGCTCGAGGCGTCGGACCGCCTGACCGCAGAGGACGCCTCCATCTGCGAGGCCGTCCAGAAGAACCTGTCCGCCGGCGCCTATGACACTGGCGTGCTCAGCCCCACCCACGAGGCCGGCGTGGCCTGGTTCCAGAGCCGCATCGCGGAGGTCCACCGATGACGCCCCAGAAGAAGCTCGGCTGGGGGCTCGCCGCCCTGCTGGTGGCCGGCAACATGATCGGCTCCGGCGTCTATCTGCTACCCTCGACCCTGGCGCCGGTGGGCAGCTCCAGCCTGATCGGCTGGATCGTAGCCTCCGTAGGCGCCCTGGCTCTGGCGGTCATGTTCGCCGGGCTTGGCCGTCTCAGGCCGCAGGCCGACGGCCTGACCGACTATGCGGGCGAGGGGCTGGGACGCTTCTTCGGCTACCAGGCCTCCCTGGCCTACTGGGCTGCCGGCTGGGTCGGCAACTGCGCCATCGCGGTCGCGGCGACGGGCTATCTCGCCTACTTCTTTCCGGCGCTCGAGGGCCGCTGGGCGGGCGCGCTCAGCAATGTCGGCCTCATCTGCCTGATGACCCTGGCCTACATGGGTGGCGCGCGGATCGTGGCCCGCTTCGGCGGCGCGACGCTTCTGATCGGCCTGGCGCCGCTGGTCATCGCCATCGTCGCGGGCTTCGCCGCCTTCCAGCCCGAGGTGTTCTCCGCGTCCTGGAACCCCGCCGACGTGCCCCTGGCGTCCAGCGTGCCCGCCTCTCTGGCCTTGATCTTCTGGGCCTTCCTGGGCGTCGAGAGCGCCGGCGTCCTGGCCGCCCGGCTGAAGGATCCCGAGCGGGACGTCGGCCGGGCGACGCTTGGCGGCGTGCTGCTGGCCGCCGTCGTCTACATCGCCGCCAGCGTGGCGGTCTTCGGCGTCATCCCGGCTTCCGACCTGGCGACCTCGACCAGCCCGTTCGCGGATCTGGCCGGACGAGTGATGGGGGCCGCGGCGGCCGGGTTCGTCGCCGTCTGCGCCATCGCCAAGGCCATGGGCACGCTGGGCGGCTGGATCATGCTGACCGGCGAGACCGCCCGCTCGGCCGCCCGCCGGGGCTTCCTGCCCGCCGCGTTCGGGACCGGCGAGCGGACGCCGGTGTCCAATCCGCTGATCCACGCGGCGCTGATGAGCCTGATCGCCATCCTGTCGGCCCAGCCCAACCTGGCCGACCAGTTCGGCCTGCTGATCGGCATGACCACGGTCCTGATCCTCGTCGCCTATGTGCTGTGCGCGCTCGCCTTGATGCGCTTCACCTCGGCCTGGCGCTGGCGGCTGGCGGCCCTGATCAGCCTGGCCTTCTGCGCCTGGGCCGTGGCGGCCTCGGGCGTGACCCTGATCTGGATCACGCTCGGCTTCTTCGCCCTGACCTCGGTCGCGTGGCACTTCGTTCGCCGTGCGCCAGCGAGCACCGCGTGAGCTCAGCCGTCGTCATCGGCGCGAGCGGCGGCATCGGCTCGGCGCTCGCGGAGCGGCTCACCGGCTCCGGCCGGTTCAAGATGGTCCACGCCCTGTCTCGCTCCCAGACCGGCCTCGACCTGGAGGACGAGGCCAGCATCGCGGCCGCCGCGCGGCACATCGCCGAGGGCCCGCCGCCCGA
>NZ_JANJTL010000074.1 GCF_024711105.1 Brevundimonas sp. | reverse complement strand
GGAGAAGGTGGCATGCGAAGCATGACGGATGAGGGGTCGCGCCGGCGCTTCAGCTTCGGACGGCGGCTCAGCGGCGCGGTCCAGGCCGGATAGGCCTCGTCGACCCCTCATCCGACCTCGCTGCGCTCGGCCACCTTCTCCCGCAAGGGGAGAAGGGACGTTGACCGCGCCTCGCCTGGCGAGGGGGTGGGCCCTTCATCTCCTGGATGAGGGTGGCCGGTCGGGAGAGGAGGGCGTCAAGGACGCTGCGCGCCGCCGGAGGCGGTGGCCCGCAGGGCCATCCTTGACTCCCTCCGGCCGACCGGCAGGCTGGCTTTCAAGAGGTGAAGGGAACTCTGGTTCGTGATCGGTCGGTAACCCGAAGCTTGACCTGTTGCCCCGCGCGACAGAGGCTCGCGACTTTCACTCAACGCCGCTTGGGGTTTGATGGTGAGACGCCCTCGGCGAAACATCCGGTCCGCATCCGACTTGCCGAGTCCACAGGCTAGCGCATGGATGCCTGGTGACCATCTTCTCCACGAAAACGATAAGAAGGAAGCGCTGTCCCGCGCGTTCGCTTCAGCGGTGGCCGCTGCCGCAGGCTATTGCACCACGCCGCCGGCTGACTTTGATCGTGACAGCATAGATTTGACCTTTTCGGCCTCCGGCCCGTTTAGGCCCCGCTTGGATGCGCAACTTAAGGCGTCGTCGGGGCTCACCGACGCAGGGACGACGTTTCGATTCCCTCTGCCCAAGAAGAACTATGATGACCTGCGGGCAGAGACGATGGTCCCGCGAATCCTAGTCGTGCTCGACATGCCTAGCGAAGCCGCCGATTGGCTAGTGGTGGACGAATCAAATCTCGTCCTGCGGCGCTGCGCTTACTGGGCATCGTTGAGTGGGATGCCAGACAACGACAACGCGACGACTGTGACTGTCGACATCCCCAAAGCAAATCGTTTCGACCCCGACGCGCTGGCCGACTTGATGGAGAGAGCAAGACGGGGAGCGCTGACATGAAGGCTGCGCTCACAGACAAGTTCGCACTTGAGGCCGTGTCGCCCGCCGCACTCCGAGCATACTTGGAATTCGAAGGCTGGCGGAGTGCCGGCGCATTCGGAAAGTTTGGTCAGATTTTCGAGACGCCTGAGGGCATGCTGGGTGGGGAACTTGCGGTCCCTTACACCTCCGATATCGCCGATTACGCGTCCGCGGTAGCAAACATCATCGGTGCGCTCGCCCGCGCCGAGCATAGAGATGAGATAGCCGTATATCGGGATCTTGTAGGTTCGGATCGGGAGGTGATCCGCGTTCGTGCGCCGGAGGCCGACCAAGACGGCTCCGTCGAGGTGGACGAAGGAGTACAGTTGGTGCTCAACGCCCGCGACCTCGTGGCCGCCGCTGCCTGCGCGGCAAATGAGCCCCGCCCCGTATATCATTTGGGGAAGGTGGTTCGTGCTTCGGAGTACATGCAGAAAGTCCGGCTAGGCCAGACAGAGCAGGGGAGCTACGTAGTCACTCTGCTCGCCCCGGTGCCGCCAGCCATTGGTCGGCCGCAAATCGAATTGTGGCCCGAGTTCGAAGAAGAGCCCTTTGAGCGACAAGTGACTCGGACGCTGGCTCGAGCGCTAGAAGGAGCTCATGACGCAGTCGATGCTGTGAATCGCGGTCAGGCCGATGAGGTGTTCCCCAGAGCCGTTCGCGCTGGCGTGAGCGCCAATCTCTGCGAGGCACTTGGCAACCTGATCGAGCGCGGCGGGGGCATTGACGTATCCATCACTTGGGCTCGTACCCGACCCGCACCGATTGCTCGGAGCCATTCCAGGTTCCAGTGGCCGGACGCTGACATCCTAAAAGAAGTGGCGCGAGAGTTGCGCAAGCAAGAGCCGCTGCGGGACGAGCGGGTGCTGGGGTACGTAGTCAAGCTCGGCCGAACACCGGAACAAGACGATGGAGAGGTGGTGCTACGCACCTTGGTTGGCGGGCAAAGCCGCGGCTTGAAGGCATCGTTGTCGCCGGCCGACTACCAAGTTGCGTACGCTGCGCATGGGGCAAAGGTGCCGATCAGCTTGATCGGCGATATCGACACGCGGACCCGTCCTTGGCAGCTCACTCAAATAAGAGAGCTGAAAGTGATCCCAGACGTCGACTTGGACGAAGATGAAGTACTGGAGCGCCCCTAATGCACCCGCGCCTTCCCGATCACCAACCCGTCCGCCCCCGCTGAAACCCCGATCACCCCGCCGTCCTCGATCTCGCCGGCGAGGAGCTTCCTCGCGATCGGGTCCACCAGCTCCTTCTGGATGACCCGCTTCAGCGGCCGGGCGCCGTAGACCGGGTCGTAGCCGTGGTCGGCGAGCCAGGCGAGCGCGCTGTCGTCGAGGTCCAGCGTCAGGCGGCGGTCGGCGAGCAGGCGCTCGAAGCGCTGGAGCTGGATGCGGACGATGCCGCCCATCTGCTCGCGGCCGAGGCGGCGGAACAGGATGATCTCGTCGATGCGGTTCAGGAATTCGGGCCGGAAGTGGGCGCGGACGGCCTCCATGACCATGGGGCGCACGGCCTCGACGTCCTGGCCCTCGGGCTGGTCCGCCAGCGCGGCCGAGCCGAGGTTGGAGGTCATGATGATCAGGGTGTTCCTGAAGTCGATGGTGCGGCCCTGGCCGTCGGTCAGGCGGCCGTCGTCGAGCACCTGGAGCAGCACGTTGAAGACGTCCGGGTGGGCCTTTTCGACCTCGTCGAACAGGACGACCTGATAGGGGCGGCGGCGCACGGCCTCGGTCAGGGCGCCGCCCTCGTCGTAGCCGACGTAGCCGGGAGGCGCGCCGATGAGGCGGCTGACCGAGTGCTTCTCCATGTATTCGCTCATGTCGAGGCGGGTGATCGCGGCCTCGTCGTCGAACAGGAACTCGGCCAGCGCCTTGGTCAGCTCGGTCTTGCCGACGCCCGTCGGGCCCAGGAACAGGAAGGAGCCGAGCGGGCGGTTGGGGTCGTTGAGGCCGGCGCGGGCGCGGCGCACGGCGTCGGAGACGGCGGCGAGCGCCTCGTCCTGGCCGACGACGCGGCGGCGCAGGGCGTCCTCCATCTTGAGCAGCTTCTCGCGCTCGCCCTCCAGCATCTTGTCGACGGGCACGCCGGTCCAGCGCGAGACGACGGCGGCGATCTGTTCGGCGTCGACGACCTCGGGGGTCAGGGGGCCGGAGGCGTCGGCCTCATTCTGCTCCGCTTCCGCGAGCTGGCGCTCGATCTGGGGGATCTGGCCGTAGGCGATCTCGGAGGCGCGAGCGAGGTCGCCGGAGCGCTGGGCCGCGGCCAGTTCGGCGCGCAG
>NZ_JANJTL010000071.1 GCF_024711105.1 Brevundimonas sp. | reverse complement strand
CGGCGCATCGCGCTCGACCGTCACCCCCTCCACGCCGAGCGCCGAGGCCAGGGCGACGATCTCTGCCTCCGCACTTGGCGGCGCGTCCCAGGCCAGCGACATCGGCGCGAGGCAGGGGCTCCCCGAAGCGGCCTGCAAGACCTTCGCCATCTTCAGCCGGGCCGCGATGCTCGCTGGCGCGAACACCTGCCGGAGTTCAGTCGAAAGCCCTGGCCAGTTGGTCAGCTCAGGATCGCCCAGCGCATAGCAGCTGGCCGCTTGGACATCCGCCGCGCCCACGCCCATGTGGGCCAGCAGGTCGAAGGCGGAGTCACCGATCCGGTCGGCCGGGACGCCGAGCGCATCGCGCAGGAAGCCGTCGCCGAGCACCGGCGCTGTGAAGGCGTCCGAGAGGTCGTCCGCGCCCGCCAGTGCGATCTCGACCGCCTCAAGTTCGAGGTCCGTGAAGCCAAGTTCGCCGAGACGCTCGAGGTCTAGACCAGGCGCCTCCTGAAGGGTGCGGGTCCCGAACAGGTGACGGTCAGCCTGTGACAGATCGATCCCGCCAGCGCGCAGCGCCTCTGCAGCCTCCGGGGCCAGGACGGGAAAGATCTCGCCATCCGAAGTCTCAGCCACGGAAACGACAGCACCCGCCGGCCCTGGGCCCACCGAAAGGGCTCCCAGGCGCAGCGTTGTTTCCGGGTCCAGGTCGAAGCCAGCCACCTCGCGCATCCCGGCATGACTGACGGCGCCAGTGGCGGCGTCGACGATCCGGCTCACCAGCGAGGCGGCCAGCGACCGCGCCGCCTCGCTGTCATAGGCAAGGCCCTCACGGCGAATGATCTCCGAAAGGCCGCACGGCACGAGCGCGATCGCCTCGTCATCCGCTTCCGCCGCCAGCGCGACGGACCAGAGCCGCGCCAGAGCTTCAATGGCCTGGATGTCGGGCGCGCCATCGTGGCCGCGAAGGGCGGCCAGGTTGAGAGCAGCGACGGGCGCGCCGGCGCCGCCTCGAACCGCTTTGGCCGCCTGGTCTGAGAAGCAGACGATCAGGTCCGGGACGGCCGAAACGGCCTCAAGCATCGCTGTGTCAGGCCGGTCGACCACGAGAAGCGCAGCCGGCGCCCGGGAGACCGGCGCTGGCCCGCTGAAGCCGACGCCAATCCCGACCAGCGCCCTTTGCAGGTCGATGTCGGACGCGCCAGCGGCCCTGGCGGCCCGCATGGCCCGCGCGAGCGCCGGATTCTGTCGGGGGTCGGCGCAGTTGGGGCGCGGTCCCTCGCAGCGGTCCGCCGCATCGCGAACCTCGCGGAGCCGATCGCCGAGCGCCAACTGGGCGCGCGCGGCGCGCTCGGCCGCGAACCAACGGTCACGATGCGCCTCAAGCCTGTCGACGGCGTCGGGCTCGGACAGTCGGATCAGCGGTCCCAACGTCGGGCGGCGGCCGCCCGGGGCAGCCAGACCTGACAGCAGGGTAGCGGCCAGCTCTTCGCCGAAAAGGTCGAGGTCCTCCGGTAGGATCAGACCCCTGGAAAGAGCTGCTTGTGCGGTCTTTCTGGCATGGGCGTCCACCGCCAGGAGGAGAGGTTCGCCCCCTGACCAGTCCAGCCAGGCTTCGAGCCGCGCGGTCGTCCATCCGGTCGGCGCCTCGATCTCGCACAGACGACCAGAATGCTCGACCTGCCTCGGCGACAGGGCCGGGCGTTGGTCGGGCAGACTGAATCGGGGCTGCAGACGCAAAGGATCGGCTCCGGTCGGCGTAGGCGGCGACGATAGTCCTCCCCGTGCCGCTATCCAATAGATGTGGGGCTGGGGGAGCCAACGACCCACAAGATATCGCGCAGAGTGGCGATGCCGGTCTGGATGGACGGAGCCGGAGCCGATCTCTATATTCGCGCCGATTTCGTCTCCCGGAAACGCGCGTGTTCGACAAGATTTTCAGCTGGTGGAGCGGCGCCACGATCGGCACCCTGTTCACCGTCCATCGCCGTGGCCGTCTGGTCGGTACCGATGAGTTCGGCAACCGCTACTTCGAGTCACGGGACACGAGCAGCTATGACGGCCGCCGTCGCCGGTGGGTTCTGTACAAGGGCTATGCGGACGCCTCGAAAGTGCCGCCGGACTGGCACGGCTGGCTTCACTACACGTTCGACCTGCCGCCGACCGAGGAGCCTTTGCCGCGCAAGGCGTGGGAGCGCGAGCACATGCCCAACATGAGCGGCACGCCGCTGGCCTGGCGTCCGCCGGGTTCTCTGGCGCGCGAGGGCGAACGTCCGGCAGCGACGGGCGACTACGAGGCCTGGAGGCCCGAATGAGCCGCCCGCGCTGGGTCGCGAGCGGAGCCCTGGCCGCGGTCCTGGTGGCCGGGCTGGCTGTCGCGACGCCCGCGCCGGTGCCCCCCGCGGATCCGATCGGCGATGTGATCGCCCGGCCCACGCAGCCGCCGCCGGGCGAAGAGGTCCCGCCGCCGCCTCCGGGCGAGGTTCCCAACGTCGTCCGCCCCGGACCCACCCCGCCGCCCGAGGAACTCATCGTCGACGTCGAGCCGATCGAGGTCGCTGAGGCGGAGGAGGAGGCCGAAGAGGTCGAGGAGACGCCGCTGCCCGAGGCGCCGCCTGCGCCGCAGCTGCCTCGACAGCGCCGCCAGGTCGCGATCATCCAGGCGCTGGACAAGGTCACCGCCGAGACGATCCGCTTCGAGGCTCCGGTCGGCCAGCAGCGTCGCTGGCGAGGGCTGGTGTTCCGGGTGCGGGCCTGCGAGTCGACGGCGGAGGACGAACCGCTTCGTGACTCGATCGCCTACCTTGAGATCCGGTCCCAGACCCAGACGCGAGACGGCCGCGCGAGTTCGCGTCAGATCTTCCAGGGCTGGATGTTCGCCTCGGCGCCGGGTCTGAACCCGATCGAGCACAATCTCTATGACGTCTGGGTGATCTCCTGCCAGACGCGCGAGCCCGAGGCGCCGACCTCCAGACGGTAAAAGTCCGCGTCCAGTGTGACGGCCCTGGCGAGACGTCCGCGATAGTCCGCGCGTTCGATTTCGACCGCACCCAAGCCCTCCAGGTGCGGTGTCTGGAACTGAACGTCCAGCAGGCCGAATCCGCCCGCCTTGAGCCGGGCGATGAGATGAACGAGCGCCACCTTCGAGGCGTCGCGCGCAAGCGAGACCATGCTCTCGCCGAAAAAGGCGCCTCCGAGCGCGATGCCGTAGAGGCCCCCGCAGAAATCGCGCCCGCGCCAACATTCCACGCTGTGGGCGAAGCCGGCCTCGTGTAGCGCGAGATAGAGTTCGCGGATCGCGGGGTTGATCCAGCTGTCTTCGCGGCCCGGGCCGGGCGCGGCGCAGGCGTCCAGAGTGCGTTCGAAGTCGCTGTCGATCCGGACCTCGAACGGGTCGGCCCGGACGGTTCGGCCCAGCCTGCGCGGCAGGATCGGCGCCTCCAGCGGTATGACGCCGCGCTCCGGCGGGTCGACCAGGTAGATGGTCGGATCATCGCGGCTTTCGGCCATGGGGAAAACCCCCACGGCGTAGGCCCCCAGCACCTCCTGAAGGGAGAGGCTGGTCATCGGACAAGGCCTAGCTCTGGCGGGCGGCCCACTTTTCGAGCCAGTGGATGTCGTAGTCGCCCGACAGGATGTCCGGCTCGGCCAGCAGCTTCTGGAAGAGCGGGATGGTGGTGTCGATACCGCCGACGACCATTTCGCCCAGGCTGCGCTTGAGGCGCGCGATGCACTCCTCACGGTCGCGGCCGTGGACGATCAGCTTGCCAATCAGGCTGTCGTAATAGGGCGGGATCGAATAGCCGGCGTAGAGCGCGCTATCGAGGCGGACGCCCAGGCCGCCCGGCGCGTGGAAATCGTCGACCAGTCCCGGCGAGGGCGTGAAGGTCTTCGGGTTCTCGGCGTTGATGCGGCACTCGATCGAGTGCCCCTCGAAGACGATGTCGTCCTGGGTGAACGAGAGCGGCAGGCCCGCGGCGATGCGGATCTGCTCGCGCACCAGGTCCACGCCCGTGATCATCTCGGTGACCGGGTGTTCGACCTGCAGGCGGGTGTTCATCTCGATGAAGAAGAACTCCCCATCCTCCCAGAGGAACTCGATGGTGCCGACGCCGAGATAGCCGATCTTCTTGATGGCGTCGGTGACGGTCTTGCCGATCTTGGCCCGGCCCTCGGCCGACAGGGCCGGGGAGGGGGCCTCCTCCAGGATCTTCTGGTGGCGGCGCTGGAGCGAACAGTCGCGCTCGCCCAGGTGCACGACGTTGCCGTGGCTGTCGGCGATCACCTGAATCTCGATGTGGCGCGGCTTCTGGAGATAGCGCTCCATGTAGATGGCGCCGTTGCCGAAGGCGGCCGTGGCCTCGGTCTGGGCGGTCTGGACAGCCTCGACCAGCTTGTCTTCGGACAGGGCGACCTTCATGCCGCGCCCGCCGCCGCCGGCGGCCGCCTTCACGATCAGGGGAAAGCCGATGGACCTGGCCGCCTCGATGGCCGCCTCGACCGTCTCGACCTCTCCGTCGGAGCCGGGGACGACGGGAATGCCCGCGTCCTTGGCCGTCTGCTTGGCGGTGATCTTGTCGCCCATGATCCGGATGTGATCCGGACGCGGACCGATGAAGGTCATGCCGTGGGCTTCCACGATCTCGGCGAACTTGGCGTTCTCCGACAGGAAGCCGTAGCCCGGGTGGATGGCCTGGGCGCCGGTGATCTCGGCCGCGGCGATGATCGAGGGGATGTTCAGATAGGAGCGGCCGGCCGGAGCTGGACCGATGCAGACGCTCTCGTCGGCGAGGCGCACGTGCATGGCCGAGCGGTCGGCCTCGGAGTGCACCGCCACGGTGGAGATGCCCATCTCCTTGCAGGCGCGGTGGATACGGAGCGCGATCTCGCCCCGGTTGGCGATGAGGACCTTGTCGAACATGGCGGCGTCCTACTCGAGCAGGAGCAGGGCTTCGCCGAACTCCACCGGTTGCGCGTCGCCGACCAGCACCTCCAGCACCTTGCCGTCGCGCGGCGCAGTGATCGGGTTCATGGTCTTCATGGCCTCGACGATCAGCAGGGTCTGGCCGGCCTTGACCGTGTCGCCCGGCTTCACGAACGGATCCGCGCCCGGCGTGGCTTGCAGATAGACAGTGCCGACCATCGGCGACTTGACCTCTTCGCCCATGCGCGGCGCCGGGCCGGCCGGGTCGGTCGACATGACCGGCGCGCTGGCGGGGGCGGCGGCTGGAGCAGACTGCGGCGCCGGCGCGGCCATCATCGGGGGGGCAGCATGGACGATCTGCGGGGCCGCCTGGCTGGTACGGGCGACCCGAATCCTGAGCTCGCCGCGCTCGACCTCGATTTCGGTGAGATCAGTGTCGTTGAGAATGCCGGCCAGCTGGCGGACCAGCTTGGCGTTGATCTCGACCTCGGCGGGCTTGGCGGGGGGTTTCGGCGCCGGCATGGGCAGCTCTTCCTTGAGTTGGGGCTCGGTTTCTAACGTCCGGCTGACGAGAGACGCATAGCCGCCTCCACCGCCAGTTCATAGGACGCCAGGCCGAAACCCGAAATGACGCCGGCCGCGACCGGCGAGACGAAAGACACCTGACGGAATTCCTCACGGGCCGCCGGGTTTGACAGATGACACTCGACGATCGGAATGGACAGGGTCCGAAGGGCGTCCAGCAGGGCCACGGAGGTGTGCCCGTAGCCGGCCGGATTGATGACCAGGGCCGAGGCTTTCTGGCCGGCCTCCTGAACCCAGTCGATCAGCTCGCCCTCGTGGTTCGTCTGCCGGAAGACGATGTCCGAACCTCCGGCCCGGCGCTCGCAGGCCGCGCGCACGTCCTCGAGGGTGTCGGACCCGTAGACCTCGGGCTCCCGGCTTCCCAGGAGATTGAGGTTCGGGCCGTTGAGGACATAGATGGGTCTGGCCATAGGCTCCCGGCCCGTCGAAAATCGGCGGCCCTTGTATCGTTGGCAGGCGAGCGTCACAAGCGCGCCGACCTCAGGAAAGTTGACTTAACGGCATGCGGATCACCCTGAACGGCGACGACCACGACACCGAGGCCCGGACCATCGCCGATCTGGTGGCCGAACTAGGCCTCGACATCCGCAAGGTCGCCGTCGAACGAAACCTGGAGCTGACGCCCCGGTCCCTGCACGCGACCACGCCGGTGGAGGAGGGGGACCGCATCGAAGTGGTGCAGTTCGTCGGCGGCGGCTGACGCGTCGTTATCCTCCGGCTCTCGCTCGGAGATTGGGGAGGGCGGTGGAGCGCCGGGCCTTCGCCCGGAGACCGTATGGGTTGTGTGTTTCGGCAAAGGAGACGCTCCGCCGCGGATGTTTTCC
>NZ_JANJTL010000021.1 GCF_024711105.1 Brevundimonas sp. | reverse complement strand
CACGCGATCTTCAGCCGGTCGTCGAGCGCCTCGCCGGGCTGGCCCGAGCCCTGGCTCAGGCGCGACATGAGCGCCTTCACGCGGATCGGTCCCTTGTCGCCCGGGACCTCTAACCAGGCGCCCGGGAAGGGCGAGAGCCCGCGGATGTGGCGGTCGACCTCGGCGGCGGGGCGGGTCCAGTCGATGCGGGCCTCGGCGGAGCTGATCTTGCGAGCGTAGGTCGGCTCGCCGGCTTGTTCCGTTTCGACGGCGCCGCCGCGTTCGAGCGCTGCCAGCGCCCGGGGAAGCAGGCCGGCGCCGACGTGGGAGAGGCGCTCGGTCAGGGTGGCGGCGGTGTCCTCGGCCGTGATCTCGACGGTCTGGCTGAGCAGGACCGGGCCTTCGTCGAGACCCTCGGACATGCGCATGACCTGGACGCCTGTGACGCGATCGCCGGCCATGATGGCGCGCTGGATCGGGGCCGCGCCGCGCCAGCGGGGCAGGAGGCTGGCGTGGACGTTGAAACAACCCAGCCGGGGAGCCTCCAGCACCTCCTTCAGCAGGATCTGGCCGTAGGCGACCACGACGGCCGCGTCGAGGTCGAGCGCCTGGAACGCGGCGATTTCGTCCGGGGCCTTCATGCTGACCGGCGTGCGGACCTCGAGGCCCATCCCTTCAGCGAACGCGTGGACCGGCGAGGGCGTGAGCACCATGCCCCGACCCCGCGGCTTGGGGGGCTGGGAATAGACAGCCGCGATCTCGTGGCCGGCGGCGATCAGCTCGGCCAGGGACGGCACGGCGAAGTCGGGGGTTCCCATGAAGGCGAGGCGCATGGCGCGGCTCTAGCCGTCGGCCGGCGTCAATACCAGCGGGTGTGGACCCCGCCGCCCTCGTCCCACTCGCCGCCCGTGTCGAGCGGATCGTCGAAGTTGAGCAGGCGGTCGATCAGCAGGCCGGCCACGACGCCGAGAAGGGCGACCCCCAAGACGGCGCCCAGGCCGATCGCGCCCGCCTTGTGGCCGCGGGACAGGCGGCGGCGTCCGCGAAGGGCGGGCGGGCGCCTCACGCGGCCTTGGCCCGCACGGTCTTCTTGACCTTGCTGATGGCCCGGTCGCGCCTCAGGCGCGACAGGTGGTCGATGAAGAGGACCCCTTCGAGGTGGTCCATCTCGTGCTGGATGCAGGTTGCGAACAGGCCGTCGCAGTCTTCCTCGACGGGCTTGCCGTTGTAGTCGAGGTAGCTGAGGCGCACGCGAGCGGGGCGTTCGACCTCGTCGAAATACTCCGGCACCGACAGGCAGCCTTCTTCGTAGACGGCCATCTCCTCGGAGCGCCAGGTGATCTCGGGGTTCACCAGATACCTGGGCTGGGGCTCCTCGCCCTCGCGGGCCAGGTCCATGACGATGACCCGCACTGGCTCGCCGATCTGCACCGCGGCCAGGCCGATGCCCGGGGCGTCGTACATCGTCGCCAGCATGTCATCCATGAGCGCGCGCAGACCATCATCCACGGCCTCTACCGGGCGGGAGACTTGCTTGAGCACTGCCATGTCGGCGGGCGTGTCGCAGGTGAGGATGCGGCGGATGGCCATGCCGTTCAGGTAAGAGGCGGCTGTGTCAGGGTCAAGGTGGCGGTGCGCCGCGCCCGGGCCGGTCAGTGATCGTGCGGACTTTCCATCTCGCCGTGCAATGGCGTGGATCCAGGCGCCAGAAAGTGCGGCGCCGGGACCCGATAGGCCACGGCGGAGGCGCCCCCTGGCGCCGAAGCGACCTCGATCTGATACTCCTCGCCGGCGCAGTCACCCGGACGGGCCGGTTCGTTGCCGTTGAACACCATCAGGCCCGCATAGTCATAGCCCGCCGTGTTGAAGACCCCGTCGCGGCCGAGAGGAACCACCTCGACCTGGCCCTCGCGCACACCGAGCCCGACCAGCTCGAAGCCTTCGCCGTCCCTCAGCGAGAACCTGTGCGGGCCTGCCAGGCGCAGCTGGAGGTAGGAAGCTCCGAGTTGCTCGATGGGCTCGCCGGTCGACCAGACGCCCTGCCGCTTGATCTGGCCGCCGGAGGCGACCGCCCAGTCGAAGCGAGGCGCCAGCGCATAGCCGCGCGCGAAGTTCTGGATGCGCCAGCGGCGAATGGCCTCAGGCGTCGTGGTTCCGACCTCGGCCAGGGTCCGGGTCATGACGTCCATTCCGTCGTAGAGGGCCGCGTTCTCCCACAGACGGACGACGATCCGCTGGCCGTGCGTGTCCGCGAGGGATTGCAGCAGCGTCCACTGGCCGTAGTCGTGACCTTCGGCGGACGTGGTCCAGCAAAGCTGGGGCGAGGCGAAATCCGTTTCGGAGTAGCGCGAGGCGTCCTCGTCGTCCCCGGCGGTGGCGATCTCAATCCACGAGGCCGTGGACTCGTAGAGCCAGTTCAGTTCCTCCTCGGAGGCGTAGCCGAACTGAACCACATGGCCGAACTCGTGAACGACCGTGGCGTGCATCAGCACCTCGGCGGTCTGGTCGCGCCCCTGGCTCAGGTCGTTGTCGATCACCAGGCGAGCGCGCGAGACGACGTTCTCGCGCACGTCCGGCGTGTTCGGGTTGTCGAACAGCATTTCGATGGGAGCCGCGAAGCCCATGGCGTCGCCGGCCTCGGCGATATAGGCGCGGTAGCGGCCGTCGGAGCCCACGATCGGCGCGGCCCAGCCCATCTCACCGATCTGGGTGGAATAGGCGCGCTGCAGCGTCTCGGCGGTTAGCCGGGCGAACTCCTCGGTCGTGGCGTCGTCGCCCTCGAGCGTGTAGCCCAGCCGGAAGTTCTCGGTTTCGATCACCCGCTCCGGCCCGCTTAGGATCACGCGGCCCTCGAAGACGGTGCGCAGGATGTCGACCACACTGGCGTCGACCATCGCCACCTCGAGCGAATAGCCGCCCAGCGTCGTCCCATAGCCGCTGACCTCGAGCGAATAATCGCCGTTCTGGGGCGCGGTATAGGCGATGGCCGAGTTCAGAGAGCCGTCACCCCGGTCGTCGTTGAGCGCCACGGTCAGGCCGTCGGGGCCGCGCAGCGTCAGGATCGGATCAAGGGCCTCATCGTCCGCATCGGCCAGGGCGAGCAGCGTCTGGCCGGCGGCGAGCTCGAAGCTGTAGGCGCGCTCCGGCTCCGCCTGCGTCAGCGCTCCGGCGGTCCGCTGGAAGGGCTCGCGCTCGATGGAGGCGAAGTCAAAGGGGATGTCGGCGTTCGGGTCGATGGCGGTCGACAGCAGGAGGTCGCCGGAGTCCTCGCCGCTGAAGGAGCTGACCACCAGGGTGTATGGACCGGCCGCCAAGGGGCGATAGGCGATCTGCGAGTTCAGGCTGCCGTCGCCGCGGTCGTCGTTCTCGGCCACGGACTGACCTGAGGCGTCCAGGAGCTCCAGGGTGGTGTCGAGCCCCTCGGTCAGGGCGAAGGTCGAGGCGACGAAGTTCTCCTCGGCGTTGAGGCTGACCGGCACGCGGATTTCGGTGCGGCCACGGGACAGGGAGACGACCTGCTCGTCCAGTTCCCGCGCTTCCCACGACAGGTCGAAGTCGACGCCGTCCTCCATCTCGAAGGTGAAGGCGCCGGTCGCTCCGCCGTAACCGCTGACCACCGCGCGGTAGCGGCCGGGGGTCTGGGCCGCATGGATGATGCGGGAGCTGAGATCGCCCGGCTCCACGTCGTCGTTCTGCGCGATCTCGCGGCCGTCGGGACCGTAGAGGGTCAGGATCGTGTCGACCTCGCCACCGGCGGTCAGGGTCACGATCTGGCCGGCGCGCAGGTCCAGATCGAACGAGGCGGTAGGCGCGCGGTCCGTCA
The DNA here is from genome assembly GCF_024711105.1 of Brevundimonas sp. Classification (GTDB taxonomy): domain Bacteria; phylum Pseudomonadota; class Alphaproteobacteria; order Caulobacterales; family Caulobacteraceae; genus Brevundimonas. Next base: position 31,870 of record NZ_JANJTL010000021.1, on the reverse strand, counting down.
GTTCCCCGAGGCGCGGGCCTGCCGTCTGGGCATGGCCCACCGAGCTCAGGGCAGTCAGGCCAAGAAGGAGGCAAGCGAAACGAGAGCGCATTCGAGAAACCCCTGACGAGAAGCTGTGCGGTTTGGGTATCACGGATTCGGGTGCGCGATAGCCGACTCAACCTGACGGCTTCTCAGCCCTCGGGCAGGACCCGCGGCCGCTTGTTCTCGTCGATCGCCACGAAGGTGAAGACGCCCTCGGTGACCTTGGTCGTCGCGGGATCGTCGCGGGTCTTCCTCCAGGCCTCGACGAAGACCCCGACCGACGTGCGGCCACGGCGCTGGACGCGGGCGTAGAGGCTGACCTCGTCGCCCACGAAGACCGGATTGTGGAAAACCATGCCGTCCACGGCGACGGTGACGCAGCGACCCTTGGCGGCCTCATAGGCGGCCGAGGCCGCGGCCTGGTCCATCCAGCTCAGCAGCCAGCCGCCGAAGATGTCGCCGTTGGGATTGGTGTCCGCGGGCATGGCGATGACGCGGATCTGGGGGGCGGTGGCGGGAGGGGTGTCGGTCATGCCGACCTCCCATCACGCCGGGCGCAGCTTGTCCAGAAAGACGAAGCCCACCGCGGCCACCAGGCACACCGCGGCTGCGACGTGGTTCCATTTCAGCCGCTCGCCCATGACCCAGACCATGAAGGCGCCGAAGACGATGAGGGTGATCGCCTCCTGCATGACCTTGAGCTGAGCCAGGTTCAGACCCGAGGCGTAGCCAATGCGGTTGGCCGGCACGGCGAACCAGTATTCGAAGAAGGCGATACCCCAGCTGGCCATGACCACGATCCACAAGGCCCGGTTCGGGAACTTGAGGTGCCCGTACCAGGCCAGCGTCATGAAGCTGTTGGAGACGGTCAGCAGCAGGGCCGTCAGCAGGGCGCCGCTCACTCGGCGGTTTCCGGCGCGGACTGGCGGGCGGCCTCGATCAGCTCAGGCCGGCTGAGCGCGCGCGGCGACGGCTCGATCGGCGGCAGCTCGGGCAGGTCCTTGCCCTCATGGTCGACGTGCAGGTCCTCGAAGCGGCGGGCCTGGACCATGACCTGGGTCTCGAGCGAGCCGACGAAGGAGTTGTAGCGGGTGACGGCGGCGTCCAGCGCCTTGCCGACCGAGGCGGCGTGGCCGCCCATAACGGACAGGCGCTTGTAGAGGTCCTTGCCGAGCTTCGCGACCTCGGCGGCGTTCTTGGCCTGCTCCTCGGCGCGCCAGCCGTAGGCGACTGCCTTGCACAGGGCGAACAGGGTCGTGGGTGTGGCGATCAGCACGCCGCAGTCCATGGCCGTGGTCATCAGCTCCGGCTCGTGGTCGAGCGCCGTGGCCAGGAAGGAGTCGCTGGGCACGAACATCACCACGAAGTCAGGGTTGGGCTTGAACTGGTCCTGATAGGCCTTGGACGACAGCTCTCGCACATGGGACTTCATGCTGGTCGCCACGCGGCGGGCCACGGCCTGGGCCTGTTCGGCCTCGTCCCCGCCGTCGTCCTCGGCGAAGTGAGGCGAGGCCTTGGCATCGATCACGAACAGGCCGCCGCCCGACAGGCGCACGATGAAGTCGGGGCGGCGCTGGCGGCCCTGCTCGTCGGCCGACGAGACCTGTTCCTGGAAGTCGTAGCGTCCGGCGAGGCCCGCCATCTCCAGCACGTTCTTGCAGGTCTGCTCGCCCCAGCGGCCGCGCCGGCCGGTGTTGCCGCGCAGGGCCTCGGTCAGCTTGCGGGCTTCGTCGCGGGTGGCGGTGGAGGCCTGCATCAGAAGGCCGAGCTGTTCCTTCAGGCCGCCGGTCTCCTCGGCGCGGGCCTTTTCGAGGGCCTGAACCTGGGCCTCGAACTTGGTGAGGGTTTCGGCGACCGGCTTGAGCTGGGCCTGGAGCTGTTCGGTGGCGCGCTCGTCGCGCTGGCGGAAGTTGAGCTCGGCGCGCTGCATGAGGTCGTGGGCGGCCTTCTCCAGCGCCTCGGCCGAGAGCGCCTTGAATGTGGTGCCGACCTGCTCCTGGGTCTGACGGGCAGCCTCGGCGTTGGCCTCGGCGCGAATGGCGCGGTCGTGGGCCTCGCGGGCTTGGGCGATCAGGTCCTCGGCGCGCCTGCGCTCCCGCGCGGCCTGCAACAGGCCGAAGCCCCCGGCCACGAGGCCCAGCAGCGCCAAGAGCGCCAGCACAATCGTCAATCCGTCCATCATCCTGCCCTTAAGCAGAGTCCCGCCGTCCGCCAAACTGGCGGGGCGCTACGCCAGGAGCGGTCGCAGGCTCAGCCGAAGGTGAAGGCGTAGGCGGCGACGCCGCCGTCCTCGAACTCGATGCGGAAGACGCCCTCGCCCACATCCGGCAGGCGGATCAGCTGGTAGAGGCGGTCCGTCTCGACCACGCCATAGCCATCGGCCGAGATGTCGGCGCCGGCCGCCGCGCCCGGCGCCTCGCCGTCGAGGGTGACGCGGAAGCGGATGGTCCGGCCGGGCTGGGTCGGCGCCAGCACCAGGTGCACGTCGCGGCCACGGAAGCGGTAGGTGATGGCGCCCGGGCCCTCCTCCAGCACCGCGCGCTCGTCCTGCCGGTCCCAGGCGCCCGTGAGGGCCCACTGGTCAGGCCCGAGGGCGTCGGGCGAGGTCACCAGATTGCGGCCGCGCTCCAGGCCCAGATAGGTTTCGGGCGAGCGGGGCCGACCGCTGGAGGCGGCCATGGCGCCCTCGGCGGCGGGGCCTTCGCCTGCGGGGGGCAGGTCGGTCGCGCCGGCCTCCATCAGCAGGGTGCGGATGATCTGCTCGGAGCGGGCGTATTCCCCCTCGCCGAAGCGGACGTGGCGCAGGTGTCCGCGGGCGTCGATGAAATAATGGGCCGGCCAGTAGCGGTTGGCGTAGGCGCGCCAGACGCGGAAATCGTTGTCGAGCGCTACCGGATAGTCGATTCCGAGCTCCTCGACCGCGCGGCGGACGTTGCCGGGACTGCGCTCGAAGGCGAACTCCGGGGCGTGCATGCCGATGACCACCAGGCCGTGGTCGAGGTACCGCTCCTGCCAGTCGATGACGTGCGGCAGGGTCCTGAGGCAGTTGATGCAGGAGTATGTCCAGAAGTCGACCAGCACGACCTTGCCGCGCAGGTCCTGAAGGCTCAGCGGGCCGCCCTGCAGCCATTGAGTCGCGCCGGTGATCTCGGGCGCTGGGCCGAAGTCACGGAAGTCGTCGGCGGGCTGTTCCGGAACCCGGTCCTCCATGCCGCCCATGCCCAGCAGGCTCTGCTCGAAGCGCTCGGTGGAGGCGGCGGACAGGCGGGCGAGCACGCCCCGGTCGAGGCCGAGCGCGATGGCCGCAACCCCGACCAGCACGAGGGCGCCGAGGGTCCGGCGCACGATCCGCTCGTGTTTCAGATAACCCTTCATGGCCTTGAGCGCCTGGCCGCCTAGCAACAGAGCGGCGGCCATGGAGGTGGCGGCGCCCAGCGCATAGGCGAACAGCAGGCCGGTGGTGGAGGCCGAGGCGCCGTTCAGGGCCGCGCCCGTCAGGATCAGGCCGAGGATCGGACCCGCGCACGGCGCCCAGAGCAGGCCGGTGGCGAGGCCCAGCAGGAGCGAACCGCCGACCTCCCCGGCCGGGCCGGACCGGCCGCCGACCCCGACCCGCTCGGTCAGGCGCGCGCCGAGCGCCGCCACCGGCGCCATGGCCCGGTCGCCGAGGCCCGGGAACAGCATCATCAGGCCGAAGGCGCCGAGAAGCACGATGGCGATCCAGCGGCCGATCTCATTGGCCTGGACCGCCCAGGCCCCGCCGACCGCCGCCAGACTGGCCACGGCGGCGAACATCAGGGCCAGGCCCAGCAGCATGGGCAGGACGCTGGTCACGAAGGGCCGGCCGGCGCGCGCGAAAACGAAGGGCAGGACCGGCAGGATGCAGGGGCTGAGGATGGTCAGCACTCCACCCAGCCAGGCGATCAGGAAGAGGGTCATCAGGCAGGCCGGAAGGTGAGAGCGACGCCGTTGTTGCAGTACCTCAGGCCCGTCGGCCGGGGGCCGTCATTGAAGACGTGGCCCTGGTGCCCGAGGCAGCGGGCGCAGTGGTACTCGGTCCGGGGAATCCCCAGGGCGTAGTCGGTCTGGGTCCCGATGTGGGCCTCATTGACCCGGAAGAAGCTGGGCCAGCCGGTGCCCGAGTCGAACTTCCACTCCGAGCGGAACAGCTCCAGCTCGCAGCCGCGGCAGTGGAAGGTCCCGCGCCGGTGCTCGTCGTCGAGCGGGCTGGTCCCGGCCCGCTCGGTCGCCTCGTGCCGGAGCACCCGATAGGCCAAGGGCGGCAGGCGCTCCCGCCACTCGGCGTCGGTGATGCGGCGAAAGGGTGAGCCCGCGAAGCGGTCGGGCCGGCCTTGCGCCTCGGCTCCGCCGCCTGTGCAGGCCGCGGTGAAGAGCGAGACGGCGCCGAGCAGGAGGCCACGCCGATGGGTCAGGGCGATGTCGGTCATGCCCCAATATACGCTACCCGCCGCGCGGCGGACGCGTCAGGCCGGTCGGCGCGCCCGAAGCGCCTGGGCGATCGTCCCGTCGTCCAGCCAGTCGAGCTCACCGCCCACGGGTACGCCGCGCGCGAGCGAGGTCACGGCCACGCCCGAGGGCGCCAGGCGCTCGGCCAGGTAGTGGGCGGTGGTCTGGCCGTCGACGGTGGCGGGGAGCGCGAGGATGACCTCGCTGACTCCGCCCGCGCTTGCCCGCTCCAGCAGCTCGCCCGTGCGGATGGCGTCGGGGCCGACGCCGTCGAGCGCGGACAGCAGGCCGCCCAGCACGTGGTACCGCCCCCGAAAGGCCCCGACCCGCTCCATGGCCCACAGGGCGCCGGCCTCCTCGACCACGCAGATCAGGGAGGCGTCACGGCTGGCGTCCGAGCAGATCGAGCAGGGGTCGCGCGTGTCCGGCGCCGAGCAGACCGAGCAGGGCCGCACCTTGGCCGCCGTCTCGGCCAACGACTGGGCCAGCGGCTCCATCAGCTGCTCGCGCTTCTTCAGCAGGGCGAGCGTGGCCCGCCGCGCCGAACGCGGCCCCATGCCGGGCAGCTTGGCCAGCAGGCCGATCAGGCGTTCGATCTCGGGTCCGGCGGAGGAGGCCATGGGCGGGGCTTAGCACGGGTCGCGGTCAGGGACAGCGACACAGCGACAGAGCGACATCGCGACACCTCAGGCCGCCTCCCCCTCGTCCGCCTCGGGCTCCATGGAGGCGCGGAGTTGCTCGGCGTACATGGCGCGCATGTAGTCGGCGGAGTTGAAGGCGCGGGCGGTGTCGGAGACGCCCGGCGCGACCTTGTCGAGGACCGACACCAGCCGGGCCCAGGCCAGGGCCTCGGTCGGGCGGCCGCGCACGGCGGCCTCGGCCGAGCGGCGGAAGGCGAAGCGGATGTAGCGCATCGGCGCCGGGTCGAGCAGCAGTTCGCCGACCTCGTATTCGGTGGCGGCGATGAACAGGCCGAGCGGGCTGTCGGGTTCGAACTCGGCCTGCTCCATGCGACCCTGGTCGCCGGCGAGCTGCGCCACGCGCTTCTGGTCGACGCCGCGCCAGCCCTCGCGCGCTGCGCGGCGCTGGAGCGTGCGGTAGGAGACGCCGAGTCGGGCGGCCACCAGCCCGGCGGACTCGCCGGCGAGATAGTCGGCGCGGGCGTCGGGCCAGTCGTACAGCGGCGCCGACGGCGGACGGCGGTCGTCCAGCGGGTCGTGGTCCTCGTCGAGATCGGCGGGGGATGGGGCGGAGGCGTGGGGGTGCGGGTTTTCCATCCCCGCAGGATAGGGGCGTGCGGGAGGGCGGGGGTTCAGGGGAGCGTCTGAAGCGGCGTCGCCTTGCGTCACAGGCGGTTCAGGCTCGTGCGATAGGGGAGTTTAGGCGGCGTCGGGGCGCCCGAAAGCGGACGTTTCGAATATCTGCTATGGGTGGAAAGCGGACCTTGCTGGGGCACGGCAACCGATGCAGGTTAGCCTTTGACCGGCACTGGTGATTTCGCAGAATGTTCCGAGGCATCGTCGCCACTCTGCTGCTCTGCCTGGCGGGATGCGCACACGCTGTAGACTGTCAGGGATCGACGCCAGCGGAACGCCGTGCGGCGCTGGAGGCATTCCTCACGGAGCGCTCTGAACTGGGGGCGGTCCTGGGGGATGGGGATCGCGAGGTCGCCATTCGTGACCTATTGGGCGCAAGCGGATTTGATTTGCGTGAGAGTGCGCACGTTGTGGAGGGGGGTGGTGGGACCGTGTTTGAAGCACCCAGCGCCCCCGGCATCAACTTCATGGTCACCGACCGAACGGACTGCGGACACGATATTTCCTGGCGGATAGCTACCGGGTAAATGTCGCCCATCCAATGTCAGCTATGGGTGGAAAGCGGACCTAAGCAAGCTCCGTCGCTGCGACCCCCTCACAGAGGGCGAGGAAGTCGCAGCCATACGATGGAACTACGGATACTAGCTTCAGGCTGCCTCGCGCCACCCGGTCCATCATCTCCTCCACCACGGACCGATGTTTGTCGTGATACTCTGAGGCCGCGCCCGCGTCAGGCGCAGGGAGGAGTGCCTCGATCCACTGTCGCTGGGGTCGCGAACCGCAAACGACCTCTAAGTGGGAAACGATATTTCCTTCTCGGAAGCCATCAGCCTTCAACGCGACCACCCCAGACAACTCAATCCGCCAGTGTGCGCCATCGCTGCGGCGGATCGAAATGGTCCCTGTGCGCTCGGCTACCGCCAGCCCGGTCAATAGGCCATCATGGAATGTCGGGAGCATGAGCCTTCACTATCAGATCGGCCAAAGGCTACTAGGGCTGACCCGCTGTCCGCTTTGGGTGGAAAGCGGACGGTCGGCGGCCATAGGCGAGTAGCCAAACTGTCAGGCCAGTGAGTAAGCCCGCCGCCCCATACATTGCCGCGTCTTTCCAAGGAAATGCGTCGCCCGGAGCGAGCAACAGCACTGCGACTACGCCAGTCGCGGCACCAATAAGCGCAGCAACCCAGGCCCACACGAAGCGGAGTCTGTGAAGCGCGGCCCAAACAAGCAGTGCAGATAGAACGAATGGAGAGCCAAACAGAGGCATGATCAAAGCCGCTACCAGGAACGTGGACATCACAAACCCTGCACCGACTTCGACATTGCCCGGGTTCAGCGCCGCGGGATCAAACACTGCCGATATTAGGAACAGGAAAAGGCCCGGGCACAGAAATGCGGCGGCCACCGCCAGCGGCAGGCGCGACTTTTGATCGAGTGGGCGCATCCGTCCGACCTTCGGCAGGCTAGTCCGTGACCTGACTAGCCTATGGGACCGGTGAATGTCCGCAATGGGTCGAAAGCGGACATTGGCCCATCCGCCTCCCCCTAGAACAGCTTCGGCATGCCCGGGATGTTCATGCCGGCCATCGGGCCGGCGGCTTCGCGCATGAGTTCAGCGTTGACGGCGTCGAGCTTGCGCTTGGCGTCGGCGTGGGCGGCGACGATGAGGTCGGCGAGGATCTCGCCTTCGCCGGGGGTCAGCAGGCTGTCGTCGATGGTGAGCGCCGTGATCTCGCCGGGGCCCTTGAGGGTGAGGCGGACCATGCCGCCGCCAGAGGTGCCCTCGGCGGTGCTCTCGGCCATCTTCTCCTGAGCCCGCTGCAGGTTGGCCTGCATCTCCTGGGCCTGCTTCATCAGGGCGTTGAGGTCTTTCATCGTGTCACTCTCTACTCCTCTTCGGCCGCGTCGACGTCGCCGAGCACGGGGGATTCGACCGGGGCCACGTCGAGGCGGCGGACCTGGCCGAGCTCGGCGCCCGGGAAGGTCTCCATCACCGCCCGCACGAAGGGATCGGCCTCGATGGCGGCGCGCTCCTCGGCCAGGCGGCGCTTCTGCTGCTCATACAGGCTCTCGCCGCCCCCGCCGCCTTCGGTGGCCACCAGCCAGGGCCGACCGGTCCATTCGCGCAGCTTGCCCGACAGGCGCCGCGTCAGGTCGGACGGGCATTCCGGCGTCGGTTCGAAGGTGATGCGGCCGGGCTGGAAGGAGACCAGCTTCACATAGCGCTGGACGTCCATGAGCAGCTTCACGTCGCGCCGGGATTCGATCAGGGCGACGGTCTCCTCGAAGGTCTGGGGGACGGTCTGGGCCTCGGGGCGGGCCTGGGGCGCGGCGACGGCCACGGCCCCTCCCCCGCCGCCGGCGGCCGCGCGGCTACCGCCGCCGGGGCCAGAGGGGGCGGTCGGGCTCTCGCCGGACTGGAGGCGGCGGACCATCTCCTCGGGCGGCGGCAGTTCGGACGCATAGGCCAGGCGCAGGATGGCCATCTCGGCCGCGGCGGCCGGATCGGGCGCGCGGCGGACCTCCTCGTGGGCCTTGAGCAGCAGCTGCCAGACGCGGGCCAGGGTGCCGGCCGACAGGTTGGTCCCGAGCGCGGCCATGCGCTGGGCCTGGTCGTTGGGCAGGCGGGTGACGGCGGGGCCCAGCGTCTTGGCGACCGAGGCCATGTGGCAGTGCTCGAGCAGGTCGTCGATGACCTGCTCCGGGTCCGCGCCATAGCCGAACAGCGCGCGGAACAGGTCCAGTGATTCCGCGACGCGGGCGCTCATGATCAGTTCGAACAGGGCGATGGTCTGGGCCCGGTCGGCCAGGCCCAGCATGTCGCGGACCGTCTCGGCCTTCACCGTCTGGCCGGCCTCGGCCTGGACCAGGGCCTGGTCAAGCAGGGAGAGGCTGTCGCGGACGGAGCCTTCGGCGGCGCGGGCGATGAGGTTCAGGGCCTCGGTCTCGACCAGGCAGCCTTCCTTCGAGGCCACCTTCTCCAGGTGCCGGGTCAGTTCGTCGACCTCGACGCGGCGCAGGTCGAAGCGCTGGCAGCGGGACAGGATGGTGACCGGGACCTTGCGGATCTCGGTGGTGGCGAAGATGAACTTCGCGTGGGGCGGCGGCTCCTCCAGCGTCTTCAGGAGCGCATTGAACGCGCCCTTGGACAGCATGTGGACCTCGTCGATGACATAGACCTTGTAGCGGGCCTCGACCGGCGCGTAGCGGACCGAGTCCAGCAGGTCGCGCATGTCGTCCACGCCGGTGCGGCTGGCGGCGTCGAGTTCCAGCACGTCCATGTGCCGGCCCTCGATGATGGCCGAGCAGTGCCGGCCGTCGACGGTCAGGTCGACGCTGGGACGGTCGGCGGTGTCGGTCTCGTAGTTCAGGGCGCGTGCCAGCAGCCGCGCCGTCGTCGTCTTGCCGACGCCGCGGACGCCCGTCAGCATGAAGGCGTGGGCGATGCGGCCGGTGGAGAAGGCGTTGGTCAGGGTCCTGACCATGGCCTCCTGGCCGATCAGATCCTCGAAGGTGCGCGGCCGGTACTTGCGGGCCAGGACCGTGTAGGCCGGGCTGTCGACGGCCATGCCGGACGGCGGCGGCGGGACGGGCTCGGGGTCCGGCGCGGGCGCCGGCGCGCCGAACATGTCGTCGGTGTTCTCGTCGCGCTCGGGCGCGAGGTCGTCCTCGAGTTCGGAATCGGGGTCGGCCGGGGTCATCGATCTCTTCTAACGTCATCCCGGAAGCCGCGCGAGCGGCTATCCGGGACCTGAACGCCCTCGACGCCGAGCCTGGGCCCCGGCTCTGCGCGCTGCGCGCTCCGGTCGCGGTGACGAACTGGATATTTAGGGAAGGTGGAGACGGCGCGACCCGAAGGGGAACTCGTTGTGGCTGCTGCCTTCCGGCCCTGACCAGGTTGGCGAGGCCTCCGCCCGCGCCGCTCCGGGGCGGTATATCGTCTCACAGACGCCGGAAGGCAAGCGGCGCCGGCCCGCTAGGCCGCCAGCTGCGCCTTGGGCTCGACCGCGGCCGTGATCGCGCCGAGCAGGCTCGACAGGGTGATCGGCTTGGCGAGGTGGCCGTCGGCGCCGGCGCGGCGGCCGGCCTCGACGTGCTCGGCCAAGGCGTTGGCGGTCAGCATCAGGACGGGGGTGCGGGTCAGGCCTGAGGCCTGTTCGTGCTCGCGGATGGCGCGGGTGGCGGCCAGGCCGTCCATGACTGGCATCTGCATGTCCATCAGCACCAGGTCGAAGCCGCCCTCGACGAAGGCGTCCAGCGCCTCCTGGCCGTTGGTGACGGGGACCAGCTCGGCGGCCATCCCCGACAGCATGACCTCGATGACCTTGCGATTGGCCGGATGATCGTCGGCCAGCAGGATCCGCATCGGGGTCGACGTGTCGCAGTCGGCGCACTCGGCCTGGATGGCGGGCGCCGGCTCGGCCTCGTCGCTGGCCGGGAGTTCCAGGTCGAACCAGAAGCGCGAGCCCTCGCCCGGCGTGCTGTCGCAGTCGAGCTCGCCGCCCATGAGCGCGGTCAGGTCGCGGGAAATCGCGAGACCCAGCCCGGTGCCGCCGAAACGGCGCGTGATCGAACCGTCAGCCTGCTGGAAGCGGCCGAAGATGCGGGCCTTCTGCTCGGCGTCGAAGCCCACGCCCGTGTCGGCCACGGAGAAGCGGACGCGGTCGCCGTGCGGCTCGACACTGACCGTCACCGAGCCCTCGGCGGTGAACTTGAGGGCGTTGGACACCAGGTTGGCCAGCACCTGGCGGATACGCACGCCGTCGCCGAGCACCCGGCGGTCAAGCGACGGGTTGATGGAGACCACGAGAGCGACCGCCTTCTCCTCGGCGGCAGGCCGATAGAGCGAGGCGACCTCACGCGCGGCGTCGCCCAGGTTGAAGGGGGCGGGCTCGATGGCGACCTGGCCCGCCTCGATCTTGGCGCTGTCGAGGATGTCCGAGAGCAGCCGCTCTAGGGTCACGCCCGAGGCCCGTACGACCTCGACCATCTCGCGCTCGCGTGGCGGCAGGTCGGAGCGGGTGAGCGCGTCAGCCATGGCGACGACACCGTTCAGCGGCGTGCGGATCTCGTGGCTCATGTTGGCCAGGAACTCGCTCTTGGCGCGGTTAGCGCTTTCGGCGCGGCGGCGGGCCTCCTTGAGGTGCCGCCCGGTGCGCAGCTGCCAGGCGAGCGCGCAGGCGACGGAGACGAGGAAGACGGCGGCGGCGGCCACGATCCAGCGTTGGCTTGAGATCACCTCCTGCTGGAGGGCGGCGTTCGAGCGTTCGGTCTCGAGTTGGTGGCGGCGCTCGGACAGCTGGGCCTGCATGTCGCCGGTCACCTGGCTGATTCCGGCCGAGAAGCGCTGGGCGGCATGGACCGAGGCGTGCCGGTGATAGTCGCGCAGGACCGCGAAGGCCTCGCCCGACCGGCCCCTGGCGAACAGCAGCTCGGCCTCGACCAGCGGAATGACCGTCAGGCCCTCTTCGCGGAACTCGCCGGCCGCGCGGAGACGCTGGATGCGGTCGAGGTCGCGTTGGGCGTCGGCCACGCGGCCGAGGCGAGCATAGGCCAGGGCGCGCTTGGGCAGCATGTGCGAAGCCAGGAACGAGGCCGCGCCGAGGTCCTCGCCGTAGGGCTGGAGGCAGCGCAGGACCATGCGCCAGTTCTGCTGGCCCTCGGCCACCATGGCGCAGAGGTTGGCGTCATAGACCGAGAGGCTCTCGAGCGCGGCCCTCTCGGTGAGGCGATGGTGGGACTCGTACAGGCGCTCGGCCATGGCGAAGTCGCCGACCTGAACGGCCAGCCGGGTCAGGTTGTAGAGGCTGTCGAAGTCGGGGCGCGGATAGTCCGGATGCGAATAGTCGAGCTCGAACCGGCCGAAGGCCTGGGTCGCGCCCACGAAATCGTTCAGCTTCATCAGGCCGATCCCGGCCATCTCCCACAGGCCCGCATGCGCCATGGGGGCATAGGGATCGTTCTCGGGGATCTCGGCGTCCATGTCGGTGAGGAGGTTCAGTCCCTCGCCGATGCGGTCCTCGTCCATCCAGGCGATGGCGATCAGGCGCGTCGCGTGCGCTTTCACGAACCAGTCGTCCGTCGTCTCAGCGATGCGGGACATGCCCCGGATGGCCGTGGCGTCGCCCTGGTCGTAGCGGATGGTCAGGGCGTTCAGACGCGCGATCATCTGGTAGCGCTCGTCGCCGAGCTGGCGGGCGCGCCGGGCCAGTTGCCGGTTCCATTCGCCGGCTCGCTCGAACTCGCCCTGGTTCAGGATGATCCAGGTGACGTGGTAGATGCGGTTCAGGCCCTCGCGGTCGCTGCGACGGAGCGCGGCTTGGCCGAAGGCCTCCAGCTCACCAAAGTCGGTGGCGCCGGCGCGCCGCTCCACGGCGACGGCCAGATCGAGCGGCGAGCGCGTCGTGGACGCCGCGGCGGGGCCCAGACTCGCGAACAAAACGATGAGCGCGAGCGCCCAGGCGAATGCGTGCTTGAACATCCAGACTCCGTCCCCCGCAGTCTTGTCGCACAGGAGTCTTGAACAAGACTTAGCAGCGCTCGCGGGCCGGCGCGTGAGCGGCTAGAGAGCACTCATGCCCTTGTCCGCCCATGTGAACACCTTCGCCGGCAGCCCTCTGGATCGCGCCGCGGACCGGCGCGAGGACCCCGCCTGGCTGGAGGTCCAGCTGGAGCGCGACGATGGGTCGGCGCTCGTGCTCTGGGAGGGCCGGGTCCTGACGGAGCAGGGGCCGGACGGGCCGCGTCTGGCCTGGCTGTCGCCGGCCATGGCCCGCGACGCCGTCGGCGACGACTGGGTGTTCCTGGGTCTGTGGAAAGGGGCGCCGGTGTTCGCCGTCTCGTTCGAGAACGAGGCGGATCCGACGCTGGGGCCTCTGCAAGGCCTGGGCGCCTTTCTGGACATGCGCTCGGCCGCGGCCGCCCTGCCCGGCTTCGAGACGGCCATGGCGGGATGCGGCAAGAGCCTGTTCGACTGGCGGCGGCGGCACAGCTTCTGCGCCCACTGCGGCCAGCGCTCACGCTCGACGAGCGGCGGCTGGAAGCGGGTATGCGACGCCTGTTTGACCGAGCATTTCCCGCGCGTCGATCCGGTCGTGATCATGCTGGCGACGCACGAAGGCCGCTGCCTGATGGGGCGGCAGGCCGCCTGGCCCAAGGGCTCGATGTCCGCACTGGCGGGCTTCCTGGAGCCGGGCGAGTCGATCGAGGAGGCCTGCGCGCGCGAGCTCAAGGAAGAGGCCGGCCTGACCGCGACGGCGGTCACCTACCACTCCAGCCAGCCCTGGCCGTTTCCCTCCAGCCTGATGATCGGCCTGTTCGCCGAGGTCGAGGACGACCAGGCCGCGCCCGACCAGACGGAGCTGGAAGAGGTGCGCTGGTTCACGCGCGAGGAAATCCGCGCGGTGCTGGCGGGCACGCATCCTGAAATCCGCGCGCCGAACCCCTACGCCATAGCCCGCAGCCTACTGGAGGCGTGGGTCGCCTAGTAGATTTCGAAAAGGCCGGCGGCCCCCATGCCGCCGCCGACGCACATGGTGACGACGGCGTATTTCGCCCCGCGCCGCTTGCCCTCGATCAGGGCGTGGCCGGTGAGGCGGGCGCCGGACATGCCGTAGGGGTGGCCGATGGAGATGGCGCCGCCGGAGACGTTGAGGCGGTCGTTGGGGATGCCCAGCCGGTCGCGGCAGTAGATGACCTGGACGGCGAAAGCCTCGTTCAGCTCCCAGATTCCGATGTCGTCGACGGTCAGGCCGTGGCGCTCCAGCAGGCGGGGTACGGCGAAGACCGGTCCGATACCCATCTCGTCGGGCTCGCAGCCCGCCACCGCCATGCCGCGATAGGCCCCGAGCGGCGTCAGTCCGCGGCGTTCGGCGTCCTTCGCCTCCATCAGGACGCTGGCTGAAGCGCCGTCCGACAGCTGGGACGCGTTGCCGGCGGTGATGTAGGCGCCCTGCTGGATCTGCTGGCCGGAGCCGAAGACCGGCTTCAGGGACTGCAGGCCCTCCAGCGTGGTGTCCGGGCGGTTGCCCTCGTCCTTCGACAGGGTGACCTCGCGCGGCGAGGCCTCGCCGGTGGCCTTGTCGACCACCTGCATGGTGGTGGTCATGGGCGCGATTTCGGCGTCGAGACGGCCCTCGGCCTGGGCCTGCGCCGTGCGTTGCTGCGACTCGAAGGCGTATTCGTCCTGGGCGTCGCGGCTGATCCCGTAACGGGCGGCGACGACCTCGGCGGTCTCCAGCATCGGCATGTAGATGGCCGGGACCATGCGTACGAGCTCGGCGTCCTCGCGGCGGTAGAGGTTCATGTGCTGGTTCTGGACCAGCGAGATGGACTCCAGCCCGCCGCCGACGGTGACGGCCATGCCGTCGTGGACGACCTGCTTGGCGGCGGTGGCGATGGCCATCAGGCCCGAGGCGCACTGGCGGTCCAGGCTCATGCCCGCGACCGTGACCGGCAGGCCGGCGCGCAGAGCCGCCTGGCGCGCGATGTTGGTCGAGGTCGAGCCCTGCTGGAGGGCGGCGCCCATGACCACGTCCTCGATCTCGCCCGGATCGACCCCGGCGCGCTCGACCGCGTGCTTGATCGCATGAGCGCCCAGCGCCTGGGCCTGGGTGTCGTTGAAGGCGCCGCGATAGGCCTTGCCGATCGGGGTGCGGGCGGTCGCGACGATGACGGCTTCACGCATGGGTCTATCCCTTCGCCTTCATGGCCTTGGTCATTTCGGTCATGCCCTGGGCGGCGCCGCTCTCGGGCACGATGGAGTCGGTGCGGTCGGTGATCTCGTCCCAGCGGGCCGCGACCTGCTCGGGGGCGTCGTCGCCCACGGCGTAGATGCCCTGGGTCAGGGTCACGTGGGCCGCCTCGAAGCCGCCGGCGCCGGCGCAGAGGATGGCGCGGGTCGGCGCGGTCTCGCTGACCAGATGCAGCAGTCCGGGCGAGACGAACTCGGGCCGCAGCGCGTCGAGATCCAGCCGCGCGCCGAGATCCTCGGTCATGCGGGTGGCGGCGGTCGGGGCCAGGCAGTTCACCCGGATGTCGTTCTTGGCCCCCTCGATCGACAGGGTCTGCATCAGGCCGACCAGGCCCATCTTGGCCGCGCCGTAGTTCGACTGGCCGAAGTTGCCGTAGAGGCCCGAGGACGAGGTCGTCATCACGATGCGCCCGTAGTTCTGATTGCGCATCGTCTCCCACACCGCCTTGGTGCAGTTGACCGCACCCATCAGGTGGACCTCCAGCACGAAGCGGAAGTCGTCGAGCTCCATCTTGGCGAAGGTCTTGTCGCGCAGGACGCCAGCGTTGTTGACCAGGATGTCGACGCGGCCCCAGCGTTCCAGCGCGGCCTCGACCATGGCCTGGACCGAGGCGAAGTCGGTGACAGAGGCCGGATTGGCCATGGCCTCGCCGCCCATCGCCTCGATCTCGGCGACCACTTCCTCGGCCGGGGTCGCCGAGCCGCCGGTTCCGTCACGGGCGCCGCCGAAGTCGTTCACCACCACCTTGGCCCCGCGCCGGGCCAGCGCCAGGGCGTGCTGGCGGCCCAGGCCGCCGCCGGCGCCCGTCACTATGGCCACGCGGCCGTCGAAGCGGATGGTCATGGGCGAACTCCAGTCCTGAACGGGAAGCTCCGCATTAGTCGGCGGTCGCCACGTCAAGCAAGCGCTTCCGCAAACCGGGCGGGCGTGGTTTGAGGGGGCCATGCGAGTGCAGGACCTCGAGATTCCGGGCGTGAAGCTGGTCGGGCCGCCGCCGGTCTATCCGGATGCGCGCGGGTCGTTCTCCGAACACTGGAGCCGGCGGGCCTTCGAGGCCGCGGGGATCGCCAACGACTGGGTGCAGGACAATCTGGCCTGGTCGAAGGAGGCCGGGACGGTGCGCGGCCTGCATTTCCAGTCGCCGCCGTCCGCCCAGGCCAAGCTGGTTTCGGTGCTGCGCGGACGGGTGCTGGACGTGGTGGTCGACATCCGGCGCGGCTCGCCGACCTATGGCCGGCATGTGAAAGCCGAACTGTCGGCTGAGAACGGGCTGAAGATGCTGGCGCCGCGCGGCACGGCGCATGGGCTGGTGACGCTCGAGCCGGACACCCTGGTTCTCTACAAGGTCGACGGCTTCTTCGACGCCGAGCGGGACCTGGGCCTGCTGTGGAACGACCCGGACCTGGCCATCGACTGGCCGGAGATCGCCGGCGCGGCGGTTTCGGACAAGGATCGGGTCCAGCCGCGGCTGAAGGACCTGCCGGCCTATTTCGAATGGGACGCCGCCTGATGCGGGCGCTGGTCACGGGCGGCGCGGGCTTCATCGGCTCGGCGGTGGTGCGGGCGCTCCTGGCGCGTGGGGACCAGGTCACGGTGGTCGACGCCATGACCTATGCGGCCAATCCGATGACCCTGGCGGCGTTCGAGGGGCGCGACGGCTTCGACCTGATCGTCGGCGACATCTTCGATCCGGAGACGGTCGCGCGGGCCTTCGAGGCGGCGCGACCCGACGCGGTGCTGCACCTGGCGGCTGAGAGCCACGTGGATCGCTCCATCGACGGCCCGGCGGCCTTCGTGCGGACCAATGTGGTCGGGACACAGGTGATGCTGGACGCGGCCCTGACCTGGTGGAGGTCGCAGGGCGAGCCGGAGGGCTTCCGCTTCCTGCACGTCTCGACCGACGAGGTGTTCGGCGACTTGGGCCCCGACGGCGCCTTTTCGGAAGCCAGCCCCTATCGGCCGCGTTCGCCCTATGCGGCGTCGAAGGCGGGGGCGGACCACCTTGCGCGGGCCTGGCGGGAGACCTACGGCCTGCCCGTCATCCTGACCAACTGCTCGAACAACTTCGGGCCCTATCAGCATCCCGAGAAGCTGATCCCGCTGATGATCCTGAAGGGCGCGCGCGGCGAGCCGCTGCCAGTCTACGGCGACGGGCTGCAGGTGCGCGACTGGCTGCACGTGGACGATCACGCCGAGGGTCTGTTGCTGGCGCTGGAGCGGGGGAGGCCCGGCGCGACCTATCTGTTCGGGGCGCGGCAGGAGCGGACCAACCGGCAGGTGGTCGAGGCGATCTGCGCCCTGCTCGACCAGCGTCGCCCCGACGGCGCGCCCCACGCCTCTCTGATCACCCGGGTCGAGGATCGGCCGGGCCACGACCGGCGCTACGCCGTAGATCCGTCGCGGGCCGAAAGCGGGCTGGGCTGGCGGCCTCGGCATGATTTCGAAAGCGGGCTGGCCGAGACCGTCGACTGGTACCTCTCCAACCCGGCCTGGTGCGAGGCTTCGATCGCCGCGGGCGGCCTGGCTCGGAGAGGGACGGGCCGGTGACCCGTGTGCTGGTCCTGGGCCAGACTGGCCAACTGGCCCGCGGCCTGGCCCGGGCGACGGCGCCCGAGGGCTGGCGTCTCTCCTTTACCGGGCGGGACCGCGCGGACCTGCTCGATCCCGACAGTGTGACCGAGCTGATCCGTTCCGAGCGCCCCGACGTGGTGATCAACACGGCGGCCTATACGGCGGTCGACCGCGCCGAGGCCGAGCCGGACCTGGCCTTCGCTGTCAACGCCCGCGCGCCCGAAGCGATCGCGAAAGCCGCCCTCGGCTCAGGCAGCCTGCTGATCCACGTCTCGACGGACTACGTCTACGGCGGCGGGTCGGGTGGCCCCTACAGCGAGGCGGATCCCGTCGCGCCGGTTCAGGCCTACGGCCGCAGCAAGGCCGAGGGCGAGCGCCTGCTGCTCGCGGCCAATCCGCAGGCGCTAGTCGTGCGCACGGCCTGGTTGTTGTCGGAGATGTCCGGCTTCGTCCGGGCGATCCTCGAGCGGGCCCGGCGCGGTGAGGCGCTGCGGGTCGTCGATGATCAGATGGGCAACCCGACCCACGCCGATGATCTGGCCGCGGCGCTGCTGAAAATCGCGCAAATGCGCCTGGAAGGGCGGGGCGAACCCGGCATCCTGCACGTCGCGGGCCCCTTGTCGGCGACCTGGTGCGAGGTGGCCCGAGACCTCATCGCCGGACTGGAGCGGGAAAACGGGACGGACGAGGCGCTCCGGCCCATATCGAGTTCCGAATACGGCGCGACGGCGCCGCGGCCACGAGACTCTCGTCTCTCCGTCGCTCAGCTGAAATCCCGGTGGGGTATGGAACTCAGGCCCTGGACAGCCTGGGTCGCAGAAACGGCCAAGGTTGGCCAAAGCTCGGCCCCGATCAGTGTTGAAAAAGGGCAACAGTCTGGCGGCTGATCTCACGGAGGACGGAACCACGTCCCCAAGAGAACCGTTGGGCGGCTTGGGTAGCGGGGCCATTCCTTGGGTCGCGCGTCAAAAAGGGAAGATGGACATGAGAAGTCGGTTGCTGGCCGGAACGGCTGGCGTCGTGCTGCTTGGACTCGCGGGCCCCGCCATGGCGGATCCCGACGGCTGGTACGGCGCGCTCGATCTTGGATATCACTGGCAGGGTGACTTCGTTCTGGAGAGCGAAGGCCTCGCGCCCGACGGCGGTCCCTACGCCTTCGACTTCGCAACCGACCCGAGCTGGGCCGGTTTCGTGCGCCTGGGCTATCGCTTCAATCCGAACTGGCGCGTCGAGCTGGAAGGCGGATACCGCCCCGGCGACCTGGTCTCGGCCATCAATCCGGAACCCCAGACCCCGCCGACCAGCGTGGCGCTCTGCACCCCCGGCGTGACCCGTACGGCGTCTTCGCCCTGCGGCGGCCCCGAGGGTTCGGTCGATCAGTGGAGCCTGATGGGCAACCTGATCTGGGACATGGGCAGCGACGACTGGCGGCTGCGGCCGTTCGTCGGCGTCGGCGCGGGCTTCAACCGCGTTTCGGTCGACGCGCTGGGCCAGTTCTCGACCTCGCCGGCCGGCCCGACCCCGGCCAATCTGATGATCGACGACGAGGACACCGGCTTCGCCTGGCAGGTGCTGGGCGGCTTCGCCTGGGCCCTGTCCGACCGTCTGAACCTCGATCTGACGGCGCGGTACATGAAGACCTCGGACGTCACGTTCGAGTCGAACTCCAGCTCGTCGGCCCCGGGATGGGTTCCGGGCTCGTTCGAAGGCGACTTCGAGGACAGCTCGGTGTCGATCGGCCTGCGCTGGGCGTTCGGGGCGGACACCCCGCCTCCGCCGCCTCCGCCTCCGCCGCCGCCTCCCCCGCCGCCGCCTCCCCCGCCGCCTCCGCCGCCGCCGCCTCCCCCGCCTCCGCCGTGGCAGGCGCGTGAGTTCGTGGTGCTGTTCGACTGGGATCGCTACGACCTGACGCCTCAGGCCCAGGAAGTGGTTCGCCAGGCCGCGGCCCACGCCCGCGCCGGTGGCGCGACCCGCGTCCACATCGTGGGCCACGCCGATACTTCGGGCTCGGCCGCCTACAATGTGCGCCTGTCGCAGCGTCGCGCGGCCACAGTCCGTGACGCCCTAGTCGCCCAGGGTGTGACCGGCGGCGCCATCACCACCGAGGGCCGCGGCGAGACCGATCTCGCCCGTCCGACCCCGGATGGCGTGCGTGAGCCGCTGAACCGTCGCGCCACGATCAACATCAACCGCTAAAGGAGCGGTCGATCGAGATCAGGCCTGACGGTCTGAAACCAAGGCGAGGCCCCGCCGGAGCAATCCGGCGGGGCCTTTGCTTTGCGCGCGATGCGAGGCACACGAGGCCATGGCTCCGCGTATCCTGCTCCTCGCCGACGGCGGCCCCGCGATCGGGGGTGGGCATGTGATGCGGATGCTGACCCTGGCCGAGGCGCTGTGGGCGCAGGGGGCGGAGCCCGCGCTGGCGGTCCCGCGCTCGGCGGCAGGTGTGATCGAGGCCTTCGCGCCAAGGGGGCTGGAGGTACGGCTCCTGAACTCCACCGAGCCGGACGGCCTGACGGTCAAGCATACCACGGCGGCCGATGCGGTGGTCTTCGATCATTTCCGGCTCTCGGCGGAACATCACCGCGCGCTCACGGCTGGGCGGCCGTCAGCTGCGGTCGATGATCTCCCGGATCGGCCGATGGGCGTGGATCTGATCGCCGATCCGGGGCCGGACCGGACTGCGGCGGATTACGCGGGCCTGACAAGCGCGAGGCTGCTGCTGGGGCCGGACCATGCCCTGGTGCGGCCGGAGTTCGCGGCGCGCAGGCCGATGGCGCTCAACCTGCGGGAGCGGGCGCAGGGACCTGCGGGGCGCATCCTGGTGTCCATGGGCCTCACCGACGTGGGCGGGATCACCCGGCGGGTGGTCGAGGCGATCAGGCCAGTCTGCGGCGAGGCAACCCTGGAGGTGGTCGTCGGCCCCGAGGGGCCCAGCCTCGGCTGGCTGGAGACGCAGGCGGATGACCAGCTGCGGGTGCATGCTCCGGCGCACGACATGGCGAGCCTGTCGGCGACTGCGGACCTGGCGGTTGGGGCCGGAGGGTCGTCCTCATTCGAGCGCTGCGTGGTGGGCCTGCCGACCGTTCTGCTGGTCCTGGCCGACAACCAGCTCCCCAATGCGCGGGCGCTGGAGCGGCGCGGAGCGGCTCAGGTGATCGACGCCCGCGCAGGCGGCTTCGAGGCGGCGCTGGCGGACGTCGTGCAGACCCTGGCGGAGGACGCACGGATGCGGGGCCAGATGGCGCGCGCGGCGGCCGCAGTATGCGACGGTCGGGGCGCCGAGCGGGTCGCTCGGACGGTGCTCAGCCTGGCGGAATAGGATCGGTTGGCAGCAGACCGAACTCGATCACGTCGGTCCGCCCTGATTCGAAGGCCGCGTGTGCGCGCAGCACGCCCTCCCGCACGAAGCCCGCCTTTTCCAGCACGCGGATACTGGCGACATTGTCAGCATAGGCGCCGGCGGTGAGCTTCCCGACCCCATGGCGCTCGAAGGCTAGCCGGACGCCGAGGCGCACGGCCTCGGTCGCCAGGCCGCGACCGGCGACGTCGCGGGCGCCAATGAGATAGCTGACGGCCGCGCGGTCATGGCGGGCGTCCACCGGGCCGATCTTGAGATTGCCGATGTGCCGCTCGGGTTCCTTCAGGAAGATTCCGTACAGGTGCTCGGTCGCGCTCCCGGCCTTGTCCGCGACGAAGGCCTCGACGGCGGCGCGGTCGTGGGCGGTCCAGCGCGTCTCCAGGAAGCGGTTGGTCTCCGGGTCGTTCATCCAGCCGACGTAGGCGTCCGACACGTCGGCGACCGTCAGCTTGCGGAGGAACAGGCGTTCGCCGTCGATGCGGCTCATGCGGCGCGGCGCTCGAACGGCAGGGCGGCGACGGCTTCCTGCCCGAACGGTCCCTCCCCCAGCGTGGCGAAGACCGACTCGACGAAGGCGAAGTCCTCGGCCGTGTCGACCGTCCAGCGCAGGTCGGACAGGTTCCGGGTCTGGCGAAGCTGGGCGATGCGGTAGCGCTCCGGGCGGCGGTAGAGGAAGGGCGTGACGTGCTCGCGCTCGTAGGGGTCGTCGGCCTCGCGGGCGGCGTCGGCCAGGGCCTCGGCGCGCATGACCTCGACGTCGAGCCCGTCTGGATAGGAGCGCTCGATGGTGTTGGAGGTGTAGTCCGCGCCGGTCGCCAGATGCAGGCGCACGCAGGCGTCGATGACGCCCGGCTCAGCCAGCGGGCAGTCGGCCGTCAGCCGCACCACGTGCTGAACCCCGCCGCAAATCAGAGCCGCGCCCTGGAAGCGGCCAAGCACGTCGGACAGCGAGCCGCGGAAGACCTTCACGCCCAGACTTTCGCAATAGTCCGCCAGCGGATCGTCGGAGACGTCGAGGCTGGTGGCGACCAGCAGGCGGTCCAGGGTCTCGGCGCGCCTCAGGCGTTCGAGCTGCCGTCCGATCATCGGCTGGCCCAGGATCGGCTTCATCACCTTGCCCGGAAGGCGGGACGAACTCATGCGGGCCTGCAGGACGGCGAGGATCATCATCGCACCTTGAAGAGAGGCTTGAGCGGTTCGCAGCGGAGACGGGCGAGCACGTCGCCGTCGGACAAGGCCTCGGCCATCACGGCGAAGGTCGCGTCATAGGCGGCCAGCAGCGCCGCGACTTCGGCGCCGCCGTGGGCGTAGCTCATGTTGTGCGTGCCGTAGGCCAGCACGCCGCGCCCCAGGACCTCCTGCATGAACAGGGTCTTGAGCGTGAAGGCGTCGGCCGAGGGCTGATCCTTGATGGCGAGGAAGGACCAGGCGGGATGGCCCGACAGGGTGAACACCTCGCCCAGGCCGTGCCGGTCGATCAGGTCCTGCGCCCCATCCAGCACCTCGCGGCCCCGCTGAGCCAGGGTCTCGACCACCGGCTCGCGCTCCAGCTTGGCCAGGGCGGCGTCGGCGGCGGCGAGCGACAGGCATTCGCCGCCCATGGTGAAGGAGAAGAAGACCTCCTCCATCAGGGCCATCAGGTCGGCCCGGCCGCAGACGGCGGACAGGGGAAAGCCGTTGGCCAGCCCCTTGCCCAGCGTGCAGAGGTCGGGCGTGACGCCGAACTGCTCCTGGGCCCCTCCCCGCGCGTAGCGGAAGCCGGTGATGGTCTCGTCGAAGATCAGGACCGCGCCGGCGGCGTGGGCGAGCCGCTTCACCCCTTCGAGATAGCCGGGCGACGGCTCGCGGACGTTCATCGGCTCGAGGATGACCGCGGCGACCTGACCCTTCAACCCGTCGAGCAGGGCCTCCAGCGCCGGCAGGTCGTCATAGGGGAAGGCGTGGGTCAGTTCCCGCGTCGCCTGGGGCACGCCCAGGTTCCGGGCGGTCGAGCCGATGTACCAGTCCTGCCACCCATGATAGCCGCAGACCAGCACGTGATCCCGGCCCGTGGCGGCCCGCGCGATGCGGATGGCGCCGGAAGTGGCGTCCGAGCCGTTCTTGCCGAAACGGACCTTCTCGGCGCAGGACACCATGCGCACGATGCGCTCGGCCACCTGGGCCTCCAGGGCGTGCGAGAGCGAGAAGATCACCCCGTCCCTGAGCTGCCGCTCGACCGCGGCGTCGACATCCGGATCGCCGTAGCCGAGGGTGACGCTGCACAGCGCATTGACGAAGTCCGTGTACGGATTGCCGTCCACGTCCCACAGGGTCGCGCCCCGGGCGCGGCTGGCGAAGAAGGGCGCCGCGCCCCTCGGGAACTGGGTCAGGCTCTTGGAGAAGGTCTGGGCGCCCAGCGGGATGGTGCGCAGCGCGCGCTCCAGCATGGCCTCGGAGCGGGCGTAGCGGGGCTCGACCGCCATAAGGGCGTCGGCGGTCAGGCGATCATGTCCCACGACAGGGGTTCTCCCTTGGAGAGCGGACGGGCCGCCGCGCGGCCCAGGACCGCCGGCAGATGGACTGGGGCCAGGCCGAAGCCGGGGCGGATCGAGCGGACATTGCCGGGCGTCAGGGCCGCGCCCTGCGGCACGTCGTTCGCCACATACAGCGAGCGGCGGAACTGGGCGTTGGCGGCCTCGGCCGGCTTGCGTTCGTAGGAGGCGCGGCCGAGCGCGGCCCAGGCGTCCTTGCAGTCGCGCACGAGCGCGGCGAACTCGGCCGGTTCCAGCGAGAAGCCGGCGTCCGGCCCGCCGTCGGCGCGGGCCAGAGTGAAGTGCTTTTCGATCACCGCCCCGCCGAGCGCGATGGAGGCGACCGAGGCGGCTGAGCCGAGCGTGTGATCCGACAGGCCCGAGACGCAGCCGAAGGCCTCGGCCAGATGCGGCACGGTGCGGACATTGGCCTGGTCGACCGGGGCCGGATAGGCGCTGATGCAGTGGAGTAGGACGAGCTGGCCGCAGCCGTTGGCCCGCGCCGTCTCGGCGGCCTCGCCGATCTCCTCGAAGGAGGCCAGGCCGGTGGAGATGATCAGCGGCTTGCCGGTGCGGGCCGCCGCCGCGATCAGGCCGTGATCGGTCGCCTCGAAGGAGGCGATCTTGTAGGCGGGCGCGCCCAGGCCCTCGAGCAGGTCGATGGCCGTCTCGTCGAAGGGCGTCGAGAAGACCGTCACGCCGCGCGCCCGCGCGCGGTCGAACAGGGCGGCGTGCCAGGCGTAGGGGGTGTGAGCCTCGGCGTAGAGGTCGTGCAGCGTCCGGCCGTCCCAGGGCCCGCCCTCGATGCGGAAGCCCGGCCCGTCGCAGTCCAGCGTCAGGGTGTCGGGCGTGTAGGTCTGCAGCTTGATCGCGTCGCAGCCCGTGTCGGCGGCCGCGTCGACGAGCGCCAGCGCCCGGTCCAGGGAGCCGTTGTGGTTGCCGGAGATCTCGCAGATCACATACGGGCTGTGATCCGGGCCGATGCGGCGGCCGTCGATGATGACCTCGCGGCTCATGCCGCCGCCCCGGAGCGGGCGTCGAGCCGGAAGTGAACAACGCCGTCTTCCTCGCGAACCTGACGGAAGCCGGCCGAGGCGAACAAGCTTCGGGAACGGCGGTTCTCGCTCATCACCTGGGCGATAACGGTCTGGCCTTCACGGTGCGCCAGCCCGGCGCGGAGCAGCTTGCCCGCCCAGCCGCGGCCCCGGAACTCGGGCGCTACGGTGATGCCGACCTCGTGGGTCCCGTCGGCCAGTTCGTCGAAGCGCACGACGCCGATGGGTTGATCCGTGCGGACCGCTTCCCCGACGAAGATGACGCGGTCGTGGGCTCCCAGCCAGCGCTCCAGCCACGCCAGGTGGTCCTCCCAGACGAGCGGGCCCTGGTTGTGCGACCAGAAGCGGGTTTCGGGGTCGTCGCGCCAGTCGAACAGGCGCTTGGCGTCCTCCATGGTGGCCGGACGCAGGCGCAGGGTCTCGACCGTCATGGCCGGGCCCCGAGCACCGCCTTGAGCGCCTCGACGACGCGGGCCGGATCATCGTCGGCCATGGCGGGGAAGAGCGGCAGGCTGAGCGTGCGGGCGTAGAAGGCGTCCGCGCCCGGCAGGGCCAGTTCGCCGTTGCGGGCGCGCCAGTAAGGCTGGCGATGCACGGGGATGTAGTGGACCTGGGTGCCGACGCCTCGCGCCTTCAGGCCTGCCATCACCTCACGGCGCGACAGGCCAGCGGCCTCGAAGTCGATCCGCACCTGCATCAGGTGCCAGGCGGGCCGGCCCGCATAGGGCGCGACCGTGACCAGGGGCGCGAGCGGGGCGAGGGCTTCGCGATACAGCGCGACCAGGGCCGCCCGGCGGGCCACGAAGGCGTCGAGCCGCGACAGCTGGCTGAGGCCGAGCGCGCACTGCACGTCCGACAGCCGGTAGTTGAAGCCGAGGTCGTGCTGCTCGTGCCACCAGGGGTTGGCCTCGCCACCGTCGAAGGCGTCGTCGTCGAGCAGGAAGTCGCCGGCCTCGCGCGTGATGCCTTGCGTGCGGAGGCGGCGCATGCGCTCGGCCAGGGCGCGGTCGTTGGTGGTGACCATCCCGCCCTCGCAGGTGGTCAGGGTCTTGACCGGGTGGAAGGAGAAGCAGGCCATCAGCGAGCGGGCGCAGTCGCCGGTGACGCCTTCGGGCGCGACGGTGCCGGCGGCGTGGCAGGCGTCCTCGATGACGGCGGCGCCGACCCGCTCGGCCAGTCTGGAGATGTTGGCGAGGTCACACGGGGCGCCGGCCAGGTGAACCGGGGCGACAATGCGGACGCGGCGGCCATCGACGCGGCGCAGCGCCTCGGCCAGGGTCTCGGGCGTCATCAGGCCGGAGACGGGGTCGACATCGGAGAAGACGATCTGAGCGCCCTCGTAGGCGGCCGAGGAGGCGGTGGCCACGAAGGTGACGGCCGGGACCACCACGGCGTCGCCGGGCTGAAGCCCCGCGGCCTTGTAGGCGAGATGGAGCGCGTGGGAGCCGTTGCCGCAGGCCACGGCCTCGGCGGCGCCGACCTTTTCGGCGAAGGCGCGCTCGAAGCGGTCGACCAGCGGTCCGGTGGTCAGGAAGTCGCCGCGGAGCGCGTCGGCCACGGCCCTGAGGTCGGCCTCGTCGATCGACTGGCGGCCGTAGGGCAGGAACGGCGGCGCGCCTGTCCCGTCAGGCATGGGCCCGTTCCAGCAGCGCCATCAGGCCCCGCGCGTCCAGCCGGTCTGCGGTGTCGGACGCATAGGCGAAGCCCTCGGCCACGCGGCGGCCGTCGCCTGTGTCGGCGAAGCTCTCGCGCGGATATTCGACAAAGTCCGGCTCGATGGCGTAGCGGTCGCCGAGGTCCACCGTCTGGCGGGCGTCGTCGGGCGAGATCATCATCTCGTGCAGCTTTTCACCCGGCCGGATGCCGACCACCTTCACGCCCCGCTCGGGCGCCATGACCTGGGCCAGCTGGGTGATGGTGGTGGCCGGGATCTTCGGCACGAAGACCTCGCCGCCGCGCATCAGCTCCATGGACGACAGGACGAAGTTCACACCCTGCTCCAGCGTGATCCAGAAGCGGGTCA
The DNA here is from genome assembly GCF_024711105.1 of Brevundimonas sp. Lineage (GTDB taxonomy): Bacteria > Pseudomonadota > Alphaproteobacteria > Caulobacterales > Caulobacteraceae > Brevundimonas. Next base: position 5,790 of record NZ_JANJTL010000021.1, on the reverse strand, counting down.
TGCGTTCGTCCGTGATCGGCAGTTCGCTGACCCCCTGGTCGAGCAGGCGCTGGAACAGAGGGGCGACCGAGCCGCGCGAGCCCATGACGTTGCCGTAGCGGACCACCGAGAAGCGCGTGCCGATGTCGCCGGCCAGGTTGTTGGCGGCCACGAAGGTCTTGTCCGAAGCCAGCTTGGTCGCACCATAGAGGTTGATCGGCGAGCAGGCCTTGTCGGTCGAAAGCGCGATGACCTTCTCGACGTGATTGTGCAGGCAGGCCCAGACCACGTTCTCGGCGCCCATGACATTGGTCTGGATGCACTCGGACGGATTGTATTCGGCGGCCGGCACCTGTTTCAGCGCCGCGGCGTGGACGACCACGTCGACGCCGCGGAAGGCCAGCTCCATGCGAGCCCGGTCGCGCACGTCGCCCAGGAAAAAGCGCATCCGGTCGAGCGTGGGCTTGGGGAAGAGCTCGGCCAGCTCCTGGCGCATCTCGTACTGCTTGAGCTCGTCGCGCGAGAAGACGATCAGCTTGCGCGGCGCCTGGGTGGCCAGAACCTCCTTGACGAAGCGTCGACCGAAGGAGCCCGTGCCGCCCGTGACCAGCACAACCTTGCCGTCGAGCAGTCGCGTCCTGGGTGCGAAATCGCGGCCGGGACCCTGTTCCGGAAGCGGCTCCCACTTCTGGGCGGCGTCGTACATGCAAGGACCCCCTTTTGGCCCGAACAGGGTTAACGCCGCCCCCGTTTAGCGAGCGTTAACGATGATCCGTCCGGGCCCTCCCCGACTCCCGACAAGCCTGCGGCTGAACCCCCTTCCCAAGCGTGACCGTGAAGGGTTACCGCCCGGCTGGCGTTTCGACCCCCGCCGGGCTATTTGGCCGCCCTATTTTCTGAATGACCTGAAGGCCTGACCCATGCGCGTCGCCATGATCGGAACCGGATACGTCGGCCTGGTGTCCGGCGCCTGCTTCGCCGACTTCGGCCACGTCGTGACCTGCATCGACAAGGACGCCTCCAAGATCGAGCGGCTGGAGCGCGGCGAGATGCCGATCTACGAGCCGGGTCTGGATGATCTGGTCGCCACGAATGTCCGCGACGGCCGGCTGTTCTTCGCGGTGGACGGAGCCCAGGCCATCCGGGAAGCCGACGCGGTCTTCATCGCGGTCGGCACGCCTTCACGCCGCGGCGACGGCCATGCGGACCTGTCCTACGTCTACGCGGCGGCCGAGGAGATCGCGGGACTGATCGACGGCTTCACGGTGATCGTCACCAAGTCGACCGTGCCGGTCGGCACCGGCGACGAGGTCGAGGCCATCATCCGGCGCGTACGCCCGGACGCCGACTTCGCGGTCGTCTCCAACCCCGAGTTCCTGCGCGAGGGCGCGGCCATCAACGACTTCAAGCGGCCCGACCGCGTGGTGGTCGGCATCGAGGATGAGCGCGCCCGCGAACCGATGAGCGAACTCTACCGTCCGCTGAATCTGAACGAGACACCGATCCTGTTCACGGGCCGGCGGACCTCGGAGCTGATCAAGTATGCGGCCAACGCCTTCCTGGCGATGAAGATCACCTTCATCAACGAGATGGCCGACCTGTGCGAACTGGTCGGAGCTGACGTCCAGCAGGTGGCTCGCGGCATCGGGCTGGACAACCGGATCGGCTCCAAGTTCCTGCACGCAGGCCCCGGCTATGGCGGCAGCTGCTTCCCAAAAGACACCCTTGCGGTCGTCCATACGGCCAAGGACGCCGGCGCGCCGTTACGCCTGATCGAGACTACCGTCGAGATCAACGACGCCCGCAAGAAGGCCATGGCCGGCCGCGTCATCGAGGCGCTGGGCGGAAGCGCCCGGGGCAAGACGGTCGCCATGCTGGGCCTGACCTTCAAGCCGAACACCGACGACATGCGCGACGCGCCCTCGCTGGACATCGCCCCGGCCCTGATCGCGGCGGGGGCGACAGTGCGCGCCTTCGACCCCGAAGGAATGCATGAGGCCGAAAAGCTCCTGCCCGAGGTGATCATGACCGACGGTCCCTATGAGGCGGTCGAGGGCGCCGACGTGATCGTCATCGTCACCGAGTGGGACCAGTTCCGCGCGCTGGATCTGAAACGCGTGAAGAAACTGGCGAAGGCCCCCGTCCTAGTCGACCTGCGCAACGTCTATCGCCCCGACGACATGCGGGCCGCCGGCTTCACCTACACCTCGATCGGACGGGCGTAGCTCCCGTCAGGTGTCGATCTCGGCGTCCAGGGCGTTTTCCTGGATGAACTCGCGCCTCGGTTCGACGACGTCGCCCATCAGCTTGGCGAAGAGGTCGTCGGCGTCGTCGGCGTGCTCGACTTTGACCTTCAGGAGGGTGCGGGCGTTGTCGTCGAGCGTGGTCTCCCAAAGCTGCTCGGCGTTCATCTCGCCCAAGCCCTTGTAGCGCTGGATCGACAGGCCCTTCTTGCCGGCGTCCAGCACCGCCTGGACGAGGTCCAGCGGGCCGCGGATGACTGAGCTCTTCTCCTTGCGGCGGAAGACCGACGGGGCCGAGAACGACTCGGCCATGGCGGCGGAGCGCTCGCCCAGTCGGCGCGCGTCCATGGAGCGGACCAGGGCCTCCTCGAGCACGATGCGTTCGGAGACGGCGCGGCGCACGCGGCTGAAGACGAAGGCGCCGGCCTCGCCGGGTTCACCCGTCCAGGCGCCGTCGCCCTCCTCGTTGTAGAGGTCGAAGCGGTTGGCTGCGCGCATGGGGTCGCCGCCCTCGGCGAACAGGCCGGCAAGCGCCGCCTGCTCGACCGCGAAGGCCGGGGCGCGCAGCGACAGCCGGTCGATCAGAGCCTTGGCCGCGCGGGCCTCGTCGACCAGCCGGCGCAGGTCCTGGCCGGTCAGGCGCTCGCCGGACGGCAGGTCGAGCTCGGCGCCCTCCACCCCCTCGTCGACGAGGAAGGCGTTCATCTCCGCATCGTCCTTCAGATAGCGGAAAGCCTTGCCCTTGCCTGCGCGATAAAGCGGCGGCTGGGCGATGTAGAGGTGGCCGCGCTCGATCAGCTCAGGCATCTGCCGGTAGAAGAAGGTGAGCAGCAGGGTCCGGATGTGGGCGCCGTCGACGTCGGCGTCCGTCATGATGATGATCTTGTGGTAGCGCAGCTTGTTGATGTCGAACTCGTCGCGGCCGATGCCGGCGCCGAGCGCCATGATCAGGGTCCCGATCTGGTCTGACGACAGCATCTTGTCGAAGCGGGCGCGCTCGACGTTCAGCACCTTGCCGCGCAGCGGCAGGACCGCCTGGTTCTCGCGGTTGCGGCCCTGCTTGGCCGAGCCGCCGGCCGAGTCACCCTCGACGATGAACAGCTCGGACTTGGCCGGGTCGCGTTCCTGGCAGTCAGCCAGCTTGCCGGGCAGGGACGAGATATCAAGCGCCGACTTGCGCCGGGTCAGTTCGCGCGCCTTGCGGGCGGCCTCGCGGGCGGCTGCGGCCTCGACGATCTTGCCAACGATCGCCTTCGCTTCAGCTGGGTGCTCCTCGAACCACTGGGACAGGCCCTCGGCGCACAGGCTTTCCACGGCCGGGCGCACTTCCGACGAGACCAGCTTGTCCTTGGTCTGGGAGCTGAACTTCGGGTCCGGCACCTTGACCGACAGCACGCAGGTCAGGCCCTCGCGGGCGTCCTCACCGGTGACGGAGACCTTCTCCTTTTTGGCGGCGCCGGCCTGCTCGATATAGCCCCCCATGACCCGCGTCAGGGCCGCGCGGAAGGCCGACAGGTGCGTGCCTCCATCCCGCTGGGGGATGTTGTTGGTGAAGCACAGCATGGTCTCGTGGTAGCTGTCGTTCCACCACATGGCGAGGTCGAGCTCGACGCCCTCCTTCTTGCCGCGCACGGTGATGACGTCCTTGAGCAGGGGCTGCTTGGACTTGTCGAGGTGGCGCACGAAGGCCTCCACCCCGCCGTCGTAGTGCAGGATCTCCTCGAATGGCTCGGCGCCGCGGTTGTCCGCCAGGCGGATGGTCACGCCGGAGTTGAGGAAGGCCAGCTCGCGCAGGCGGTGCTCGAGCGTCTTCAGGTCGAAGTCGATGTGCGAGAAGGTGGTCACTGACGGATAGAAGGTGACCTCGGTGCCGGTCAGCGGCTGGCCGGCCTTGTCGCCCTTGTCGCGGATCGGGGCCTCGCCGGTGACTTCCAGCGACTTGAACGTGTCGCCGCGTTCGAAGCGCATCTGGTGGCGCTTGCCGTTGCGGTAGATGGTCAGCTCCAGCCAGTCGGACAGGGCGTTGACGACCGAGACGCCCACGCCGTGCAGGCCGCCGGAGACCTTGTAGGAGTTCTGGTCGAACTTACCGCCGGCGTGCAGCTGGGTCATGATGACTTCAGCCGCCGAGACGCCTTCGCCCTCGTGGATGTCGGTGGGGATGCCGCGCCCGTTGTCGGTGACGGTGACTGATCCGTCCGCGTTCAGAATGACCTGGACCAGGTCGGCATGGCCGGCCAGAGCCTCGTCGATGGCGTTGTCCACCACCTCATAGACCATGTGGTGCAGGCCCGAGCCGTCGTCGGTGTCGCCGATGTACATGCCGGGGCGCTTGCGCACCGCGTCCAGGCCCTTGAGAACCTTGATGGATTCCGCGCCGTAGGCGGCCTCTTCGGCCGTGTCTTCATTGCGCGGCGTATTGTTCTGGTCGGTCATTCGATCTGTCGGAGAGGCCCGGGAGACGGGCTGAAAAATCCGCGGCGAATCCGCGCCGCGAGAGGTGTCCAGATATAGGGATTCAGGCGGGGAAAAGCGAGGAAAAGACGCCCTGTTCAGGCGAGGATCAGAGGGGCGGATGTTGGCACTGCGACCGCCGAAATTTGTGTGCCGCAGTGCCACTTCGTGCAGCTGCGCCCGGGTTGGTGCTCCCTCCTCATCTGTCCTCGTGATCGCTGTCCCAGGAACGCTCGGCGATCACTGTAAGACCACGCCACAGGACGGGGGCCTAGAGGCGTCGTTTGAACGGATACCGCTCTGAATTCAGGCGACTGCTGAGCTTCGATGCGGGCGTTCAAACCTGTCCGTCACCCCGGACACGCGTGGCGTGATCCGGGGCCCAAGCTCGGCGGCGCCGTCTGCGTTTAGCCCCCGGCTCTTCGCGCTCCGCGCTGCGGCCGGGGTGACGGGCTTATTCGATCTCGAATCCCCCACCGCTCACGCGGATGAACCGCGCCCGGCCCTCCAGGGCGGCGAACAGGCCGCGCTCGGTGCCGGTCATCAGGGCCTGGAGGCCGAGCGCCTCGATCTCGTCGAACAGGGCCGCGCGGCGGACGTCGTCGAGGTGGGCCGGCGCCTCGTCGAGCAGGAGCAGCGGCCGAGGCGTGGTGTCGGCCAGGCGCCAGAGCTGGGCGAGGATCAGGTTCAGCACCAGCGCCTTCTGCTCTCCGGACGAGCCCTCGGCGGCGGCGCGGCCCTTCTCTCGGTGGATGGCGGTCAGGTCCGAGCGGTGCGGGCCGAACAGGGACCGGCCGGCGGCCGCGTCGCGGGCGCGGGCGCGGCGGAAGCCCTCGGTCAGGAAGGCGGCGATCTCGTCGGGCGCCGCCCCGCGCGCGGCCAGGGCTTCGGTCTCGCCTTCGAGGCCGAGGTCGGCCTGGGGGAAGGGCCGGTCGCCGCGCGCGTCGACGCCGGCCTGCAGCTCGGCCAGGGCCTCGGCGCGGGCGATGGCCGCGGCGGTCCCGGCCTCGGCCAGCCGGGCCTCCAGCGCGTCCAACCAGACGGCGTCGGGCTCCCGCCCCTGCTCGGCGGCGTCGGTCAGCAGGCGCAGGCGCTCCTTCAGCGCCTTCTCATA
>NZ_JANJTL010000167.1 GCF_024711105.1 Brevundimonas sp. | reverse complement strand
ACGTGCCGGGCGCTCAGCGGCCCGCCGCGCTTGGCCCGGAAGAGGGGCTCGTCCTGCGCCAAGGGCCAGGGTGAGAGACGCACGTAGTCGGCGACCGCGTCGCGCACGGCCGGGAGTATGGGCACGACCCGGGTCTTGCCGCCCTTGCCGGTGACGCGGATCGCCTCGCCGAGCGGGTGGTCGGCGCCGGTCAGGGACAGGCCCTCCGAGATGCGCAGGCCACAGCCGTAGAGCAGGCTCATCACCGCCCGGTCGCGCGCGGCCTCCCAGCGATCGAGATCCGGATCGGCGCGGGGCTCCTCGAGCAGTCCGATCGCCTGATCCTCGCTGACGGGGCGGGGCATGGAGGGCTTCACCTTCGGCCCGCGGACCAGCGCGATCTGCGGCGTCGGGGCGCCCAACCGCCGGTCGAGGAAGCGGTGAAAGGCGCGGATGGCCGACAGCGTCTGGGCCAGCGACCGGGCCTGCAGTCCCTTCTCGCCGGACCGCCGCGCCGCCAGATGGGCGCGCACCTCGGCGGCGGGCACGGAGGCCAGCCCGGTAAGGGTCACCGGCTCGCCGCGATGCTTGGAGAGGAAGGCGACATAGCCGCGCGCGATGCGGCCGTAGGCTTCCAGGGTCCGGGGCGAGGCGCGGCGTTCGTGGGCCAGCCAGTCCATCCAGGCCTGGACGGCCTCGTCGCCTGTCACGCGGCCGGGTCCAGCACGGGCCAGCGCTCGATGACGCGCTCGACCACGCGGGTGACGAAGGCGATCAGCTCGCAGCCCATGTCGGGCGTGAAGCCTTCCGGCTCGGGCGATCCGAAGGCGATGACGGCGTGCCGCGCCGGGCTCCACAGGGCCATGCGGACCAGCGCCACGCTCTTCACCTCTTCGGCGCGGGCGCCGAACAGCTGCGGCCCCGCCGGCGCCGGGCCGAGCCAGGACAGGCCGTGCTCACCCAGCAGCTTGCCGACGCCGCCCTCGGGCAGCAGCTTCCAGCCGAACGGCGCTACGCCCGGCTTCTCGACGCAGATCGAGACGGCCGACAGCCCGAAGCGCGCCTGGCAGGCGTGGTCCAGCCGCGCGGCCAGGTCGGAGTGGTTCTTGGCCTCCAGCAGGTCCAACACGGTCACATGGGTCTGGGCCTGGGCGGCGAAGTTGGCGCGGGCGACGTGCTCGACCGCGCGGCGGGCGCCGCTCTCGCGCTTCACCGCTTCTTCCAGCCGCGACAGGGCGGCCGGGCCGAACTCGACCACGTTTTTCGCGGCCGGCTTAAGCTCCAGCTCGCGCAGCAGCTCGTGGTCCGCAAGCAGGTGCTCGGGGTTCTCTTTCAGCCAGCCGCGCAGCTCGGGCCAGGGCGCGAGCGCCTGCGGTTGATCGTCCGTCGCCTTGTCCGCCGCGCCCACTGAAGTCTCACCCGTCTCGGGTCAGATGGTCTGACCCGTCGAAGCCCAATCCTTGAGGAATTGATCAAGCCCCCTGTCGGTTAAGGGGTGTTTGACGAGCGCCTTGAAGACGTCCGGCGGCAGGGTCGCGGCGTCCGCGCCGGCCAGGGCCGCGGCGGTCACATGGGCCGGATTGCGCAGCGAGGCGGCCAGGATTTCCGTGTCATAGCCATGCACGTCGTAGATGGCCCGGATCTCGTGCAGCAGCTCGACGCCGTCGGCGCCATGGTCCTCCAGCCGGCCGACGAAGGGCGAGACGAAGGTCGCGCCGGCCTTGGCCGCCAGCAGCGCCTGGGCCGCCGAGAAACACAGGGTGACGTTAGTGGCGATCCCGTCCGCCGAGAAGGCGGTGGTCGCCCGCAGCCCGTCCATGGTCAGGGGCAGCTTGACCACGACATTGTCGGCGATGGCGGCGAGCTTGCGGCCCTCGGCCAGCATGGCGTCGGTTTCGGTCGCGGCGACCTCGGCCGAGATCGGCCCCTCGACGGCGGCGCAAATCTCGGCGATGACCTCGGCGATGGGCCGGCCCGACTTGGCGATCAGCGAAGGATTGGTGGTGACGCCGTCGACCAGGCCGCTCTGGGCCAGGTCCTTGATGAGCGCGGCGTCGGCGCTGTCGATGAACAGTTTCATGGGTTCAGCTTCTAACGGCGAACGCGAGCCAGCGCGAGGGCCGCGCGTTGCGTCCTTCTCCCCTTGCGGGAGAAGGTGGCCGAGCGGAGCGAGGTCGGATGAGGGGTCGCGCCAACCTTTCCGGAGAACCGTGCGAGCGTCTCGAATTCAAGCGGAGACGATCATCCACCCCTCATCCGTCAGGCTCCGCCTGACACCTTCTCCCGCAAGGGGAGAAGGGACGTGAGGGTCGCCTCCGTCCTCCTGCCCTTGCCGCTGTCGGAGGCCTTCGACTACGCCGTGCCGGACGGCATGGCGCTGGAGCCCGGCGAGCACGTCGTGGTCCCGCTCGGCCCCCGCCGCGTGCGCGGCCTCGTTACCGAGGTGCGCGAGACGACCGGCTCGAACCGGCGGCTGCGCGAGCTGGAGGGCAAGGTCGATGACCCGGCCCTGCCGCCCAGCACCCTGGAGTTTGTTGACTGGGCCGCGCGCTGGACCCTGACGCCGCCCGGCGAGATGGCCTTCCTGGCCACGCGCGGCCTGCGCGCTCCGCCGCCCCGGCCCGAGCGTCGTCTGCGCCGCGTCGCGGGCCGCGAGCCCGGCCGTTCCACCGAGGCGCGCACGCGCGTCCTTCAGACGCTCGGCGACGGCGAGGCGACCGGCATGGCCGATCTCGCTCGCGCCGCGAACGTCTCGGCGGGCGTCATCAAGGGACTGGTCGACGAAGGCGTGCTGGAGGTCTTCGAGGTCGCGGCGAACCGGCCCTTCGCCGCGCCTAACCCAGACCACCGCCCGGCCGTCCTGAACGCCGGCCAGGCCGCCGCCGCCCGCGTGCTGGCCGAGGCGCTGGACGCGCGCGAGTTTCGGCCGATCCTGCTCGACGGCGTCACCGGCTCGGGCAAGACCGAGGTCTATCTGGAGGCCGCCGCGCACGCGCTCCGCGCTGAGCCCGAGGCGCAGATCCTCATCCTGCTGCCGGAGATCGCCCTGACCCAGGCGATCATCGCCCGCATCGCCGGACGCTTCGGCGCCGAGCCGGGCGAGTGGCATTCCGCCGTCAGCCCGCCCCAGCGCCGCCGCGTCTGGGAGGCGGTCCAGGCTGGCCGTCTCAGGTTGGTGGTCGGCGCCCGCTCCGCCCTGTTCCTGCCGTTCCGAGCCTTGCGCCTCATCGTCGTCGACGAGGAGCACGACGGGTCCTTCAAGCAGGAGGAGGGCATCGTCTATCACGGCCGCGACCTGGCGGTGGCGCGCGGACGGATCGAACAGGCGACGGTGGTCCTGGCCTCGGCGACCCCGTCGCTCGAGACCCTGTGGAACGCCGAGACGGGCCGCTACGGCTGGGTCCGTCTGGGCGCCCGGCACGGGGCGGCGGTCCTGCCGGACATCGACCTGATCGACCTGCGCGACAGTCCGCCCGACAAGGGCCGCTGGCTGTCGCCGCCGCTGGTCGAGGCCATGGTCGAGACGCTGGAGCGGCGCGAGCAGACGCTGCTGTTCCTCAACCGCCGGGGCTATGCGCCGGTCGTCCTGTGCCGCGCCTGCGGCGAGCGGATGACGGCGCCGGACAGCGACTCCTGGCTGGTCGAGCACCGCTACACCGGACGGCTGGTCTGCCACCTGACGGGCTTCTCCATGCCGAAGCCGACGCACTGCCCGCACTGCGGCGCGGCCGACAGCCTGGTGTCGATCGGGCCGGGCGTGGAGCGCGTCGAGGAGGAGGTCAGGGAGCGTTTCCCCGACGCCCGCACGGCCATCTTCAGCTCCGACACCGTGCCCGACGCCGGCTCGGCACGCGAGCTGGTCCGGCGCATGGCGGCTGGCGAGATCGACGTGCTGGTCGCCACCCAGGCGGCGGCCAAGGGCCACAACTTTCCGCGCCTGACGCTGGTCGGCGTGGTCGACGCCGACCTGGGCCTGAGGGGCGGCGACCTGCGCGCCGCCGAGCGCACCTTCCAGATGCTGATCCAGGCGGCGGGCCGCGCCGGGCGCGCTGACCGTCCGGGTCGGGCCCTGCTGCAGACTTGGTTGCCCGAGCATCCCGTCATGCAGGCGCTGAAGGCCGCCGACCGGGACGGCTTCGTGGCCGCTGAGGGGATACAGCGCGAGGCCATGCGCCTGCCGCCCTACGGCCGTCTGGCCGCGCTGGTGCTGTCGAGCCCGGACCCCGCCGCCCTGGAGGCCTTCGCCGGCGAGCTGGCCCGCCGCATCCCGTCCGCCGACCGGGTCGAGGTCTACGGCCCCGCCGACGCGCCTCTCGCCCTGGTCCGGGGCCGCCGCCGCAAGCGCTTCCTCGTCCGCGCCGACCGCGACGTGGATTTGCAGGCGTATCTCAGGGCTTGGCTGGCGGAGCTGAAGATTCCGGGCTCGGTCCGCCTCGGCGTGGACGTGGACCCGTACTCGTTCCTCTAGCGCCCCCGCGTCTGCTTCTTCCACAGCGTCGCGTATTCGCCGCCCGCCGCGACCAGCTCGGCGTGCGTCCCGCGCTCGACGATCCGCCCGGCCTTGAGCACCAGGATTTGGTCCGCGTCCGCGATGGTCGACAGGCGGTGCGCGACCACCAGCGTGGTCCGGCCCTTCCGCGCCCGGCGCAAGGTCGCCTGAATGGCGGCCTCGGTGCGGCTGTCGAGCGCCGAGGTGGCCTCGTCGAGGATCAGGACGTGCGGCTCGGCCAGCAGCGCCCGGGCGAGGCCCACGCGCTGGCGCTCGCCGCCCGAGAGCTTCAGCCCTCGCTCGCCGACGCGAGTGTCCAGGCCGTCGGGCAGGGCGCGGATGAAGTCGCCGAGCTCCGCGGCTTCCGCCGCCGCCCAGATGGCGCGCTCATCGGCTTCCGGCCGGGCGAAGCCGATGTTCACCCGCAGGCTGTCGTTGAACAGGGCCACGTCCTGCGGGACCAGGGCCACGCCCCGCCTGAGCGAGGCCTGGGTCACCGACCGGGCGTCCAACCCGTCGACCAGCACCCGGCCCCCCTGCGGGTCGAGCAGGCGCAGCGCCAGCTTGACGATGGTCGACTTGCCCGATCCCGAGGGCCCGACGACGGCTACGGTCTTCCCCGGCGGCGCCTCGAAGCTGATGTCCTCCAGTCCGACCACGCGCGCGGAATGACGGAAGGACACGTGCTCGAAGGCGATGGCCCCACCCCCCGCTTCCGAGGCCGGAGGCAGGTTCACGGCGTCGGGGGCGTCGGCCACGTCCGGGCGCTGGCGGGTCAGCTCCAGCAGAGCCTCCATGTCGATCAGCGACTGGCGGATCTCGCGGTAGGCGAAGCCCAGGATGTTCAGCGGCTGATAGAGCGCGATCAGAATCAGCACGACGGCGGTGACGTCGCCGGGCCCCATCCGCCCGGCCGCCGCCTCCAGCCCCGCCAGCAGGGCCATGAAGCCGAGGCCGACGTTCATCACCAGCGCCTGCCCCGCGTTCAGCACGGCCAGCGAGGTGTTGGCCCGTTGCGCCGCCTGGGCGTAGGCCATCAGCGACGCCTCATAGCCCTCGGCCGTGCGCCCTTCCGCGCCGAAGGCCTTGACCGTCTCATAGTTCAGCAGGGCGTCGACCTGCATGCCGACGGCCTCGGTCTCGGCCGTGTTCAGCGCCCGCCGGTGCTCGATCCGCCAGTTGGAGACGGCTAGGGTGAAGACGACATAGACCCCGATGGTCGCCACCGCGATCAGGGCGAAGCGCCAGTCGTAGGCCCCCGCCAGCACCGCCGCCGCCAGGATCAGCTCCAGGATCGTCGGCGCGATGTTGAAGGCCAGGATGCGCAGCAGGAAGTCCGAGGCCTTGGCCCCCCGGTCCACCACCCGCGACAGGGCGCCCGACCGTTTGGTCTGGTGGAAGTCCAGCGACAGGCTGAGCGCGTGCGCGAAGGCCTCTGCCGCCGCCGTGCGCTTGGCCGCCTCCGACACGGCCGTGAAGATGGCGTCGCGCGCCTGGGGCGCCGCCGCCGACAGGAAGCGGATGACGGCCCAGCCGATCGCCAGTCCGGCGAAGCCCAGACCGAAGGCGGCGGCGGTCCCGCCCGCTTCGCCCGCCAGCTCGTTGACCGCGGCCCCGAGGGCGAGCGGCGCCAGCACGCCCAGGACCTTGCCGGCCAGCGTCAGGACGAAGGCGGCCGTCAGCCGCGCCTTGAGCTGCGGCGCCCGCGAGCGGGCCACCAACCGCATCAGATCCATCAGGGCGTCGACCGTACGCGGCGGTCGGGCGGGCGCCGCGTTGATCTCGGCGTCGAGGACGCGGGTCTCGGGATCGGCCCGTCTGCGCCCCGCCCCACGCGCCATCAGCCGAGGCTCACCATGGCCGCGACGAGATCATCCACCGCCGCTTCAGTCACCGCCCAGGAGCAGACGAAGCGCACCGAGCCGTCGTCAAAGCGATAGCAGGCCCAGCCGGCCTCGTTCAGCCGCGCGTGATGCTCGGGCGGCATGCGCACGAAGACGGTGTTGGCCTGGACCGGATGGGCCAGGACGTAGCGCGTCCGTTCGGCGATGCCGTCGGCAAGTCGCTGGGCCATCAGGTTGGCGTGGGCGGCGTGGCCCTCCCAGGCGCCGCTCTCCAGCAGGCCCAGGATCGGCGCGGCCAGGAAGCGGGCCTTGGAGGCCGTCTGCCCCGCCTGCTTCAGGCGATTGTCGAGCCGGTGCGCCAGCGCCTTGTCGAAGACCACCAGCGCCTCGGCGCACAGGGCCCCGGCCTTGGCCCCGCCCAGCACCAGTATGTCCACGCCCAGGCGCGGGATCTCGTTCATGTCGAAGCCGGCGGCGACCGCATTGGCCAGCCGCGCGCCGTCCAGGTGCACGCCCAGGCCCCGCGCCTTCACCGGCTCGATCAGCCGGCGCATCTCGTCGACCGTGTAGACCGCGCCGTATTCCGTGGCCTGGGTGAGGCTGAGCGCGCCGGGCGGCTGGCGGTGGCCGACGACGGGCTCGGCCAGGATGGCCTTCAGCGCCGCCTCGTCGACCTTGCCGGACCCGCCCGGCAGGCCGATCAGGCCGACGCCCTGGCCGAAGAAGCCGGGCGCCCCTGTCTCGTCGGTGCAGACGTGGGCGGCCTGGTGGGCCATCACCGCCTCATACGGGCGGGCCAGCATCGACAGGGCGATGGCGTTGGCGGCCGTGCCGGAAAAGACGAAGCGCACCTCCGCCTCGGCCTCCAGCCGCTCGCGGATCAGGTCGGCGGCCCGCGCCGTCACGTCGTCGGCGCCATAGGCCCGCGCGAAGCCCTCGTTGGCGCGCATGACGGCGTCCATAGCCTCGGGCGCCATGCCAGCGGTGTTGTCGGAACCGAAGTCGTAGCGCATCAGGCGCCTCCCTGGCCGGCGCCCATGGCCGAGGCCTTGGCGGCCGGCGTGCGCGGCTTCTCGGCTTCCACCGGCTGCGGCTTGGGATCGGCCTTGCGGCGCGGCTTGGGCGCAGCGGCGCTACGGGTCACGTGCACCTGGTGCGGATAGGGGATCACCACTCCGGCCTTGTCGAGGGCGTGCTTGATCATGAGATGCAGGTCGGCCTTGGTCTGCCACCAGTTCTCGGACTTCACCCAGGCCTGCAGGTCGATCTGGACCGAACTGTCGAGGAAGCCGGTCACCCCGGCCCACACCGGCGGGTCCTCGAGCACGTTCGGATGCTCGGCCGAGGCGGTCTTCATCACCTCCATCGCCTGTTCGAGGTCGCTGTCGTAGTCGACGCCGATGAACAGCTCGATCCGTCGCGTGCGCTGGCCCGAGATGTTGACTATGACGTCGCCCAGCACCTGCGAGTTGGGCACGGTGATCTTCATGTTGTTGGCGTCGATCATCACGGTGGTGAACAGGTCGAGCTTGCGCACGACGCCGGCCCGCTCGCCGACCTGGACCACGTCGCCGACGCGGTAGGGGCGCAGGATCAGCAGCATCACGCCCGCCGCCACGTTGGACAGCGTCCCTTGCAGCGCCAGGCCGATGGCCAGGGACGCGGCGCCGAGGATGGCGATGATCGAGGTGGTCTGGACGCCCAGACGCTGCAGCACTGCGATCAGGCCGACGGCGATCACGATCACCCGCACCACCTGGACCAGGAAGCCCTGCAGGGTCGGGTCCGGATTGCGCTTCTGCAGCCGCACCAGGGCGCGGCGAGTCCACCCGCCGGCCCAGCGCGCCACGAAGAAGGTGGCGATCAGGATGAGCGCGGCGACGACAAGGTTCACGGCCAGGTCGCCGGCCATGCGGGTGATGCGCTCGATCAGGGCGGCGTCGAAATCCAGGGCCGCCTGGCCCTGCTGAATCACGTCGTTCAGATCAGTCATGCCCGGCATGTAACGCGCGGGCGCGGCGATTTCACCCCGGACGCCCATATCCGCCGCCGCCGGGCGTCTCGATGACGAACACGTCGCCGGGCTTCATGGTCGTCTCGGCCGTGGCCGGCAGCTCCTCGACCGCGCCGCCCGCGCGTTCCACCCTGTTCACGCCTGGCAGGCCCGGCCCGCCGCCCTCCAGCCCGAACGGCGCCGTCCGCCTGCGGTTCGACAGGATCGCGCCTGTCATCGGCTCCAGAAAGCGGATGCGCCGCACCACCCCGTCGCCGCCGCGCCAACGGCCTTCCCCGCCCGAGCCGCGCCGAATGGAGAACTGGTCGACCCGCACCGGAAAGCGCGTCTCCAGCACCTCGACGTCGGTCAGGCGGCTGTTGGTCATGTGGGTCTGGACTGCGGTCGCCCCGTCGAAGCCGTCACCCGCGCCCGAGCCGCCGGCGATCGTCTCGTAGTACTGGCGCGCGGCGTTGCCGAAGGTGAAGTTGTTCATCGTCCCCTGGCTGCCGGCCAGGACGCCGAGCGCGCCATAGAGACAGTCGACAATGGCCTGGCTGGTCTCGACGTTGCCCGCCACGACCGCCGCCGGATGGCGCGGGTTCAGCATCGAGCCTTCCGGCAGGATCAGGGTGATCGGCTTCAGGCACCCTTCGTTCAGCGGAATGGCGTCCTCGACCAGGGTCCGGAAGACATAGAGCACCGCCGCCCGTGCGATCGAGGCCGGGGCGTTGAAGTTGCTGGGCCGCTGCGGGCTCGTGCCGGTGAAGTCGACGACCGCCGAACGGTCTTCGCGGTCCACGCTGACCGCCACGCGGATCACCGCCCCGTCGTCCATCTCCAGCTCGAAGGCGCCGTCACTCAGCGCGCCGATGGCGCGACGGACCGCCGCCTCGGCGTTGTCCTGCACGTGGCCCATATAGGCCTCGACCACCTCGCGGCCGAAGCCGTCGACCAGGCTCTTCAGTTCGTCCGAGCCCTGAACGCAGGCGGCGACCTGGGCCTTCAGGTCGGCGATGTTCTGGTCGATGTTGCGCGCCGGCCAGCTGCCGGAGCCGAGAAGCGCCCGCGTCTCCGCCTCCAGGAACCGGCCCGCGTCGACCAGCAGGGCGTCGTCGATCAGCACCCCTTCCTCGTCCACCGTCCGGCTGCCCGGCGGCATCGAGCCCGGCGTGATCCCGCCGACGTCGGCATGGTGTCCGCGCGCGGCGACATAGAAGGCGGGCTTGGCCTCTCCCTCCAGGAACACCGGCTGGATCACGGTGATGTCGGGCAGGTGGGTGCCGCCGTTGTAGGGGGCGTTCAGCACATAGGCGTCCCCCGGCTTCATGCCGCGCCCGTCGCGGCCCTCGCCGCGCGAGGCGATCACCGCCCGGATGCTCTCGCCCATGGACCCGAGGTGGACCGGAATATGCGGAGCATTGGCGATCAGGCCGCCCGCCGGATCGAACAGGGCGCAGGAGAAGTCGAGCCGCTCCTTGATGTTCACCGACCGCGCCGTCGCCTGCAGCGCCAGCCCCATCCGCTCGGCCACGGCCATGAAGCGGCTGTTGAACAGCTCGAGCCGGATGGGATCGACCGCCGTGCCTTCCGCCCGCCGCTCCGCGCGCGGCGCGACCCGCTCGAGCACCAGGTTGCGCAGGCCATCGACCCGCGCGCGCCAGCCGGGCTCAACCACCGTCGTCGCGGTCGTCTCGCCGATGATGGCCGGGCCGTCGAGCCACGCGCCGGGCATGAGCGCCGCTCGGTCGTGGAAGGGCGCGGTCCGGGCCTCACCAAATGATGCGGCCACCTCGCCGACGGCCGTGGCCGGATGCGCCGGCGCCTCGACCGGTTCGGCCTCCGCGTCGGTCCGCACGCGGCCCACGACTTCCACGCTGACCGAGTCCGCAACCAGGGCCGCGTCCGAGACGAAGCCGAACCGTCTCCGGTGCGCCTCGGCGAAGGCGGCGGTCATGGTCTCGACGCTCGCCAGCGGGACGGGCAGGGCGGAGTCCGATCCGGCGTACTTCACCAGCACCGTCCGCTCGGCCTCGACCGCCGAGACGGGCACGCCCTGGCCTTCGATCTCGGCGCGGGCCTCCGCCTCCAGGGCGGCGGCGACCTCGCCGAGCGCGGCCTCGGCCAGCGGCTGCTCCACACTGGTCCGGCGGATCGCGCGCAGATCCGCCAGGCCCATGCCATAGGCCGACAGCACCCCCGCCAGCGGATGGATCAGCACCGTGTCCAGGCCGAGCGCATCGGCGACGCGGCAGGCGTGCTGGCCGCCGGCGCCGCCAAAGCAGGCCAGGGCATAGCCGTTCAGGTCATGCCCGCGCTGGATCGAGATCTGCCGGATGGCCCGGCTCATGTGCTCGACGGCGATGTCGATGAAGCCCTCGGCCAGGGCCTCGACACTCTGGCCCGTCTCGGCCGCCAGCTGGTCGAACGCCGCCCGTGTCGCCGCCTCATCGAGCGGCTGGTCGCCGTTGGGTCCGAACACGCGGGGGAAGGCCTCGGCGCGAATGCGGCCGAGCACCAGGTTGCAGTCGGTCACCGTCAGCGGACCGCCCCGCCCATAACAGGCCGGCCCCGGCGAGGCGCCCGCGGATTCCGGTCCTACCCTCAGCCGCGACCCGTCGAAGCGGCAGATCGAACCCCCGCCCGCCGCCACCGTGTGGATGTCCAGCATGGGCGCCGTCAGCCGCACGCCCGCGACCACCCGCTCGCTCGTGCGTTCGAACCGGCCCGCGTAGTGGGAGACGTCCGTCGATGTCCCGCCCATGTCGAAGCCGATGACGCGGCCGAACCCGGCGGCCTCCGCCGTCGCGGCCATGCCGACAATGCCGCCGGCGGGGCCGGACAGGATGGCGTCCTTGCCCCTGAACTTCGCGGTGTCGATCAAGCCACCGTTGGACTGCATGAACAGCAAGCGCGCGGAGCCGCCCATCTCGCGCGCCGCCTGATCGACATAGCGGCGCAGCACCGGCGACAGATAGGCGTCCACGCAGGTCGTATCCCCGCGCGCCACCATCTTGATCAGGGGCGCGACCTCATGGCTGACGGAGACCTGGTCGAAGCCGACCTCGCGCGCGATCTGCGCCAGCCGGACCTCATGCGCCGTGTGCTTCCAGCCATGCGCCAGCACGATGGCGACGGACCGCAGGCCCCGGCCGTGCGCCGCCAGCATTCCGGCCCGCGCCGTGGCCTCGTCCAGCGGCCGGACCACCTCACCGTCGGCGGCGACGCGCTCGTCCACCTCCAGCACCTCGGCGTGCAGCGGCTCGGGCAGAACGATGTGACGGGCGAAGATGTCGGGCCGGCTCTGCCACCCGATCCTCAGCACGTCACCGAGCCCCGCCGAGGTCACCAGCAGCGTCGGCTCGCCCTTGCGCTCCAGCAGCGCATTGGTCGCCACCGTCGTGCCCATCCGCACCAGAGACGACGCGCCCTCGGCGCCGTTGTCCTTCAGGATGCGCCGGATCCCCTCCGCCGCCGCATCGGCGTACCGGCCAGGGTCTTCCGACAGCAGCTTGGCGACCGTCAATTCACCGCCCGGCGCCCGGGCGACGACATCCGTGAAGGTCCCTCCCCGATCGATCCAGAACTCCCAAGTCCTCACCTTTCCTTCTCCCATTGGGAGAAGGTGGCCCGAAGGGCCGGATGAGGGTCGACCGCTTCCGGACGAGGCGCGGCGCCGATCTCGCGCGCGTGGCGGTCGATCGCCGCGAGAATCTCCGTCGTTCGCGCCAGGGCGGTGTCGCTGTCAAAGCGAAACACGGTCCACCCCAGGTTTTCGAGGGCGGCCTGTCTCAACTCATCCCGCTCTGCGACGTGAGGCAGATCATGCACGCCGCCTTCGACCTCGATGACGAGCCGCAGCGCGTCGCAGCCGAAGTCAGCGAAGTAGGGCCCTATCGGATGGTGCCGCCGGAACTTGTGTCCCGCCCTCCCGGCGCGCAGCACGCGCCACACCACTGCCTCGGCGGCGTTCATCCTTCGGCGCTGTGACCTGGCGACGCCACTTCGGCTCATGCGGTTCTCGATCCTGAAGCGGCCGACCCTCATCCGACCGGCTGTCGCCGGCCACCTTCTCCCAATGGGAGAAGGAAACAAGCCAACCAGTTTCAGGCCAGGTCCTCGACTTCGGCGTCCGACAGGTCGCCCGGCACCACGGTCACGGGCAGCTTGCGGCCGCCGAAACCGCCGCCGTCCTTGGCGATGGCCGACACCAGCGGGCCGGGTCCACGCCCGCCGACGGCGGCGGCCAGGACCAGGATCTTGATGTCCGGGTCGGCGGCCACGACCTTCTTGATGGCGCCGGGCGCATCGCCGAACTCGATCAGAAACTCCGGCGTCGCGCCCGAGCGCTCCTCGGCCTCGGCGCCCAGCCGGGTCAGGAGCGCCTCGCCCTCCTGCCGCAGTTGCGCCTCGATCTCCTCGCGGACGCCCGCGAAATAGTCGTTGTTCGAGGGCGTCAGGACCTTCAGCAGGGCGACCCGGCCGCCCGTCGATTTGGCCCGCCGGGCGGCGTAGCGCAGCGCCGCCTGGAACTCGGCGCTGTCGTCGGCCACGACCAGGAATTTGCGGGGCACGGCGCCCTCCCCGTCAGGCCGCCGCCGCCAGGTCGCGCAGGGCGGCGTTGGCGATGGTCAGCTTGGCGAAGCTCCAGCCCTGGCCGGCCGCCTCGATCTCGTCGATGGCGCGGCGGACCTGGTCGACCGTGCCCGCCCGGGCGCCGATCCAGGTCTTCACCGCCTTGGCGGCGCGCGCGTCGTCCGCGCCGCAGGCGTCGTCGGTCTTAGCCGCCACCGCCCGGGTCAGGGCTGCCTGCTCGGCCATCAGGTCCTCGATCAGCCGGCGCACGGCCAGCCGCTCGAAGTGATCGGTCGAGGCCAGCGAACCGGCCGCCGCCCGCATCCGGTCGAAGTCGAAGATCGCGCCCACCTGGTGATAGAGCCGGGCCATCGCCGGCGGGGCCCAACCCGCGGCCTTGGCCAGATCGCCGATATCGCTGGTCGCCGTCAGCGGGCGCAGCAGCGCCACCGCACGGGCCAGATCGTCGGGCGCGCCCCGCGCGGTGAACCCCCCGGCGCGCGTCTCGTAGAGGTCCCGCTCGAAGGGCGACAGGACGGTCGCCCCTTCCGAGCGGAGGGCGTCGGCGGCCGGACGGTAGGCGTCGATCAGGCCCCGGACGCCGCCGCCGATGTTGCGGGCCGCGCGACGGGCGAGCCAGAAGGTCTGGCGCCGAAGGACGAGTTGCACCTCGGCATAGAGCGCCAACTGCGCCTCGGCCGGGATCTGGCGGTCGAGCGCCGAGATGGCGTCCCAGGCCTCGTCGAGGCGGAACACCTGCCGGGCCGCCTCGAAGGCGACGACCATGGCCGCGGTGTCGCACTCGGCGCTGGACTTCAGCCGCTCGGGGAAGGTCGCCCCGCACATGTTGATGATCTCGTTGGCGAGCACCGTCGCCACGATCTCGCGCCGCAGCCTGTGCCGGCGCATCTCATCCTCATAGACCGCCAGCGGTCCCGGGAAGTAGCGCACCAGCGTCTTCTCGAAGAACGGATCGTCCGGTGCCGAAGAGGCGACGATGTCGTCATAGAGCTCGATCTTCGAATAGGCGGTCAGGACCGCCAGCTCCGGCCGGGTCAGACCCTGCTGGTTGGCGGCGATGTCCGCCATCTGGGCCGCCGAAGGCAGTCCCTCGACCTTGCGGTCCAGCTTCCCGGCCGCCTCCAGCCGGGTCATGAACCTGGCGTGTGAATCAACGTCGGCGCGGGCCGCCCGCTCCTGCATGGAGATGGCCAGGGTCTGGTCGTAGTTGTGCGCCAGGACCTTGAGGCCGACCTCCTCGGTCATGGAGGCGAGCAGCACGTTGCGCTTCTCGCGATCCAGCTTGCCGGCCGCCTCGACGGCGCCGGTCAGGATCTTGATGTTCACCTCGTGGTCGGAACTGTCGACGCCCGCCGAGTTATCGATGGCGTCGGTGTTGATCCGCCCACCGTTCCTGGCAAAGGCGATCCGGCCGGCCTGGGTTA
This sequence comes from Brevundimonas sp., assembly GCF_024711105.1. Taxonomy (GTDB): domain Bacteria; phylum Pseudomonadota; class Alphaproteobacteria; order Caulobacterales; family Caulobacteraceae; genus Brevundimonas. The sequence continues at coordinate 7,291 of NZ_JANJTL010000167.1, read as the reverse complement.
GGCCCAGGTTGGCGCCCTCGCCGATGACCTTGACCCGCAACTCGTCGCCGTTGAGGCGGATGGCGTCATTGGCCTTGTCGCCGACCTGCAGGTCGGTCTCGCTGGCCGCCTTCACATAGGTGCCGATGCCGCCGAAATAGAGCAGCTCGGCCGGGGCCCGCAGGATGGCGCGCATCAGGTCCGAGGGGGTCACGCTCTCCTCGGCGATATCCAGCGCCTCGCGGATTTCGGGGCTCAGCGCGATCGACTTCTCTGAGCGCGAGAAGACGCCGCCGCCCTTGGAGATCTTCGACCTGTCGTAGTCCTGCCAGGACGAGCGCGGCAGCTTGAACATCCGGTCCCGCTCGACCCAGCTCGAGGCCGGATCCGGGTTCGGGTCGATGAAGATGTCGCGGTGGTCGAACGCCGCGACGAGTCGAATCTGCTTCGACAGCAGCATGCCGTTGCCGAACACGTCGCCCGACATGTCGCCCACGCCGACGACGGTGAAGGGCTCGGACTGGATGTCCTTGCCCATCTCCAGGAAGTGACGCTTGACCGCCTCCCAGGCCCCGCGGGCGGTGATGCCCATGACCTTGTGGTCATAGCCGGCCGAGCCTCCCGACGCGAAGGCGTCGCCCAGCCAGAAGCCGTAGGATTCCGAGATGCCGTTGGCGATGTCGGAGAAGGTCGCCGTGCCCTTGTCGGCCGCGACCACGAGATAGGGGTCGTCCCCTTCCCAGGCGATCACGTCCGCCGGCCGCACCACCGAACCGTCGGCGGCGATGTTGTCGGTGATGTCCAGCATGCCCGACAGGAAGGTGCGATAGGCGCGGATGCCCTCCTGCAGGATGGCGTCCCGGTCCCCGCCCGAGGCCTTGGCGACGCGCGCCTGGCACTTGGCGAAGAAGCCGCCCTTGGAGCCCACGGGCACGATGACGGCGTTCTTGACCTGCTGGGCCTTCACCAGGCCCAGCACCTCGGTGCGGAAGTCGTCGCGCCGGTCCGACCAGCGCAGGCCGCCACGCGCCACGGGGCCGAAGCGCAGGTGCACGCCCTCGACGTGGGGGGCCCAGACGAAAATCTCGCGATAGGGCTTGGGCGCCGGCAGGTCAGCCAATTCGCGCGAGGCGATCTTGATCGAGATGTGCGGCTTGCCCGGATGGTCCAGGTCGGTCCCTTCCTGGAAGTAGTTGGTCCGCTTGATGGCCATGACCAGCAGGGCCAGGCGGCGCAGCACCCGGTCGTGGTCCAGGCTCTTCACCGCCTGCAGGCCGTCGAGAATGCGCTGGAAGGTCGCCTCGACACCCGCCTTGCGCGCCTCGGCGTCACCGGCCAGAGCCGGGTCGAACTTGGAGCGGAACAACTCCAGCAGCAGACGCGCCACCTCCGGATGCTCGCGCAGGGCCTCTTCCTGCACGGCCTGCGAGGGATCGAGCCCCGTCTGCTGGCGGTAGCGGGCCAGCGTGCGGATCAGCGCCGCCTCGCGCCAGCCGACGCCGAGCTCGAGCACCAGCCGGTTGAAGCCGTCGCTCTCGGTCCGCTCGCACCAGACCGCCGAGAAGGCCGACTCGAACGGGTCCTTCACGTCCTCGAACCTGAGGTCGCCGCCGCGCGGGTCTTCCAGCAGGAATTCGTGCACGTGGATCGGCTGGCCGCCCTCAGGCGTCAGGACGTGGCCGAACTCCTCCATGGCCTTCAGGCCCATGTCGGCCAGGATCGGCAGGACGTCGGCCAAAGGCGCGGCACGGCCGCGGCGATACAGCTTGAAGCGGAACTGCAGCGGGGTGTCCGCCGGGGTGCGGAAGGCGCGCACCACCACGTCGAGGTCGCCGAGACGGTCGATCTCGCCCAGGTCGGTCAGGGCCTCGGCGGCGTCGTAGCGATCCCGATAGCCGACCGGGAAGGCCTCGGCCCAGACATGGGTCAGGGCGCTCAGCTGCTCCTCGGCCAGGCCGCCGTCGCGGGCCGCCTGCACGAACCGGTCGCCCCAGCTGCGCGCGGCCTCGGCGACGCGGGCCTCCAACTCGTCGAGGTCCGGCTCCGGGTGCTCGCCCGGGTTGAAGCCGATGATGTAGTGGACCCGCGTCAGCGGCGCGTCCGACAGCTGCGGATACCAGGCCGAAAGCCGCCCGCCCCAGGCCTCGGCCAGGATGCGGCCGATGCGCTCGCGCACGCTCGCGTCGTACCGCTCGCGCGGGAAGAAGGCGAGGATCGACACGAACCGGTCAAACGGGTCCCGCCGGGTGAAGGTCCGCACCCGCGGCCGGTCGTACAGGTGCAGGATGCCCAGCGTCGTCAGCAGCAGGTGGTTCTCGCTCGACTGGAACAGCTCGTCGCGCGGGAAGGTCTCGAGGATGTTCCTCAGCCGCTTGTGGTTGTGCGTCCCCTCCGCCTTGCCGGCGCGCTCCAGCACCCGGCGCGCCTTGGCGCGGATCAGCGGCACGTCGAAGGCCGGCTTGTCATAGGCCTCGGCGGTGAACAAACCCACGAACCGGGTCTCGCCGGCCGGCCGGCCGTCGGCGCCGAAGCGGGCGACCGAGACGTAGTCCATGTGCACCCGGCGGTGGACGCGGCTCTTGAGATTGGCCTTGGCGACCGACACCGGCTCGCCCTTGTCGATACGCTTGCGCAGCGCCTCGGTCATGGTGGCGACCTCGTGGGATCGGCGCAGCACCGCCACCTCCGGGTCGCGCAAGACCCCCAGGCCCTCTCGCTGCAGCGTCAGGGCCTCGTCGGTCGCATAGCCGCCGGCCTTGTCGCGCGGATAGTCGTACTCGCGCGCGCCGAGGAAGACGAAGTGATCGTTCTGCAGCCAGCGCAGGAACTCCACGCTCTCGGCCAGGGCTTCCGCGTCGACGCCGGGCGCGCCGGACTCGAGTCGGGCGATGGCGGCCGCCATGATCTCGGCCATGGCGGCGTGATCCTCGACCGCGGCGCGGACGTCCGCCAAGGTCTGCTCCAGACCCTCTTTCAGGACGGCTCGGCGCTCCTGGGTCAGGGCGTCGACCACCACCAGGATGGTGGACTCCCGGCGCGCCTGCCCGTCGCGCTCGACCACCGGGTGGAACATGGCCCGCACCGAGACGCCGGCCTCGGCCAGCTGGCCCATGATGCTGTCGACCAGGAAGGGCCGGTCGTCCTGAACGATCTCGATCAGATCATAGGGCGCCGCGAGACCCGCGGCGGCGGCTGGCTCGATGCGGATGATCGGCGCCTGGCCCGCCGCGCGGCTGCAGACGAACTCCCAGAAGCGGGCGAGCAGCCGAGTGAAGGCCGCCGGGTCCAGGCCCGGCGCTTCACCGGCGTCATAGTCGTCGACGGCCTGGTCCAGGAAACTCTGTTCGCAGGCGTTGAGCGCCTTGGCCCCGCCCAGCGCCTCCGCGAACGCCTTTTTGAACGCCTCAGGGGTGAAGTCCGCCTGGCCGCCGTCCATGTCTCGCCTTCCCGAACCGCTGTCTCGCAGGCCGTCTCAGGCGGCCCTTCGTCGTCCGGCGACGGATAGGCCAGCCCCGGTCCGGAAGGAACCCCCTAAAAGCTGGGCCAGGCGAAGTCTCGCGGCGCTACAGCGACGGCCGTCCGTCCGGGTCGGTGGCAGGCATGGGCGTGTCCGGCCGTGCCAGGGAATTCGGCGGCGGCGGGGTCATCAGGTCTTCCGGCCGGGCGGGGCGCGAGGGCACCGGTCCGGGCGCCACAGGAGCCTGGCTGGTCATGCCGTCCGGGCCAGGCGGTGGGGGCGTGGGGCCGGGCGGCAGGGTCCGGTCTCCGGATGCCGTCTCTCCAGCGGACGCGGCCTCGCCCGCACCGGCCGAGGCCGCCGAGCCCGAAGCGTCGGCGGCCGCATCCTCGGCGCTGTCGGCGGCGGGCCCCTCGGCCGGACGCTGGCAGGCGGCCAGCGCCAGGACGGCGGCGGACAGGATCAGGGCGGGACGGCTCATGGCGGGGCTCCGGCTTCGCCCCTCAAACCCGCCCTGTCGGCTCCGGTTCCGTCACCGGGTCTTGGGCGCCGTGGCCAGGGCCACGCCTTTGGAGACGATGATTTCGGCCAGCCGCGCGCCGGGGATGAAAAGGGCCGCGGCCTCGACGCCCGCGTTGATCAGGAACTTGGGCTCGAGGACCTGGCCCAGGTACTGTTCGAAGGTCGCCCCGCCCGCCTTGACCTCGCCCGTCAGGCCGTCGAACTCGACCACCGCCTCCTTGCCCTGCCAGCGGTAGCGGAAGGCGTAGACCGGCCGGTAGTAGAGCTCGGTCGCCTCGACCCTCAGCTGCTCCTCCAGCACGCGGTCCGCCTCGATGCGGGCGATGACGGCGCCCAGGGCCTCGCGGATCAGCTCCGACGCCTTGGCGATCGGCGGCACCACGATGGTGTCCTCGCCCGCGTCCGCCTGCAGGGTTTCTGGCCGCGTCTCCACCGCGTCGTACTTGAGGTATTCGATCAGCCCGAGCGCCGGCGCCTTGGTCAGGGCGTCGTAGAGGGTCTCCTTCCTGAGCGCCTCGCGGCAGGTCTCCAGGCCCTCCAGCGTGACCTCGCCGTTGACGGCGGCGAAGGTCTTGCCCTCGATCTCGCTGGCCTCGACCTCGGGCGCCACCTTGACCGCATAGCGCCGCGTCCGCTCGTAGCTGTAGGTCCCCGTGCAGATAAGCCGCCAGAACGGCTGCAGCCGCCGTTCGCGATAGACCAGTTCGAAGTCCTCGTCCTTTGGCCGGTTCAGGAAGCCGGACACCTTGGCCAGGGTCCCGAAGGCCTCGATACGCTTGGTCCAGGCCCGCCCCTCGGCGTGGTCCATGGAAAACCGGTCCGTCAGGATCAGGAACCGTTCGTCGGCGAGTTCGACGTTCATGCCGAGGCCCTCCAGCCGACGGACATTGCGCCCGCCCAGGGCCTCTCGGCAAGCCTCAGCCGCGCGTCTCCCACGCGACCCAGACGGCGATTAGCGCGATGCCGGCGGCCATGCCGATCCGCACCGCTCGCCCGTCCAGCCGCGTCAGCAGCCTCTGCCCGGCCTGGTCGGCGCCCAGCACGATGGCCGCGTGCACGGCTGTCGCCACGGCGATCTGCACGCTTCCCAATATCAGACCCTGCACGACCGCCGATCCCGCCTCCGGCCGTATGAAGGCCGGCAAGAGCGCCATGTAGAAGGCCGCCGCCTTGGGATTCAGCAGGTTCGCCGTCAGGCCCCGCAGGAACAGGGCCCGGCGGCCGTCCACCAGATCGCCCGCGGCTTCGGGCCCCACGCCCTGGCCGCTCAGCGCCTCCCAGGCCAGCCAAAAGAGAAAGGCGACTCCCGCCCACCGAACCGCCTGATAGGCAACCGGCCACTCCGCCAGCACCGCCGACAGCCCGGCCACCGCCGCCAGCATCCAGGCGGCGAGGCCCACCGCCGTGCCGAGCACAGCAGCCAGTCCCGAAGCCCGGCCGCGCGTCGCCCCCACCAGCGCCAACCACCCCATGTTGGGACCCGGTGTCAGCTCGATCAGGGCCACCGCCACGAGGAAGGGCGCGAGATGCGCCGGCTCGAACAGGCCGAACAGCTCCGGCATCGGGTCTCCAGCAGTCTCGGGGCTTAAGGCCACGCTTAGCCGCCGGCCCCTTGCGTGTCCAATCGGCCACACCCACCTGTGACTCACCGGATCCGGCGCGTCGCTTGCATTGAGGGCGTGTCGGCCGGCCTCAAGGAGCGAAGCGTTAGGCCAACGCAAAGCTTGTTCCGCCTCATCAGGGGAAAGCATGAACCTCGACCTCTATTCCGACCGCGCCAAGCAGGCGATCCAGTCGGCCCAGTCGCTGGCGCTCGCGCGCCGGCATCAGCAGTTCGCGCCCGAGCATCTCCTGAAGGTGCTGCTGGAGGAGCGCGACGGCCTGGCCCGCAACCTGATCACCGCCGCCGGCGGCGACGCCAAGCGCGCCGAGGCCGATGTCGAGACCGCGCTGTCCAAGCGCGCCCAGGTCTCCGGCGGCTCGGGCCAGCTCTACCTCGACGGCGACACCGCCCGCGTCTTCGCGGCGGCGGAGCAGGCCGCTAGGAAGGCCGGCGACCAGTTCGTCACCACCGAACGCCTGCTCCAGGGCCTGGCCAGGGAGGGCGGCGTCGCCAAGACGGTGCTTTCGGCCGCGGGCGTTAAGGCCGACAGCCTGGATGCCGCCATCAACGATGTCCGCAAGGGCAAGACCGCCGACTCCGCCGGGGCCGAGGACGCCTATGACGCGCTCAAGCGCTACGCCCGCGACCTGACGCTCGCCGCCGCCGACGGCAAGATCGACCCGGTCATCTGCCGCGACGAGGAGATCCGCCGCGCCATCCAGGTGCTCGCCCGCCGCACCAAGAACAATCCCGTCCTGATCGGCGAGCCCGGCGTCGGCAAGACCGCCATCGTCGAGGGCCTGGCGCTCCGCATCGTCAACGGCGACGTGCCGGAGAGCCTGCGCGACAAGAAGGTCATGGCGCTCGACATGGGCGCGCTCATCGCCGGCGCGAAGTACCGGGGCGAGTTCGAGGAGCGGCTGAAGGCCGTGCTCAACGAGGTGGCCGCGGCCGAGGGCGGCATCGTGCTGTTCATCGACGAGATGCACACCCTGGTCGGGGCCGGGAAGACGGACGGCGCCATGGACGCCTCCAACCTGCTCAAGCCCGCCCTGGCGCGCGGTGAGCTCCACTGCGTCGGCGCCACCACGCTGGACGAGTACCGCAAGCACGTCGAGAAGGACGCCGCGCTCGCCCGCCGCTTCCAGCCGGTCTTCGTGGAGGAGCCGACGGTCGAGGACACCGTCTCCATCCTGCGCGGCCTCAAGGAGAAGTACGAGGTCAACCACGGCGTGCGCATTTCCGACAGCGCCATCGTCGCCGCCGCCACCCTGTCGAACCGCTACATCACCGACCGCTTCCTGCCCGACAAGGCGATCGACCTGGTCGACGAGGCCGCCAGCCGCGTGCGCATGGCCGTCGACTCAAAGCCCGAGGCGCTCGACGAGATCGACCGCCGCCTGGTCCAGCTGAAGATCGAGCGCGAGGCCCTGAAGAAGGAGACAGACCAGGCCTCCAAGGCCCGCCTCGAAAAGCTCGAGGACGAGATCGCTGAGCTCGAAGGCCAGTCCGAGGACCTCACCGCCCGCTGGAAGGCCGAGAAGGAAAAGGTCGGGCAAGGCGCGCAACTCCGCGAGACGCTGGACCGCCTGCGCGCCGAACTGGCCGCGGCCCAGCGCTCCGGCGACCTCGCTCGCGCCTCCGAGATCGCCTACGGCCAGATCCCCCAGATCGAGCGCCAGCTCGCGGAAGCGGAGCAGAATGAGGCCGACGCCTCCGGCCCCCTGACC
>NZ_JANJTL010000127.1 GCF_024711105.1 Brevundimonas sp. | reverse complement strand
CGGCGCGACCGTCGAGACCGCTGATGTCCGTGCGCTGCTGCCTTGGCTCCAACGCGCCTATTCAGAGGTGCTTTGACGCCGCCCTGGTTCAGGCCATAACTGCGCTCGCTGCATACGAGGGCTGTTCATGCGCAAGATCGTCTCCCTGGCCGTCGCGGCCGCCTCCCTGGCTGTCGCTGCGCCCGCCGCGGCCGGCGAACTGATGGTCGGGGTCTACGCCCACGACGTGACCTTCCTGGGCGAGGCTGTGGGCCTCGGCGCCGCCGGCAAGGAAGACGGCCAGAACGTCCATCTCGGCTGGCGCTCCGACCGCCTGGACGGTTTCCCGTCCTGGATGCGCGGTCCACGCGCCCACATCTTCGTCTCGGGCAACACCGCCGGTGACACCAGCTACATCGCCGCCGGGCTGAACTGGCACGTCCCCCTGACCGACGACGGGCGCCTCTATCTCCAGCCCGGCATCGGCCTGGCCGTGCACGACGGGTACGACATCTTCCCGGACTACGCCGAGCCCGGCATCACGCCCGAGGAGTTCAACCGCCGCGTCGCCCTGCGCTCTGAACGGATCGAGTTCGGCTCCCAGGTCCTGTTCGAGCCTGAACTGGCGGTCGGCTGGCGGATCACCGATTCCACGGCGGTCGAACTGTCCTACGTCCACCTGTCCAACGGTCAGATCTTCCACCAGGGCAAGAACGAGGGCCTGGACGAGGTCGGCATCCGCCTGGTTCACCGCTTCGGCGGCTGAGGGGCGACAGGCCCCCTCCCCTCCGCTATACCGCCGCCGCATTCCAGCGGAGCTATGAGTCTTGGCGAACGTCGCGGTGGTCGGCGCCCAGTGGGGCGACGAGGGCAAGGGCAAGATCGTCGACTGGCTGTCGAACCGGGCCGACATGGTCGTCCGCTTCCAGGGCGGTCATAACGCCGGCCACACCCTCGTCGTCGACGGCAAGGTCTACAAGCTGGCGCTGCTGCCCTCCGGCGTCGTCCAGGGCAAGCCGTCGGTCATCGGCAACGGCGTCGTCATCGACCCCTGGCACCTGCTCGGTGAGATCGAGAAGATCGAGGCGCAAGGCGTCCGCATCACGCCCGATGTGCTGATGGTCGCGGACAACGCCTGCCTGATCCTGCCTATCCACCCGGCGCTGGACGTGGCCCGCGAAGCCGCCGCGAGCGCACCGGGCGCCAGAATCGGCACCACCGGGCGGGGCATCGGCCCGGCCTATGAGGACAAGGTCGGCCGCCGCGCCATCCGCGTCTGCGACCTGGCCAATGAGGACGACCTGCGGGTCAAGATCGACCGCCTGCGCGCCCACCACGATCCCCTGCGCGCCGGTCTGGGTCTGGAGCCGATCGACCCCGAAGCCCTGCTCGCCCAGTTGCTGGAGATCGCGCCGAAGATCCTGCCCTACGCCCGGCCCGCGTGGCGCGTGCTCGACCAGGCCCAGAAGGCCGGCAAGCGCATCCTGTTCGAGGGGGCCCAAGGCGCCTTCCTCGACGTCGACCACGGCACCTACCCCTATGTCACCTCGTCCAACACCGTGGCCGGTCAGGCCTCGGCGGGCTCAGGCATGGGACCCAGGGGCCCCGGCTATGTGCTCGGCATCGTCAAGGCCTACACCACCCGCGTCGGCGAAGGCCCCTTCGCCTGCGAACTCAATGACGAGATCGGCAGGCACCTAGCGACCGTCGGCCGCGAAGCCGGCACCAACACCGGCCGCCCGCGCCGCTGCGGCTGGTTCGACGCCGTGTTGGTGCGCCAGTCCGTGGCCATCAACGGCATCGACGGCATCGCGCTCACCAAGCTCGACGTGCTCGACGGGCTGAAGGAGCTGAAGATCTGCGTCGGCTACCGCATCGGCGGCGAGGTGCTGGACTACCTGCCCTCCAGCCTGAAGGCGCAAGGCCAGGCCGAGCCGGTGTTCGAGACGATGGAAGGCTGGAGCGAAAGCACCGCCTCGGTGCGGAGCTTCAGGGACCTCAACGCGCGCGCCATCAAGTACGTGCGCCGCATCGAGGAGCTGATCGGCGCGCCGCTGGCCCTGCTGTCCACCAGCCCCGAGCGGGAGGACACCATCCTGGTGCGGGACCCGTTCCTGGGCTAGCCCGTCAAGCCGATCTTTACCGTGCGCCGTTACGCTAGCGGCCATGTTGATCGACGATCCCAAGATTCTGACCCGGCTGGAGCCAGTCCTGCGGCGCGTCATGATCGTGGACGCCAACCTGGCGGCCTCGCGTCTCCTGACGGACCTGATGAAGGGCCTGGGCGCCCGCGAGGTGCTGGTCGAGGTCGACGAGAAGCGGGCGCTGGAGCTGATCCGGGACTTCGAACCCAGCCTGATCTTCGTGGAGCGCACCGGCCCGCGCCTTGACGGCGAGACCCTGGCCCGGCGCATCCGCCGCTCGCACCTGGCCAGCCGGCAGGTCCCGATCATCATGGTCACCGCAGAGGCCACGGCCACCAATATCAAGGGCGCCCGTGACGCCGGCGTCCACGAGTTCATGGTCAAGCCGTTCACCGCGGGCGATCTCGTGCGCCGGGTGATTAATGTCGCGACCCGCCCCCGCAACTGGGTGGAGGCCGTCGGCTACGTCGGGCCGGACCGCCGCCGGTTCAACTCGGGCGATTACAAGGGTCCGAAGAAGCGGCGCGAGGAATCCGCCGCCGCCGCGCCGGATCATATCGACACGCTCGATCAGGCCCGCCGCATCCTGGTGGCCGCGCTTGACCAGTTCGATCGCGACCCGCCCCAGGCGCTGCGCGCCATCCGCGCCCAGGCCGCCGACCTGAAGGCGCACGCCATCGAAAAGGGACAGACCCGGCTGGCGGTCAACGCCGCCGAGCTCGAAGGCGCGGCGTCCGCGCCCCAAGCCACCGCCACGGCGGTGCGCGGTCCCGCGGTGGCGGTGCTCGCCCTGATCGCTCAGAGCAGCGCGGAGACGGGCGGCCGCGCCGCCTAGGCTTCGACCAGCCGCCGGTCCACGGCGGCGGCGCGCATCGCCTTCTGCAGCTTCTCAAAGGCCCGGACCTCGATCTGGCGCACGCGCTCGCGCGACACACCGTACTGGCCGGCCAGTTCCTCCAGCGTCAGCGGATCCTCGATCAGCCGGCGCTGGGTCAGGATATGACGCTCGCGCTCGTTCAGCTCCTGCATGGCCTCCTGCAACAGCTCCATGCGCAGGGTGTGCTCTTCCGACTCCGCCAGCTGCGTCTCCTGGCTGACGGCGTTGTCGTCGGCCAGCCAGTCCTGCCACTCGCTCTCGCCGTCCGCGCGCATCGGCGCGTTCAGCGAGGCGTCGCCGCCCGACAGGCGGCGATTCATCGAGGTGACCTCGTCCTCCGTCACGCCTAGCTTGGTCGCGATCTGCGACAGGTGCTCCGGATGCAGGTCGCCTTCCTCGAAGGCCGAGATCTGGCTCTTGGCCTTGCGCAGGTTGAAGAACAGCTTCTTCTGCGCCGCGGTCGTGCCCATCTTCACGAGCGACCAGCTGCGCAGGATGTATTCCTGGATCGAGGCGCGGATCCACCACATGGCGTAGGTCGCCAGGCGGAAGCCCTTGTCCGGGTCGAACTTCTTGACGGCCTGCATCAGGCCGACGTTGCCCTCGGAGATCACTTCGCCGATCGGCAGGCCGTAGCCGCGATAGCCCATGGCGATCTTGGCCACGAGCCGCAGGTGGGACGTCACCAGCTTGTGGGCGGCCTCGGTGTCCTGGTGTTCGGTCCAGCGCTTCGCCAGCATGAACTCATCGTCCTTGCTGAGCATGGGAAACTTACGGATTTCAGTCAGATAGCGCGACAGTCCCTGTTCAGGCGACATGATCGCGATCGAATTAACGGCCATTGGACCCCTCGTCTTTCCGTCCCTTGCGAGCGAGCTGATCGGCCCTGACCACGGATTGTGCGTCCGAGCCTCGCCCCTCAACCGGACAATCTGGTGATTGGTTGCGCCCGTTCAAAGGCCACGCTCGGCGAAATCGGTTCGCCCCGTGGCTTTCCAGCGCCACTTCACCTGACAGGTGTATACACCCACGTCCGTCCTTTTTCAAGACGGACGTTCGATTCTCCCTTCGAAACGAGCGTTCCCGACCGCCCCCCACATCCGTCATCACTGGGCTTGTCCCGGTGATCCATTACCTCAGTCCGTTGCAGGCCTTGGCCCAGCGGTACTGATGGATGCCCGGGACAAGCCCGGACATGACGGTCGAGATGCAGGGGCCACGGGGGAAGACGGCGCTCTGAACCCCCGTCCCCTGCTGCCCGTCTATCCTGCACCCGTCCCGTCGCACGGGGAGGGCGCAAGGCCAGCGACCCTGCGGGCGGCGGGATGCGGATGAGCGGATTGAGCGGCGGGGCGGATTACCCGTCGGGTCCGGGACCCTGGTCGCTGCGCCAGGGCCCGCCGTCCGGGGCCAAAACAGCTGCGTAGCCCCTAACGAAGGGCGCCCAGCAGGGGCTTCGGGAAAACATCCGCGGCGGAGCGTCTCCTTTGCCGAAACACACAACCCATACGGTCTCCGGGCGAAGGCCCGGCGCTCCACCGCCCTCCCCAATCTCCAAGCGAGAGCCGGAGGAGCATGACGCCTGTGCGGCCCCTCGCTCAAAACCTCCCCTTAAGCATTCCCTTTCACCATGCCGACCTCACGCGGGTTCGGGCCTTACATGTTCCAGATCATCGGCATCGTGCTTCTGTTCGCCATGGTCTTCGGCAGCTACATGCTGGCCGGCGGCAACTTTGGGGTAATCCTGCACGCCCTGCCGCACGAGATGATGGCCATCGGCGGGGCTGCGATCGCGGCCTTCCTGATCTCGAACAACGGCGCGGTCATCAAGGGCACGCTGGGTGGTCTGGGCAAGACCTTCGCGGGTCCGAAGTGGAAGGCCTCGGACTACCGTGACCTGCTTTCCCTGCTTTTCCAGCTGACCAAGACGATGAAGTCCAAGGGCGTCATCGCCCTGGAGAGCCACATCGAAAATCCCAAGGAGTCCGCGATCTTCACCCGCTTCCCGAAGATCATGAAGGACCACTTCGCCATCGATTTCATCTGCGACACGCTGCGGATGATGACCATGAACCTCGAGGACCCCCACCAGGTCGAGGACGCCATGGAAAAGCAGCTCGAGAAGCATCACCATGAGGCGCTGGCCCCGGCCCATGCGCTTCAGAACATGGCTGACGCGCTGCCGGCGCTAGGCATCGTCGCGGCCGTGCTCGGCGTCATCAAGACCATGGGTTCGATCACCGAGCCGCCGGAAATTCTGGGTGGCATGATCGGCGGCGCGCTCGTCGGCACCTTCCTCGGCGTCTTCCTGGCCTATGGTCTCGTCGGCCCCCTCGCGGCCCGACTGAAGGCGATCGTCGAGGAGGAAGGCGCCTTCTACAAGATCATCCAGTCGGTGCTCGTCGCCCACTTGCACGGCAACGCGGCGCAAATCTCCGTGGAGCTTGGCCGGACCGATATCCCCAGCCCCGCCCAGCCTACTTTCGCCCAGCTCGAAGAGGCCCTCTCGGCCGAGCCGGCGGCCGCCGCCTGATCACGGCTTCGTGATTCTAGGCTTGCTACGCCGTTCAAATCGGCGTTACCTCCCGCCTGCGGGTGTCATGAGCCCGCGATAAAAATCCCTTGGGAAGGAACACTCATGATCATCCGTAAGCTCCTGATCGCCTCGATCGGCGTCGCCGCCCTGTCGGTCGCCGCCTGCCAGCCCGCCGCCGAAGAAGCCGCTGACGACGCCGAAGTGGCCGCCGAGTCGGCCGAAGACGCCGCCGAGGAGGCCGCTGACACCGCCGGCGAAGCCGCCGACGACGCCGCCATGGCCGCGGGCGAAACCGCCGAAGCCGCTGGCGAAGCCATGGAAGGCGAAGCCCCGGCCGAAGAGGCTCCGGCCCAGTAATCCCACGCGCCAACGCGCAAACGGATTAGAAGGGGTCGCCCGTCGGGCGGCCCCTTTTTCCATTCGCGCTGACCGTGACCGAAACCATCAAGCCCGCTGAACTCGACTGGACCGGCGAAGGGCCGGTCTCCCGCGTCTTCGGCGATGTCTATTTCTCGGCGGAAGGGGGGCTTGAGGAAACGCGGGCGGTCTTCCTGGGCGGGTGCGGTCTGCCTGAAGCCTGGTCCGGGCGAAGCCGTTACGTACTGGCCGAAACCGGGTTCGGGACTGGCCTGAACATCATGGCCACGCTCGACCTGTGGCGCCGGACCCGTGAGCCGGGCGCGCGCCTCCATGTGTTTTCCGTCGAGGCTCACCCTCTGCTGCGCGCCGACGCCGCCCGCGCCCATGCCGCCTGGCCTGAGTTGGCCGGGATTTCCGAGGCCTTGCTCGACCAGTGGCCGAAGCCGACGCCCGGATTTCATCGCATCGACCTGCCCGCCTGGAACGCGACGCTGGACATCGGTCACGGCGACGCGGCCGAGATGCTTCAGGGCTGGCAGGGCCGGGCCGACGCCTGGTTCCTCGATGGCTTTGCGCCCTCGTCCAATCCGGACATGTGGCGCGAGGAGGTGCTGGGCCTGATCGCCGCGCGTTCTGCGCCGGACGCCCGGCTGGCGACCTTCACGGTTGCGGGCGCGGTTCGCCGCGGGCTGGCCGCGAACGGCTTCGACGTCTCGAAGGTGGCAGGCTTCGGCCGCAAGCGCGAGAGGTTGGAGGCCCGCCTGGCTGGAGCCGTCAGGACCGCTTCACCCCTGCCAAGCGTGATCGTCGTCGGAGCGGGCGTGGCGGGAGCCGCGGTCGTCCGCGCGCTTCGACGCCACGGAGTGGAACCGCTGGTGGTCGAAGCCGAGGAGCCCGGCGCCGGGGCGTCAGGCGCGCCGGCGGCGCTTGTTACGCCCCGTCTGGACGCAGGCAGAGGTCCCGTCGCCGCCCTCGGCGCCCAGGCCTTTCTCAGAGCCGTAGATATCTATCGGCGCGAAGCCGCCGACGCGGTGCTGACCGAGGGGGTCTTGCGCCTGGCGCGGGATGAGCGGGACGCCGCCCGCCTGGCGCGGATCGCCGCGCAGCCTCTCTGGCCCGAGGCTGCCTTGCGTCCCGTGGACGCCCGCTCAGCGGCCGCCATCCTTGGCGAGGACACATCGCGAACCGGTCTGCTGATGGCCGACGCCCTCGTAGTCGAACCGCCGACCCTGCTGCGCGCCTGACTCGCGGAAACCGACATTCGAAGCGGGCGGGTCATCGGCGTCCAGCCTGGCGCGCGCCCTGCGGTCCGCCTCAACGGAGACCAACGCCTGGAGGCCGATGCGATCATCCTGACCGCCGGCTGGGGGACCGCGGCCCTGGGCCTGACCAATCTCCGACCGGTGCGCGGTCAACTCTTCTGGACCGAAGGGCTTCGCACACCGCCCGCCGTCTGGGGATCCGGCTATTGTGTGCCGACACGGTCGGGGACGCTGGTCGGCGCGACCCATGATCGTGGACGCTCTGACGTCGAAATCGATCCCGAGGACACCTCCTCGCTCCTCTCAAAGCTCCAGGCGGTCATGCCGGCGCTTGCCCGGGAACTGACCGAGTTGCAGACCACGGCGCGGGCGGCCGTTCGGGCGACCACATCGGATCATCTCCCCCTGTGCGGGGCCCTGGGCGAGGGCGTCTGGACGCTCGGCGGCCTTGGCGGCCGCGGCTTCGCCTGGGCCCCGCTGCTGGCCGAGCATCTGGCGGCGGCCGTCGTCGGTTCGCCGTCGCCCCTCCCTGCGCAGCTTGCCTCCCTGACCGAGCCCATGCGACCCTCGACGTCCGGGGGTTGACCCGACCTTTCGTGGGTTGAACCGTTGCCTTGTCATGAACAGGAGCCTGACATGAGAACCCCTCTCGCACTCGGCGCGCTCTTTCTCGCCACCGCTTGCGCGCCCACCGCGATGGATGGCCCGCGCCAACCGCGCGAGTGCTTTTTCGCCAGCGAGGTCGACTCCTTCGCCTCGTCGGAAAATCGGGTCGTCTATGTGCGCACCAGCCGTGACGAGGTTTTCCGCCTGGACACTTTCTCGTGCGGCAACGTCGACTGGTCCCAGTCGATCGGTATCCGCCCGACCGGCGGCGGCTCCAGCGTCTGCTCCGGCTTTGACGCCGAACTCATCGTCCCGGATATCGGACGCGGGACGACGACCTGCCCGGTCACTGGGGTGCGCCGGCTGACTGACGCCGAGGTTGCGGCCCTCAACCCGAGGGACCTGCCCTGACCCCTTGTAAGTTGTAATTCTTGAAGGATTACGACCCGAGGTCGCTCGATAATCCGTCAGACCGCCGCCTAGTCTGCCGTAGCGGATCGCTGTCCGCGACGGCAGGCGCGGGGGGCCCTTGCTCGAGTACCGGCACGATGGCGATTGGCAGTATCCCGCCATCACCGAGCAGCGCGCGTTCGAGATGGTGCGCGCCTCCGGCCTGAAGGCGGAGGGCGTCGGCTATTTCGCATTTCCGTGGGCGACCCTGATCGACCGCCTTGGATCGCGGCCCGAAGACGCCGCGGACCTGCTGGCGCAACTCGACGCGTTCGCGGCGACTGCGAAACGCAGGGTCCGCCGGGTGACCACCTGCCAGCATGTCCGGATGCAGGAATTCAAGCATCTGTTCGATCTGGTCGGCATCACCGACGTGTTCTGGAGTCATGCCGCCAGGGGCCGGCCGCGCTGGACCGGCAACCGGGCCATTCGCATCCATCCATTCCCTCTTTATCCGGTCCAGGCCCCGAGGGCGCGCGAGCACGAAGAGGACGAGACCCGCCCGATCCTCTTCAACTTCATCGGGGCGGTGCAGAACACCTGGTACCTCACCGACGTCCGGCGTTGGATCGCCGACCATCTTCAGCGCGACCCCCGCGGCCTGGTGGTGCTTCGGGACCGCTGGCACTATCAGCGGGCGGTCTATGACCACCAGATCCGGCGTCTGGAGGTGGACCCCCAGGCCCTCACCGACGCCGAGGCCGAGGCGCAGTTCAAGCGCGCCCTGCGCAGGTCGACCTTCACCCTGTGCCCGTCCGGCGCGGGCCCCAGTTCGATCCGGCTGTGGGAAGCCCTCGGGTTCGGCTCAATCCCGGTCCTGCTCTCGGACACCGCCGCCCTTCCCGGCCCGGCGGCCCTCTGGGCGGAGGCGGCCGTCGCGTGCGACGAGACGGAGGACGCAGTCAAGGTCCTGCCTGACCGCCTCGCTGAGCTCGCCTCGGATCCCGCGGCCATCGCGCGCAAACGACGCGCCCTGCGCCAGTTGTGGTCGCTCTACGGCCCCGGGAATTTCATTCACGACATCCGCGCCCTGGCTGTCGAGGCGAGCCAGGCGGCGGTCCGGCCCCGTCCCGCCGCCGCACCCGCGACAATTCGCAATCGGCCACGGGTCTGCCTGTTCGGCCGGCACGGGCATCGAACGCCGCTCTCCTATCCGGCCTATCGGCAGCTCTTCGCTGGCCGCTTCGACTATGTCGACAGCCCGCGCGAAGCGGACCTCGTGGTCGTTGGCTTCGAGATCGACATTCGGGACAACTTCGACGCCGTCTGGGACCTTCATCAACGCTCCAACCGCCCCGTCCTGGCGGTCGTGTCCGAAGAGCCTCTGTGGGACACGGTCTGGTCGACCGATCTGTTCCGCGCCGAGTCGATGATGACGCGCGGCGGCCGCCGCCTCCCGTTCCGCCGTCTCAACCATACGAATGGCGACGCCTTCGAGTTCGAGGTGATCCCCTACTTCCTGACCACGGACGATCTCTATTTCGTCCGCTACGGCCACGTCTTCGCCCGAAACGCGCGGAAAGCTCCACAGCACTACGCACAGCTATGGAGCCGCGCGCCGATCCGCGCCGCCTTCATGGCCGAGCATCGCGACAAGAAGGTCTATGACGTTCAGCCTCCCCAGACAGATGTCCGGGGGCTGAGCGCCTACCGGACCCGCCTGGCCCAGCTGTGCGACGGACCCGGCGTGCTCCGCGACGGAAAGGGATGGGACGGATCCGACCTCCGGCGCCAGGACCTGCCCGACTGGCATCTGGACAAGCTCAGTCGTCTCGACGGGCGGTCGTTCATGGTCTCGGCGATCGAGAACACCCATCAGCGGCAATATGTGACCGAAAAGCTGTTCGACGCCCTGGCCTGTCAGGCGGCGCCGATCTACTTCGCCGGCGAATGTCATCGCGCCCTGAAGCTGGCAGGGGGCGCCATGCTGAACGTCCACGGCCTGACCCCGTCCGAGGCGGCCGAGAAGGTGATGGGGTTCCAGCCGACGCTCGAGTTCCTCGACGCCTATGTCTCCACCCAGCAGCGCCTGGCGGATCTCTTCCGGCGCCCCCGGCTCCTGGCCGACGAGCGCCAGCGCGTTACGAGCCGCGTGAGTGAGCACCTTATGCAGTGGCTGGACGCACGGCCGCTCGCCTCTACGGCCGCAGCTGAATGATGGTGGACGCGACAGGGATTGAACCTGTGACCCCTACGATGTCAACGTAGTGCTCTACCGCTGAGCTACGCGTCCCCGGGGCCGCTTCGGAAAGCGGAGGCGGGTCTATAGCCCGGGCGCTTCGCCCGCCGCAAGAGGTGTCAGGCGGCGATCATGCGGTCCACCTCGGCGACGATGTCGCGCAGGTGGATGGGCTTGTTCAGGACCTTGGCCTGGGGCGAAGCCTGGGCCGCTGACAGAGCCACGGCTGCGAAGCCGGTGATGAACATGATCCGCACGCCCGGCTGGCGCTGCGCCGCGATGCGGGCGACCTCGATGCCGTCGGCGCCGGGCATGACGATGTCGGTCAGGAGCAGGTCGTAGGGGCCCGCGTCGAGAGCGTCGATGGCGTCGTCGCCGTTCTCGCAGGACACTACGGAGTGGCCCGCCTTCTCGAGCGCACGCGCCAGGAATCCGCGCAGAGAGCCGTCGTCTTCAGCCAAAAGGATGTGCGCCACGCGACCTTGCCCCTAAAGTCAGACGCGGACCGTAACCCGCCGGGCGTAAATCGAGAATGAAAAGCGGCGATACGCCAAGCCCCTATCATGTGGCGCGCGCTCGACGGGCGGGACCTGTGATCTTTGCGGCGCCCCACGCCGGGCGGCGGATTCCCGAAGCGCTGGCGGAGCTGGCCAGGGTCGATCCGCGCGCCCTGCGCAGCCTCGAGGATCCGCTGGTCGACCAGCTGATACAGGGCGCGGGCGTGACGACGCTCAGCGCGGTCGTGGCGCGGGCCTTCGTGGATGTGAACCGGGCTCCGGAAGAGCTCGACCCCTTGCTGGTTGACGGCGGCGCCGGCCGCACGTCGAGGGTTCAGGCAGGCCTCGGCGTGATCCCCCGACTGACGGCGGTCGGAGAGCCGATCCATCGGCGGCGCCTGTCCATGCAGGAAGCCCGGACTTGGTTGGCCGAGGCGCACGCGCCCTATCATGCGATCCTGGCCGAACTGATGCACGAGACTCGCGCCCGGCACGGACGGGCGGTGCTGGTCGACTGGCATTCCATGCCCTCGCAGGCAGCGGAGGCTGAAGCCCGCAGAAGCGGTCGGCGGCCGGACATCGTGCTCGGAGACCTGCACGGCCGCGCCTGCGACCCGGCGGTCACCGCCAAGGCCCGGGCCGTGTTCGAGGAGCACGGACGAACGGTGGCGCTGAATCGGCCTTACGCGGGGGGCTTCGTCACCCAGACCTGGGGCCGGCCGCGTGACGGCTTTCACGCGCTGCAGGTCGAGATCGACCGGTCGATGTATCTCGACGAGACGACCCTGGAGCCGCGCCCCGAATTCGCGGCCCTTAAGTCCGAAGTGGCGGAAGTGGCGACGGCGCTCCTCGCGCTCGCGCCGCGTTCGGCGGCCGCCGAATAAAAAAAGCCGCGCCCGAAAGCGCGGCTGGAAGTCATTTGGGAGGAAACGCCCAATCAGGGCGAGGTCAGGATACGCCGCACCGCACAACGCGCAAGCAGTTTTTTTCGCACCTGCAAAAAATCAGACGCCGAGCAGCCGACGCGCCCTGCTGATCCCGAGCGACGCGGGGGACTTCATCTGGCGCCAGGCCAGCAATGCGACCGCCGCAAGCGCGCCGAGCGCCAGGAACAACGGACTTACCAACCACGCCCCTGCCGCAAGCGCGAAATAATAGGCCCGCACGCCGCGGTTGAACCCGGCAATGGCGGGGTTGAGCACCTCGGCCGCGGCGTCGGCGTAGTCACGGTTGCGTTGCGGATCGGCCTCGGCGTCCGGGGCGGCGCCGATCAGAGCGACCGAATAGTTGAGCTGGCGGATGGCCCAGATGAAGTCGAGCATGCCCCGCGACAGGCAGACGACGATCAGCGCCAGCTTGGCCTCGATGACGCGCGCGGGCGCCTCGATGACCACGCCCGCCACAGTCTGCAGCGCGCCCTCGCCACCAAAGAGCACGCCGCCGACCGCCGCGATGAGGATCAGGTTCGCTGAGGCGAAGAAGGAAGCCGAGTTGATGGTGTGGCCGAGCAGCTGGCCGTCGACGATGCGGCTTTCGCGCGCGCACATCGCCCGCATCCAGGCGTGCCGGACCGCGTCCATGTCGAGGTTGAGCACGCCGCCCCGCGCCAGGGTGCGCAGGAAGGGCCCATAGCCGAGCCAGCAGGCGAGGAAGATCGCCAGCGCCGCCGCGTCCAGCCAGGACAGGCCGAAGGTCCAGTCGGTCATCGGGCCGCCTCCTCGCGGACCTGGTCCTCCTCTAGCACCACGGCGGTTTCCTGGTTGAGGGCCTGCGCCTCGCGCTTGGGCGGCATGTAGGGCTCGGGCTCGGGCGTCACCATGTTGCTGCGCAGGAGAGATCGGCCGGCCGCGAGGCCGCCTGTCAGCTGGGCCTCGAACCGCTCCTCGTCGCGGCGGCGGACGTCGGCCACGGTCTCGGCGACCTCCTCTTCGCTCAGGCCGAGGTCGGACAGCACCTTGCCGCCGAAGCGCAAGGCCGACTCGAAGGTTTCGCGCAGCTCATAGTCTACGCCGGCCGCGACCAGGCGCAGCGAGTGGCCCCGGTCGAAGGCTCGGACGTAGAGGCGGGCCAGCGGAAACTCCGACCGGGCCAACTCCACTATGCGGTCGGAAACCTCCGGCTTGTCGACGCAGACGAGGATGGCCTCTGCGGTCGCGGCGCCCGAGGCGCGCAAGACGTCCAGTCGGGAGCCGTCGCCGTAGTAGATCTTGAAGCCGAAGTTCCCGGCCGCCTGAATCATCTCCACGTCGCTGTCGATGATGGAGACGTCGACGTCCCGGGCCAGCAGGGCCTGTGACGCCACCTGAGCGAAGCGACCGAAACCGATGACCAAGACCCGCTCACGCAGACCCTCGGCGCGCTCGACGCCGTCGATGTCGTCAATCGACACAGGCTTGTCGCGCAGCAGGAAGCGGGTGACGAACAGGGTCACGAGGGGTGTGAAGGCCATCGACAGGATGACCACTGCGGTCATCATGGCGCTGACGCGCGGGTCGAAAATCCCGACCGCCAGCGCGGCGCCATAGAGGACAAAAGCGAACTCGCCGCCCTGGGCGAACAGCGCCGCGCGCTCCAGCGCCTCGTTGTGCGCGGCGCGGAACAGGCGAGCCACGCCATAGATGGCGACGGCCTTGACAGCCATGAAGCCGGCCAGCCAGAGCAGGATCACCTGCCAGGCGCCGACCACCACCGAAACGTCGAGCGACATGCCGACGCTGAGGAAGAAAAGCCCGAGCAGGATCGCCCGAAACGGCTCGACATCGGCCTCCAGCTGGTGCCGGAAGGTCGAGTCAGAGAGCAGCACGCCCGCCAGGAAGGCGCCCATGGCCATGGACAAGCCGCCAAGATCCATGAACCAGGCCGCGCCGAGCACGACAAGCAAGGCGGCGGCCGTCATCACCTCGCGTGCGCCGGTGTTGGCGAGGATGCGGAACAGTGGGTTCAACAGATACCGGCCGGCCAGAACCACCGCGAGGATGACGCCCAGCCCTGTGGCTATCGTCATCCACAGCGGCCGAGCGGTTTCCGCGTCCGCATTGCCGGCAGCGGCACCAAGGAAGGCGACCAGCGCGAGCAGCGGCACGATGGCCAGGTCTTCCAGAAGCAGGATCGACACGGCGCGCTGGCCTTGGGGTTCCAGCAGCTCGCCACGCTCATCCAGCATCTGCATGATGACCGCCGTTGATGACAGCACGAACCCGGCGCCGGCGATCAGGGCCACGACGGGCGGCAGGCCGAACACGACTCCCAGCAGCGTCAGCAGGCCGGTGGCGGCCGCCACCTGGGCCAGGCCGAGACCGAATATCTCCTTCCTCAGGCTCCACAGCTTCTTCGGCCGCATCTCCAGGCCGATGATGAAGAGCAGCATCACCACCCCGAGTTCGGCGGTGTGCAGGATGGCTTCGGGGTCGGTGAACAGGCGCAGCCCGAAGGGCCCGATCAGAAGGCCCGCGGCGAGATAACCGAGCACCGAGCCCAGGCCGAGCTTGCGGAAGATGGGCACGGCCACGACCGCCGTGGCCAGAAGCGCCACCACCTGGCCCAGCTCCGTCCCGCTCGCCTCAGCCATGCGCGTCCCCTGCCCTGTCCCGCAGATATAGGCGGGGATTGCGATCGGGGCGAGCCGGCGCCGCGCGCTTCGCTGGACAAGCCTCGGGGCGGCGCCCAGAGTGGCCGTCGACGGAGGACGAACCCATGGCAGTGACCGGCATCGGCGGCTTTTTCTTCAGGTCCAAGGACCCCAAGGCGCTGGCGGCCTGGTACCTGGAGCATCTGGGCGTCGGCGCGCCCGAGGGCGTCTATCTCTGGCCCCAACAGGCCGGCCCCACGGTGTTCTCGCCCTTCAAGGCGGACAGCGACTATTTCGCCGCCGACAAGAGCTGGATGCTGAACCTGCGCGTCGACGACCTGGACGGCCTGCTGGCCCTGTTGCGCGCTGCGGGCATCGAGGTCATCACCAAGGACGAATGGGACGCCACCCCCGAGGTTGGCCGTTTCGCCCGCATCCATGACCCTGAGGGCAATCCCATCGAACTGTGGCAGCCGCCGGGCTGATTGACGGCTGGTCCGCGCCACAGCCGCGCCACGATGCGGAGTTGGCGCGCGCAGGGCGGAGCGCTAGCGTGGCGTCTTCAGTTCGGGAGGGACGACATGAAGCCTTGGAGCGGGATCGCGGCGGCGAGCGTGCTGGCGCTGACGGTGGGGATGGCCGTAGCGCCCGCCCTGGCCGCGCAGGAACCGGCGGCGGCTGAGCAGTCGCAGGCTTCGCAGGCCTTCTCGGACATCGTGTCAGACTACGAGGCCTGGGCGCGGTCGATGGATCCCATCACCGCCGGCTCGGAAGGCGACCGCGAAGCCCTGTCTCGCCTTCCGGACACCAGCCGAGAGGCGGAGCTGGCGGCCCGCGCGCCTCTGGGGGAGTTCCGTGACCGGCTGGCGGCCGTGGACCTGGGCGGGCTGAACGCTGAAGAGCGTTTGAACCATGCCCTGCTGACTCGCTCGGTGGCTCTGGATCTGGAGCGGATCGAGCTGGACCAGGGCCGCCTGGCCTTCGATTCCGAAGGCGGGGTCGAGACGCTCGCGGGCTACCTCGCCTCATCGACCCGTATCGCCACGCGCGCGGACGCCGAGGCCTGGCTGGCGCGGCTGGGCGGCCTTTCGACGCTTTATGACAACGCCTTGGCCGACGCCCGACGTGGCATCGAAACGGGCATGGTCCAGCCCCGAATCATCGCCGACCGCGTGGTGACCTCGACGGCGGCCGCGGCGGCCTTCACGCCGGCGAACGACCCGCTGCTGCGCCCGTTCGCCCAGCGGCCCGCCGCGATCAGCGAGGCGGACTGGGCCGAGATCAGGAGCCGGGCGGAGGCCATCATCGCCGCGGAGATCATGCCGGCCCGTCAGCGCTGGGCGGCCTTCATGCGCGACGAGTACCTCGCCGCGTCCCCAGCAGAGCCCAATGCCATCGGACTCGGCAATCGACCGGGAGGGCGCGAGGCCTATGCGTTCGCGGCGCGCTGGTACACCACCACGGGCATGACGCCCGATGAGATCCACCAGCTGGGCCTGTCGGAGGTGGCGCGCATCCGCGCCGAGATGCAGACCGAGATGGCGGCGGCGGGCTGGACCGGCTCCTTCGCCGATTTCCTGACCTTCCTGAGAACCGATCCGCAGTTCTACGCCCAGTCGCGCGAGGAACTGATGATGCACGCCCGCGACATCGCCAAGCGCGCGGACGACCAGATGCCGGCCCTGTTCAACACCCTGCCCCGCCTGCCCTACGGCGTGCGGCCGGTGCCCCAGGAGATCGAGGCCAACTACACCACCGGCCGCTACAACCCCGGCAGCCTGGTGAACGGCATTGCCGGGGGCTACCTGGTCAACACCTCAAGCCTCGACCAGCGAGGTCTCTATGAACTGCCGGCCCTGACGCTGCACGAGGCCGTTCCGGGCCACCACCACCAGATCGCCCTGCAACAGGAGCTGGGCGACCAGCCCTGGTTCCGGCGGAACGGGGACGCCACCGCCTTCGTCGAGGGCTGGGGCCTTTATTCGGAATTCCTCGGCTACGAGATGGGCATCTACCGCACGCCGTATGAGCGGTTCGGCCGCCTGTCCTACGAGATGTGGCGCGCCTGCCGGCTGGTGGCCGACACCGGCATTCACTGGATGGGCTGGGACATCGAACAGGCTCGAGCCTGCTTCCGGGACAACTCGGCCCTGTCGGAGCTGAACATCCAGACCGAGCTGGAGCGCTACATCTCCTGGCCGGGTCAGGCCCTAGCCTACAAGATCGGGGAGCTGACCATCCTGCGCCTGCGCCGCCGCGCTGAAGAGCGTCTGGGCGACCGTTTCGACGTGCGGCTCTTCCACGACGCGGTGCTGCTGGGCGGACCGGTGCCGATGGACGTGCTGGAGGATCGGATCGACGCCTGGATCGAAACCCAAGCGGCGCCTTAGGAGCCTTTCTCCGATAACCACGTTTGGGTCTGCTCAGGGGGAGCCTTCGGCTGAGAGGAGCTCCGAATGCGCAGACTCATCACCACCCTGGCGGCCGGCGCCGCCTTCATCGGCCTGGCGGCGCCTGCGTCCGCCGGCACATCCGCGACTACCGCGGCCTCGTCATCGGTCATCGCGACCCAGTACCGGGGCGACTGCTACCGGGGCGAAAGCTTCAGCGAATGCCGTCGCCGGATCGAACAACAGCAAAACCGGGACGATTACGAGCGGTACTACCGCTATGACCCGTACCGGTACGGCTACGACAACCGGTATCAGTACAACCCGTACGACTATGGCCAGTACGGCTACAATCGCTATGGCCAGTACGACTACAACCGGTACGGCTACGACTATGGTCGGCACTACAACAACTACGGAAACGGCTACGGTTACGGCAGCACCTATGGCTACGGCAACGGCTATGGTGTCGACGCCGGCACCGCCCTGGCCCTGACCATTCTGGGCTCGGCGCTGGGCGTGAACATCGTCGGCACCACGGACGACCGGGACTACTACAACCGGTACCGCTACGACGACAGCTGGCGGCGCTGGTGCCAGAGCCGCTACCGGTCCTTTGACTGGCGGTCAGGCACCTACCTCCATAACGACGGCTATCGGCGCTACTGCCGGATGTATTGACGGCAAGGGGCGGGAAGACGCCCCACTCACGATCGGCCATGACGGGCACCCGAACTCCAGGAGCCCGTTATGGACTTTCGCATCATCGGCCTATCGCCGGACCTCTTCCGCCCGCTCTACGGCCTGAGCGACGCCGAACTGGCGGCGCGAGGGGTCGAGCGGGTGCGGGTGGACCAGCCGCACGCCGCGCCATGCCGGATCGGGCTGGATGACATCCCCCCGGGCGGCTGGGCGCTGCTGCTGAACCATGAGCACCAGCCGGCTGACACGCCCTACCGCAGCCGCCATGCCATCTTCGTCGAGGAAGGCGCCGAGACGGCCTTCGATCGCGTGGGGGAGATCCCGCCCGCGCTCCGGCGACGCACGCTGTCCCTGAGGGCCTTCGACGCCGCCCACCGGATGATCGACGCCGATCTGATCGAGGGCGCGCAGGCCGAGCGCCTGCTGCTGCCCATGCTCACGCGGCCTGACACAGCCTATGTGCAGATCCACTACGCCCGGCGCGGCTGCTATGCGGCGCGGACGGAGCGCGTCTAGCGCGTCCCGAACAGCCGGTCCCCCGCGTCGCCCAGGCCCGGCACGATGTAGCCGTGGTCGTTCAGGCGCTCGTCGATGGCGGCGGTCCAGACGGGGACGTCGGGGTGGTAGGCCTTGATGCGCTCCAGGCCCTCGGGCGAGGCGACGAGGCAGACCATCCGCAGGTTGGTGACGCCGCGCTCCTTCAGCCGCTCGATGGCGGCGACGGCGGTGTTGGCGGTGGCGAGCATGGGGTCGATGACAATGACCAGGCGGTCGGCGATGTCCTCGGGCGCCTTGAAGTAATACTCGACCGCGACCAGCGTCTCGGGGTCGCGGTAGAGGCCGATGTGGGCGACGCGGGCGGCCGGGATCAGGTCGAGCATGCCTTCCAGCAGGCCGACGCCGGCGCGAAGGATGGGGGCCAGAACCAGCTTCTTGCCGGCCAGCCGCTGGGCCGTCGTCGGGCCCACCGGGGTCTCGATGTCGCTGGGCTCCAGCGGCAGGTCGCGGGTAACCTCGTAGCAGAGCAGGGTCGAGATCTCGCGCAGGAGCCGGCGGAACTGGGCGGTCGAGGTCTCCTTCCTCCGCATCAGACCGAGCTTGTGCTGGACCAGGGGGTGGCCGACCACCGTCACGCCGTCCATCGTCGTCTCCATCAGAACACCGTGCCGTCCGAAATGATCTTCAGCGGCGGACCGCCGCCGTCGCGCAGCCGCGCCGCGACGCGCCGCCCGGCCGCCCAGGTGCCGCCCTCGAGCACGCTGGCCAGGGGCATCTGCTCGGCCGTGACGCCCAGTTCGGCGCGGACCAAGGGCGCGATGCGGTCGAGCAGGGCGACGGTCATCGACCGCCAGGCGACCACCAGCGGATCGGACACAGGCCAGTCGCGCGCCGCGTCGCCAGGGTCCTTCAGCGCCAGAACGCCCATGTCGAGGAAGAGGCCGCCGTTACGATATTCGGCCAGGCCCGTGAGGCCGTCGAGGTCGACCACCTCCAGCCCCGCCGCCTGCAGCGGCTCGACCAGCGAATAGCTGAGCCACTGGCTGAGCTTGTGGATGGGGACCAGGCCGTCGGTTGCGTCGTCGCGCCTCAGCGCCGGATGCGGCCACGTGTCCCCGAGATCGATCCCGCCGAGCGTCAGCCGGTCCTGCCAGACCGGGCCGAGCGCCTCCAGCAGCACCTCCAGCATCACCGGCGCGGGAACCCGGCCATCGGACGCGCGCGCCTTCATGGTGTCGTAGAGGCCGCCGGGCCGCGGATCGTGGCCGAGCGCGAACAGGTCTGGCCGCGCCGCGACCTGATGGCCGAGCCTGCGCAACAGGGCCGCCCTGCCCTCCAGTCCCGCCAGCGGGTTGTCAGCGGACACCTGGAATCCTTCGGCCAGTCCCTCGGCGGTCAGGCCCTGCAAGCCCGCGGCGGTTGCCTTGAGGCTCCCCTCCGGACCGGCGAAGGCCCCGGCCTGGAACATGCGCAGCGAGGCGAGCGCCAGACCCTCGGACCTCGCCGCCTCGATCCCCGTTGGCGCGTCGCGATAGCGCCAGCCGGGGCCCGAGCCCGCGTCGAGCAGGACCGAGACGATGGCCTGGTCGAAGGCTGTCCGCGCCCGCGCGTCGGTCCCCTCCCCCGCCGCCAGAGCGAGTTCAGCCCACAGGTCCCGCCCGCCGAAGACGAAGTGCCGCCAGCGCGCGTGGAACGGGACCTTCAGGTCCGGATACTGGTCGCGGATCACCTCGGCCACGAAGGCCGCCGTCTCCGGCAGCCGGTCGAGGTCGACGCGCCAGTGATCGAGACCGCCCGTGAGGCCGATCTCCAGCATCTCATGCGCCCGCTCGCGGACGGCGGCGGCGCTCAGCAGGCGGCGGGCCGCCGCTTCCTCAGAACTTCTCAAGATCGCGGCCCACCACGCGGGTCAGCTCCTCGGCGGACTTGGCGCCTTCGGGCGTGAAGTAGCCCGCGGCCTTCTTGGCCTCCATCTCGACCGAGGCGTCCGGCGGGATCAGCTCGTCGGGGATCGGCACCCGCTCGACGATCTCGATGCCCGATGAGGCAAGCGCGTCGTGTTTCATGTTCGACATGGAGATGAAGCGGTCGATCCGCGTCACCCCCAGCCAGTGGAGCACGTCCGGCATCAGCTGCTGGAAGCGCGCGTCCTGCACGCCGGCGACGCATTCGGTGCGCTCGAAATAGGTCGCGGCTTGGTCCCCGCCCGGCTGGCGCTTGCGCGCATTGTAGACGAGGAATTTGGTCACCTCGCCGAGCGCGCGGCCTTCCTTGCGATTGTAGACGATCAGGCCCGCGCCTCCGGCCTGGGCCTCGCGCACGCACTCCTCGATGCCGTGGGTCAGGTATGGCCGGCAGGTGCAGATGTCCGAGCCGAAGACGTCCGAGCCGTTGCACTCGTCGTGGACCCGGCAGGTCAGGCTGCGCTTCGGGTCCGCGATCGCGTCGGCGTCGCCGAAGATATAGAGGGTGATACCCCCGATCGGCGGCAGAAAGACCTTGATGTCCGGCCGGGTGACGAGGTCGGCGTACATGCCGCCGGTCTGTTCGAACAGGGTGCGGCGCAGCGCCGTCTCGGTCACGCCAAAGCGCTCGGCGATGCCGGGCAGCCACCAGACCGGATCGATGGCCGCCTTGGTCACCGCCACGTCGCCGCTTTCGTGCACGATCTGCCCGTCGACCTGGATGCGGCCGGCCGCGATGGCCTCGTTGATCTCGCCGAGCTGCAGCCGCGCCTTGGTCACGGCGATGGTCGGGCGGATGTCGACGCCCTCGGCGATCTCCTCGGCGAAGTCCTCCGCCACCCGCGCGCCCCACGGATCGAGCGAAACGATCTTCGATCCGTCCATCCACTGGGGGAACGGCCCGACCGGCGTGGTCGGCGAGGTGTTGGTGAGGTCCGGCCGGTTGTTGGCCGACATGGCGCCCGAGGACACCGCTAGGGCACGATAGACCGAATAGGCTCCGCCGTGCGCGCCGATGGCGTTGCGGTCCGAGCCGGCGTTGACCGTGCCGACCACCGGCCCGCGCTCGCGCGCGGTCGGCGCGCCCCAGTTTATGGGAAAGCGGCTGGCCGCGCCGCCCCCGGGGTGAGAGTTGAGGCGGATATGGCCGCTGCGGTTTGAAGTCATGCGTGGTGCGAGTCCCCGAAGGAACCGCTCAGTCAGACACCATCCGGGGCCGCTGGCAAGCGGGAGTTCAGATCAGCCCGAGCGCCGCCTGCTGCTTCTTGGGAAGCTTGGACGCGATGATGCCGTGCGCGATGCGCAGGTGCTCGGCCAGCTCATCGTCCGGCCAGGCGTCGGGCGTCTCCAGCTGCACCCACTTGGCGCGCGCCATGTAGGGCGCGGGCGCGGCCCGGCCCGACTCGGTCAGCACCTCGAAGGCGATGTCGGACACCTTGAAGGACAGGCTCCCCAAGCCGCCGACCACGGCGAACATCTTGCCGCCGACCTTGTAGGCGTCATGACCCGGGTCCCACGGATGGTCGAGCGTAACGCCGGGCAGGGCCAGACAGACAGCCTTCACCCCCTCCCGGTCCATGCTCAGGCGTCCGCTTCCAGGCCGGTCGGGCAGGTCACGCCCGTGCCGCCGATGCCGCAGTAGCCGCCCGGGTTCTTGGCCAGGTAGGCCTGGTGATAGCCCTCGGCGAAATAGAAGGGCGGCATGGGCGCGATCTCGGTCGTAATCCGGCCGTGCGCTTTGGCCTGGAGCGCCTGCTGATAGGCGTCGCGCGACGCCTCGGCGGCGCGGCGCTGGGCCTCGTCGGCGTAGTAGATGGCCGAGCGGTACTGGGTGCCGATGTCGTTGCCCTGGCGGTTCCCTTGCGTGGGGTCGTGGTTCTCCCAGAACACCTTGAGCAGCTCCTCATAGGAAATCTCGGCCGGGTTGAAGACGACCTGCACCACCTCGGCGTGGTTCGTCTTGCCGCCGCAGACCTCCTGGTAGGTCGGGTTCGGCGTCACCCCGCCCGCATAACCGGCAGCCGTGACCCAGACGCCCGGCAGCTTCCAGAACACCCGCTCCACGCCCCAGAAACAGCCCATGCCGAAGACGGCGGTCTCGAAGCCTTCGGGATGGGGTCCCTTCAGGGGACGGCCATTGACGAAATGGACCTCATCGGTGGGGATCGGATCGGGGCGGCCGGTGGGGGCGTCGGACATGGCTGAAACTCCTTCGGCGCCAATATGGGATCGCCCGCGGCGCTTGCCCACTGGGCCCCGTCGTTATATTCCCCCGCCTCCTGCCGCGACGGGCGCTTCGCCGCCCGCCCCGCGCGCTGGTATGGACAGGTGGCCGAGTGGTTGAAGGCGCACGCCTGGAACGCGTGTATAGGTGCAAGCCTATCGAGGGTTCGAATCCCTCTCTGTCCGCCAGCCTCTCTGGGTTTCTCGTTACTATTCGTCGGGTTGCGGATAGGCGGGTTGGAGCAACCTAAATAGCGGCCTAATCTAATCAGCCGTTGATGCAAGGCTCAGGCCGGGGCGCTGAGCAGGTTGTTGGCTTTCAGGAACTCCTGATGGGACACCATCCGGTCCGTCACTTCGGCCACCTGCCTCTCAACGCGTGAGAGGGACGCTTTCCCGGCTGAGCCCTGTCTGGCGTAAAGCGGGTTGTGGCTGATCGGCTGGATGCCCTGGCCCAGCATCACCGCGCACCATGACGTGTGGGAGAACAGCTCGTCCGACGATGAGATCAGCAGGCCACGGTCGCGGAAGATTTCGACACGCTGGCGCAAGGTCTCCGGTATCGGCATGGCCGCCACTTCCCGCCAGAGCGGCGCGTCATCCCGCTGGGTCGCGTGATAGTGCAGGATCACGAAGTCGCGGATCAGCTCCGCCTCAGCGACGGCCCGGGCGTTGTAGGTGTCGATGTTCGTCTGGGAGAACGACCGGTCCGGGAAGTGCTGAAGCAGGCGCGTCACGCCGGACTGGATCATGTGGATGCTGGTCGATTCCAGAGGCTCGATGAAGCCTGACGCCAGCCCGAGCGCCACGACATTCCGGTCCCAGAACTTCCGGCGGCGGCCCGTGGTGAAGCGCAGGACGCGCGGCTCGGCCAGGGCGTCCCCGTCCAGCGCGCCCAGCAGATCCGACGCCGCTTCGTCCTCGCTCAGAAAACGGCTGCAAAAGACGTAGCCGTTGCCCGTCCGGTGCTGGAGCGGGATACGCCACTGCCAGCCAGCTTCGCGCGCCGTCGAGCGCGTATAGGGCGTGATCGGATCGACCCGGGCGCACGGCACGGCGATGGCCCGGTCCATCGGCAGCCAGTGCGACCATTCCTCGTAGCCCGCATGGAGTTTTTGCTCGATCAGCAGCCCCCGGAAACCGGTGCAGTCGATGAACAGATCGGCCTCAAGGACGCGCTGGTCAGCGAGCCTGACGCCGGCGACGAAGCCGTCAGGGCGCAGGTCGGCGTCGAGGATCTTGCCTTCGATCCGCTCGACCCCGAGGCGCTCGCAGAAGCCGCGCAGATAACGCGCGTAAAGGGAGGCGTCGAAATGATAGGCGGAGTGAAACGCCTGCAGCGGCGAGCGCGGGTCGGGCTCGAGGCGCGCCATCTTGCCCTTGCGCGCCGCCTGGGCGCAGAGGGAGTAGGCTTCGATCGGGGTGTTCAGCCCCTCGGCGCGCGCCGCGAGCCAGCCCTGGTGAAACCCCCCCAGGTCGGTCCCCAGACCAAAGGCGCCGAAGGGATGGAAATAGGTGTGACCCTTTCGCCCCCAGTCGACGAACTGGATCCCCAGCTTGAAGGTCGCCTGGGTGGCCCGCATGAACTCGGCCTCGTCCAGGCCGATCAGGGCGTTGAACTGCCGGATGGCGGGAACGGTCGCCTCTCCCACCCCGACGATGCCGATCTCATCGGATTCGACCAGCCGCACTTCGCGGTCCGGACCCAGAGCCCGCTTCAGGGCCGCCGCGGCCATCCAGCCGGCGGTGCCTCCCCCCACGACCAGCACCGACTGGATCGGCCGCGTGTCTCTCTCAACGGTCAACGGTCAGCTCCCCCTAACGCGTCGTCGATGGCCCGCCGTTCCTCCACCGAGAAGTCGGTCTTCTCACGCGCGGTCAAGGTCTCGGAGAGTTGTTCGAGCGTGCGCGCGCCGACGATGGCGGAGGTCACCACCGGGTCACGCAGCGTCCAGGAGACGGCCATCTGCGCCAGGGTCTGCCTACGCTCGCGAGCGATCCGCGCCAGCGCCCCGAGGCGGAGTCGCATCCCGGGATCCAGGCGCTCGCCCAGGTTGACCGCCGAGGCGGCCCGCGACCCCTCTGCCGCGCCCTCAATCTGCTTGTCGGTGAGCAGGCCCTGCGCCAGGGGCGAAAACACAATGCAGCCGAGGCCGAGCGCTTCCAGTTCCGGGAACAGCTCGCTCTCGATCTCGCGATCAAGCAGGGAGTACCGCGGCTGGTGGACCAGCAAGCGCACGCCTTCCTCGGCCAGGACCCTAGCCGCTGTCCGGGTGTCCTCGGCGTCGTAGGAGGAGAGGCCCACGTACAGCGCCTTGCCCTGCCGACAGGCCTGGGCGAGGGCCGACATGGTCTCTTCGATCGGCGTGTCGGGATCGCGGCGGTGCGAATAGACGATGTCGACGTAGTCGAGCCCCAGCCGCTTCAGGCTCTGGTCCAGGCTGGCGATCAGGTGCTTTCGCGACCCGCCGTCGCCAAGGGGACCTGGCCACATGGGCCAACCCGCCTTCGTCGAAACGATGATCTCGTCGCGATAAGGCCGGAAATCCAGATCGAACGCCCTGCCGAAGCTCTCCTCCGCCGAACCTGGCGGCGGACCGTAATTGTTCGCGAGATCGAAGTGGGTGACGCCCTGGTCGAAGGCGTATCGCAGCATCGCGCGGCGGCTGTCGAAATCCTGGTCGGACCCGAAGTTCTGCCAGAGCCCCAGCGAAACCGCCGGCAGCTGCAGCCCGCTTTGACCACAGCGGCGGAAGATGCCGCCCTTGTAGCGGTCGGCGCGGGCGTTCCAGGCCATCCGGTCATCTCGCAATTTTCTGCAAAGAAAACGCTAGAACGGCGCAGCTTCCGGGGCAAAGGGTTTGTCTCCATCGAGGGTTGGAGGCAGACTACCTCACGCAAACGCCATGGAAATCGACCTTGGGAGGGGCGACATGGAGAAGGCCAAGCTAAGCTTTTGGCAGATCTGGAACATGTGCTTCGGATTCCTCGGAATCCAGATCGGCTTCGGCCTCCAGAACGCCAACACTTCCCGCATCTTCCAGACCCTTGGGGCCGAGGTCGATTCCATCGCCATCCTGTGGATCGCGGCGCCGCTGACGGGCCTGCTGGTCCAGCCTATCGTAGGATACATGAGCGACCGGACCTGGGGCCGGTTTGGCCGCCGGCGGCCCTACTTCCTGTGGGGCGCGGTCCTGACTTCACTCGCGCTCATCTTCATGCCGTTGTCGCCCTCGCTCTGGATCGCCGCGGGCATGCTCTGGCTGATGGACGCCTCGATCAACATCACCATGGAGCCCTTCCGAGCCTTCGTCGGAGACAACCTGCCCGAGGAGCAGCGCACCCAGGGCTTCGCGATGCAGAGCTTCTTCATCGGCGTGGGCGCTGTCCTCGCTTCGCTGTTGCCGTGGATGCTGTCGAACTGGTTCGACGTCTCGAACACGGCGCCCGAGGGCGTCGTGCCAGACTCCGTCCGCCTCGCCTTTCACATCGGCGCGGCCTGCCTGTTCATCGCCGTCATGTGGACGGTCATCTTCAGCCGCGAGTACAGCCCCGAGGAGATAGACCGTTTCGAAGCAGCGCGACGTGTCCGCCTCGGGGAAGGGAACGAAACTGCCGAGGCGACCTCGCCTCGCTCGTCGGCGGGCGGCGTGCTGTGGCTGTTCGCGGGTGTTGTCCTCGCGGGTCTCGTCTGGTGGGCCGACCTGAACAAGGAAGTCTACATCCTGGGCGCTGGCCTCGCGGCCTACGGCCTGCTCCAGATCGTCGCCAACGGCATGAGAGCGGCTGGAAGGTCGAACGGACTGGTCGAGATCCTGGGGGACATGGCCGCCATGCCGGCCACGATGCGCCAACTAGCGGTCGTGCAGTTCTTCTCCTGGTTCGCCCTGTTCGCCATGTGGATCTACGCGACACCGGCCGTGACCAGCTTTCACTATCAGACGACCGACACGACCTCGGTCGCCTACAACACGGGCGCGGATTGGGTGGGCGTCCTGTTCGGCGCCTATAACGGGGTCGCTGCGCTCGCGGCCTTCGCCATTCCGTTGCTGGCCGCGCGGGTCGGCCGCCGGAGCGCTCACGCGATCAACCTGAGCCTCGGCGGTCTGGGCCTGCTGTCCTTCTGGTTCATCCGCGACCCGGCCTTGCTGTGGGTGAGCATGATCGGCGTCGGGATCGCCTGGGCTTCGATCCTGTCAGTGCCCTATTCGATCCTCGCCGGCGCGCTGCCGGCCCGCAAGATGGGCGTCTATATGGGCATCTTCAACTTCTTCATCGTGATCCCTCAACTCGTCGCCGCGACCATTCTCGGCCTGCTGGTCCAGCGTCTTTTTGGGGACAATCCGATGTTTGCCCTGGCGATGGGGGCCGGATCGATGTTCGCGGCCGCCGTCTGCTGTTACGCAGTCTCGGACCCCGTGGCGCGCCCGTCGTCATCGGCTTCCAGCCCCACGTGAGACGGGAGCCGACTTGAGCCACAAACTGACCCGTCTGGAGGATCTGGCCACCTTGGCCGGAGTGTCGGTTTCGACGGTTTCGCGCGCGCTGAACGACCATCCGGCCGTCAGCGCGCGCACCAAGCAGGCCATCTGGAAACTCGCGCGCGAGCACGAATATCCCTTCCGCCACTACATGCCCGCGGGCCCGATCGGAGCGGACGCGACGATCTGCGTGGTGGCGCCTACCCCTCAGGGCCGCGACGGCCGTTTGTCCGACCCCTTTTTCCTTGAGCTGCTGGCTGGTGTCGGCGAAGCGGCGCGCGAACGCGACTGCGATGTTATGGTCAGCCATTTTGCGCCGACCAGCTTCGACGACCTCGCGGCGGCCATGAACACCAGCCGGGCCGAGGGCGTCATTTTTCTGGGTCAGAGTTCGCTCCACCAGGCCTTCAACCGTCTCACGGCCATCGATCCCCGGTTCGTCGTCTGGGGCGCAGAACTGCCTGCCCAGGACTATTGCTCTGTCGGCAGCGACAACCTGATGGGGGGACGGCGGGCGACGCTGCATCTGGCCCGGCTGGGGCGAAAGCGCATCGTGTTTCTGGGCGACACGGAGGCGCCGGAGGCGATGCAGCGCCACCGCGGCTATCTGGAGGCTTTGGCTTCGGTCGGCCTGCCTGCCGATGAGGACCTCATCCAACCAGCGCACTTCGAGGTAGAGTCCGCCGAGAGCGCCGTGGACGCCCTGTTCCACAAAGGCGTGGCCTTCGACGGTCTTGTCGCGGCCTCGGACCTGATCGCCCTGGGCGCCATCCGGGCCCTGGACCGGAACGGGATACGCGTTCCGCAGGATGTTTCGGTGATCGGATACGATGACGTCTCGTTCGCGCGATACGCGACCCCCGCGCTTTCGACCATCGCGCAGGACGCGGCCAAGGCCGGCCGACTGCTCGTTTCAAAGCTCCTGGACTCGGCGCCTGGCGGAGCCCGCTCGGAACGCCTGCCGACCGACCTGATCGTGCGCGAAAGCTGCGGCGCCTAGGGCGCTTCTGCGATCACGCCTCCCCGATAAGGCAGCCGCTCGGCCGAACCGCCGTTGACCGAAGCCAGGATCCGCCCGAGCGGCGGTGTTGAGGCCTCGCCGGCCCCCAGGTTGATGGCGCAGATCAGGGTGCGACCCTGATGAGAGCGTTCGAACACGACCACAGGCTCGTGGGACTCCCGGAGGTGCAGGGACCCGAGCCGCAGCGCCGCTTCCGAACTCCGCAGCGCCAGCAGGCGCCGGGTCAGGTTGAGCGCCGAGGTCGCCTCGCCTTCCTGGCGCTCGACCGCCAGCTTCCGGTGTTCGGGCGGGCAGGGCAGCCAAGGCTCCCCGGCGGTGAATCCTCCGGTGGGATCGTCGGCGCGCCACGGCATGGGCGTGCGCGCGCCGTCCCGGCCGAGGGTCTCGGGCCAGTTGGCGATGGCCTCGGGGTCCTTCAGGGCGGACAGCGGCAGGTCGGCCTGAGGCAGCCCCAGTTCCTCGCCCTGATAGATGATCGGATTGCCCCGTATCGCCGTCAGAAGCAGCAGATTGAGCTTGGCGGTCGCGGCACAGTCTTCAGGACTGGCCCACCGCGACGCGGCGCGGGGGGCGTCGTGATTTGACAGGGCCCAACTCGGCCACCCTTCCCCCTCGGCGCCCGTCCAGGCGCGGAGCGCCGAACGCAGAAGTTCGGGAGTGAGCCGCTCGGCATACAGGAAGCTGAAGGCGTAGGCGCTGTCGAGACCTTCCGGGCCGGCCGTGTACGCCTTCATCTCCCGATCCGCGAGCTCGCCACCGATCTCCGCGAGGGTGAAACGGCCTCCGTACTCGCTGACCACCGACTGCAGGCGGTGCAGCATGCGCACGATGTCCGGGTGAGACTTGTTGAACAGGTGCTGTTGGTAGTCGAAGGGCCGACCGCGCTTGCCGCCGTCGATGGCGGGCGGATTATCCCTGAGCGACGGGTCGTGCATCATGAAGTTCACGGCGTCCAGGCGGAAGCCGTCCACCCCCCGCTCCAGCCAGAACCGCGTCGTGTCGAGGATGGCCTCCTGCACGGCCGGATTGTGCAGATTGAGGTCCGGCTGGGACGGCAGGAAGTTGTGCAGGTAATACTGCTTGCGCCGCGCGTCCCACGTCCAGGCCGGTCCTCCGAACACGGACTGCCAGTTGGAGGGCGGTGACCCGTCCTCTTTCGGATCCGCCCATACGTACCAGTCCGCCTTCGCGCCCGCGCGATCGGCCCGGCTCTCCACGAACCAGGCGTGCTGGTCCGAGGTGTGGGAGTAGACCTGGTCGATGAGGACCTTGAGACCCAGCTCATGCGCCCGCTCAAGCAGCCGGTCGAATTGGGCCATGTCCCCGAAGATCGGATCGACCGCCCGGTAGTCGGAAATATCGTACCCGAAGTCCTTCATCGGCGACTTGAAGAAGGGCGACAGCCAGACAGCGTCCACGCCGAGGGAGGCTACGTAGTCGAGGCGCTCGATCACGCCCTGCAGATCACCGACGCCGTCCCCGTTGGTGTCGAGGAACGAGCGTGGATAGATCTGATAGATGACCGCGCCACGCCACCATTCGGCGGCCGCTGTGACAGGTTGGACGCGGGCGCGCTCGACGATCAAGTTCAGCCTCCGACGGGGGTCGCGCAGACAACGTAGGACAGGGGCGCCAGTTCGACGGCCACGCTGCCCGGCGCGGACGCCTGTGCGGGGCATTGCCCATGAACCGAGGTCCAAGCCAATGAAGATTCGTTCACGCGCACATTTCGGCGGAGGGCTTCACTGGACGTATTGAGCACAACCAGCGTCTCCCCGCCGTCTTCGTCCACCCTGGAAAAGGCGAAGACGCCCGGTCCCTGAACGTAGTCGCGAACGATCATCCGCCCGCTGCGCAGGCGGGCGTCGGCCGCCCGGATTCGGGCCATGGCGGCGAGGGCCTCAAACAGGGGCCCCTCCGTTCCAAAGTTCGCCTCGGCGGTGGTGGCGTCTGAACCGACCAGTCGATTGTCATTGTAGGAGGCGACCCGGCTGGGGAACATGTCCTCGCGCGCGTCCTGGTCGTTTCCGTCCCCGACGAAGCCCTGTTCATCCCCGTAGTAGATCACCGGCACGCCGCGGGCGAACATCATCAAGGCGTGGGCCAGGATCACCCGGTTCAGCACCTCGTCTTCGGAGGCCTCAGGCCGGCCTTCGCGAACGAAGCGGGCGAACCGGCCCATGTCGTGGTTACCGAGGAAGGTCGGCATGCGCATGGCCTGCTCGGCGCCGCCCTCGTAGAGCACGTCCATATCGAACAGACGCGCCAGCCGCTCGGTCGCTTCGCCGCGCGCGATCACATCCGCCGTAGTCTCCTGGAAGGCGAAGTCCAGCACATAAGGCAGTCCCGCGATCCTCGTCTGTCGGGCAAGCCCGGCGGCTTCCAGGTCGTAGACCTCTCCGAAGACGTAGAAGTTCGGAATGCCGCGCGCGGCCGCCCTGGCCTGCATCGCCGGCACGAAGGCCTGCCAGAACTCCGGATTCACGTGCTTGGCCGTGTCTATTCGGAAGCCGTCGATGCCGAACTCGTCGATCCACCAGCCGAAGATGTCGATGAAGCCGTCGACGACCCGCGGGTTTTCGGTCATCAGGTCGTCCAGCCCGGCGAAGTCGCCGTAGGTGGTGCTCTCGCCCCACCAGGCCGAGTTGCCCCGGTTGTGATAGTAGATCGGGTCGTTCAGCCAGGCCGGATTCTTGACGTCCTCCATCCCCGCGGGAATCGTCGGCGTGTAGGCCCAGCTCGGATCGGTCAGGCGCGCGAAGTTCTCCGCCGTCCGGACCTGGTCGCCCAGGAAGCCGTCATTGATCGGCTCGCCGTCGACGCTGCGGCTGTAGGGGTAGTCAGCGACCGAGCGGTAGTTGCAGCCGCTCGGGCACTCCGGGTAGGTGATCACGTCGGCAGTGTGGTTGGTGATGATGTCCAGATAGACGCGCATCCCCCGCGCGTGCGCGGCGTCGACGAAAGCGCGCAGGTCCTCCTGCGTGCCGAAGTGGGGGTCGACGTCCAGGAAATCGGTGATCCAGTAGCCGTGATAACCGGCGGACTCCTGGCCGGGCGGGCCCTGCACCGGCCGGTTCCGGTAGATGGGACCGAGCCAGATCGCGGTCGCGCCCAGGCTTTGAATGTAGTCCAGCCGCTGAATGAGGCCTTGCAGGTCGCCGCCGTGGTAGAATCCCTTGTGGGTGGGATCGAAGCCCGTCGTCAGCCGATCGCCTGTCAGCCCGCCCTCATCGTTTTCGGTGCTGCCGTTTTCGAAACGGTCGGGCAGCACGAAGTAGATCACCTCGTCCTCGACAGGCCGGAGGCGCAGCGCCTCCTGCGCCGAGGCGGGCGCGACGGCGGGAATGAGCGCCAGCACTGCGGCGGCGCCCGCCAGCATCATCTTCTTCAGCCTGGTCATGTGGACACCTCCGAAGGCGCGAGGGCGGCTAGGAACGACTTGTGCGTGGTCATGGCGTCGGCGGCTCCTTTGACCATGCGCCGCGTATCACCCATGAGCTGGGCGAGCTGGGAGTCCGACAGCCGGTCGGCCAGGCGATCATAGCCCGCGGGCGAGAGGCCCTGTCCGTACAGGACCTGGAGCCAGCTGGATTCGGTGAAGAGGTCGAACTCGTCCTGACGGATGCGGCCGTTGGCGGCGAACAGGGCCTGCTTTTCCAGCAGGCTGTCGGGTCTGCGAATTTCGGTGCGGCAATGCCGCCAGAATGGCGTGTCATCGCGCTCCACCTGAGCATAGTGCAGCACCAGGAAATCGCGCACGGCTTCGAACTCCGCCCTGCTCTGGCGATTGAACTCGGCGACGTCGGCGGCCTGGATCCCCTCGGTCGGGAAGAATCGGATCAGCTTGTCGACGTCCGCCTGGATGAGGTGGATGCTGGTCGACTCCAGCGGCTCCATGAAGCCCGAGGCCAGCCCCAGCGCGACGCAGTTGCGGTTCCAGAGCTTGCGGCGAACGCCCGTCACGAAACGCAGCGGTCGCGGCTCGGCGAGGAGCTCTCCCTCCACGTGCGTCTTGAGCGTGGACACCGCCTCGTCGTCGGAAATGAAGCGGCTGCAGTACACATAGCCGTTGCCCGTGCGGTGCTGCAGCGGGATGCGCCACTGCCAGCCGGCGTCCCGCGCCGTCGAACGGGTGTAGGGGTGAGGCGACCCCACGTTTTGGCTTGGGACGGCCATGGCCCGGTCACAGGGCAGCCACTCCGACCAGTCGTCGTAACCGGTCTCGAGCGTCTGCTCGATCAGCAGGCCGCGAAAGCCCGTGCAGTCGATGAAAAGGTCCCCCGCGATCTCGCCGCCGCGTTCCATCCGGATGGCGGCGATGTCGCCGGTGTCGGGGCGCCGGAGGACGTCCGCGACCTTGCCCTCGGTGCGAACCACGCCGAGCGCTTCGGCGTAGTCGCGCAGGAAGCGGGCGTAGAGCCCGGCGTCGAAGTGATACGCATAGGCGAGGTCAGCGCCATGGCCGAACAGCCCGCGCTCTGCCGCCTCGGCGTTGAGGGAATAGGCCCAGAGATCCTCGGCCTGCTCGCTCTTGCGAGCTTTTAGCCAGTACTGATGGAAGGACAGGCCGCCGACGTTGCGGCCAAATTGCCCGAAGGCGTGCAGGTAGCTATGGCCCCTGCGCTTCCAGTCCACGAACTGGATGCCGAGCTTGATGGTCCCCTGCGTGCGCCTGAGGAAGTCCTTTTCGTCAAGCCCGAGCAGGCCGTTGAACAGCTTGATCTGGGGGATTGTCGCCTCGCCTACGCCGACGATTCCGATTTCGTCGGACTCGACGAGCTCGATCCGGATCAGCGAACCGAACACCTTGGCGAGCGCGGATGCGGCCATCCACCCTGCGGCGCCGCCTCCAACGATCACGACTCGGCGCACGGGGCCCGGCATAGCTCCTCCGCATTCGATCCGCAGAGCGGACCCCTGAGAAAAAAAGAGCCCCGGGCGAGGTCCGCCCGGGGCGTTGAGTCGCTCAGGACTTTAGTAACGCCAGTTCACACCCAGCAGGAAGGTGCGCCCGTAGCGCTGGTAGTCGATGACCCGATCCTCGGAGTCCTGGTAGGTCGAGAACTCTTCGTCGGTCAGGTTGTTGACCTGCAGGGTCACGCCGAGACCGCTCAGTGGGCCGATATCGAAGGTGTAGCCGAGCTGGGCGTCGATGACGTTCTCGGCGTCGACCATCCGGAGACCCCTGCCGTTGGCGAACACCGCCACCTCACCCAGGAAGTCGGAGCGATAACGGCTCGATATCCGCGCCTGGAGGCCGTTCCGCTCATAGTAGAGCGTGGTGTTGATGACCTCTTCCGACAGGCCGGGCAGCGGGGTGAAACCGCTTCCGGGGCCGTTCGGCTCGATCTGGCTGTCGGTCATCGAGGCGCTCATGAACACCCCGAAGCCGTCGAGCGCCGGGTGGAAGATGTCCAAAGGCGCGTTGAAGGCCACTTCGACGCCGGCGATCGAGCCGCCTTCGCCATTGGCCGGGTTGCTCACGAAACCTTGGCGCAGGAGCGGCTCGCCGGCGGGGCCGACGGGGAAGCCGGTGAAGTCCGCCAGTCTGCGCTGGTTGTAGATGTAGGTCTCGAGATCCTTGTAGTAGGCCGCGATCGAGATGTAG
The DNA here is from genome assembly GCF_024711105.1 of Brevundimonas sp. Lineage (GTDB taxonomy): Bacteria > Pseudomonadota > Alphaproteobacteria > Caulobacterales > Caulobacteraceae > Brevundimonas. Next base: position 17,874 of record NZ_JANJTL010000127.1, on the reverse strand, counting down.
CCGCGACCGCCGAAGTAGTGCTCGTAGGCGATGTCGAACGACCGGGCGATCCACGGCTCAAGGAACGGGTTGCCGCCGCCGCCGCTCCAGGGCGAGAAGTCCAGATTGCTCGAAAGGCGCCGGGACTCATCGTAGTTGTACGTGAAGCTGGCTCGCATGTCGTCGAGGCGGGGGCGAGCCAGGGTGCGGGCGGCGCCCAGGCGCAGGAAGTCCTGATCCGAGAGAGCCACGGTCAGGTTGAGGCTCGGCAGAACCTCGACGTAGTCGTGAGACTCGTCGACCGGCACCGAGATGGTCGTGGCGCCCGAGCCCGTCGCGGCGAAGCCCTGGGAGGCTTGCTCAGTCTGGACGACCTGCACGCCGAAATTGCCGGTGACACCCTGGGTGCCGGACAGCGGCATGTCGATGTTGAACTGGGTGTAGAAGGTCGTGACCGTCTCTTCGACGTTCCAGTTCTTGGCCGCCACGTCCCCGTTCGGATTGCGGACAAGCGTGTAGACGCCCGCGCTGAGGAGCGCGAAGGGGTCATAGCTGATCATCCCGGGGATGCCGAGGAAGTCCAGAGACGTGATCCCGCGCCGGGCCGACTCGGGCACCACCACGTCCGAGGCGCTGAGGCCCAGGAACCATTCATTCGCTGTCAGGGACTTCTCGCGGTCGGTGTAGTTGACCCCGAACTCGATCGAGTCGAGCCAGGTCCCGCCGATGTAGCGTTCGGCGCTCAGGCGGATGGCGTTCAGCTCGTCCTCGATGGACGGGCTGTTGAAGTAGCCGGCCTGACCGCCAGGGATGACGTCGCCGCCCCAGCCCTGCGGGCTGGTCAGGCGGATGGTGTTGAAGTCGGCGTAGTTCAGGGTCGACGTGAACCGGGTGCCCGAAGGACCGGTCGTGAAGCCCATGTTGTCCGTGGCGCCGAAACCGGCGCGGCCGGTGCCCGAGTAGGTCTCGAGGATGACGTCTTCGCGGCTGATGGACGAGTGGCTGAGGTCCAGCTCGGCGGACCAGAAGTCATTGATCGTGAACTGGGTGTTCCAGCCGATCGCGAACAGTTCGGAGTCCCGGGTGTTGACGTCGTTGCGGACGACGCCCTTCACCCCGTTGAACTGGCCCTGAACGACGAGGCCGTTCTGAGCGACCGAGCCGGGCTGAAGCGTAGCCGACGACCAGTACAGCGGCAGCTCGATGCCCCTAAGAACCTCCTCGAAGGCGAACTCCGAGTAAAAGGCGTCGACGGTGGAGCGGACCTGCTCGTTGGGACGGAACTCAAACGTGGCGAAGTAACCGTCGCGCTCCAGCAGGCTGGACTGCACGTAGGGCTTGGCGCCGCCGATGACGACCGGGTCGGGATCGGCCGGATGGCCGCCGACCGTCGGATAGCCCCAGGCGTTGAAACGCTCGGCCTGATAGGGCGAGCTCATGGACGCATAGCCCAGCGCGACGCCGACACGGTCGTCGAAGAACTGGTCCACGAAGGAAATGTTGTAGCGGTAGCCGTCCTCATCGGTGCCCGCGTTCAGCGCGCCGATGTCGTTCCACTCGTACCGCGCGCCGAGGGCCAGAGCCCTGCGGCCAAACTCCAGCGGCCGGATCGTGCGGAGGTCGGCGGTGCCGGCCAGACCCTGGCCGATCAGCGAGGCGTCCGGCGTCTTGTAGATCACGACGCCGCTGAGCAGTTCCGACGGATACTGGTCGAACTCGACGCCGCGGGCGTCACCGGCAGTGACCTGTTCACGACCATTGAGGAGCGCGGTGGTGAAGTCCGGGCTGAGGCCGCGGACGCTGATGACCTGGGCGCGGCCGTTCAGGCGCTGGGCCGTGATGCCCGGCAGACGCGCGATGGATTCGGCGATGGAAACGTCGGGAAGCCGCCCGATGTCCTCAGCCGACACGACCTCGACGATCGAGCTTTCCTCGCGCTTGACCGAGATCGAGTTCTCGAGGCCGGCGCGGATGCCCGTGATGACGAGTTCCTCCACCGTGGTCTCGTCGTCTGGCGGCGTGTCCTGCGCCAGCGCCGGCTGTGCGACAGCCACGAGCGCGAGGGACGTCGCCGCGCCGCAGAGAAGACTCGCGCGGAACCGGTTGGTTCGGATGAACATAGGGTGCCTCCCATTGCGCGGCCCTTGTTCGTTGACCGTCGCTCGACATTTGCAAACTAATGCAAGTTTTGGGGGCCAAACAACCACATTTTTGTCACACCCGAGGCAAAAAAGCGCTTGCAGCCCTCCGAAAGACAGCGTTGTCATACCCTGTCGCCCGCGCAGCGGCGCGGATAAAAATGAAAAAATCGTGGGAGCACTCTTTTGACAAATTTTATGCAAAAGTTTGCAAACATATGGGAGGCGGTGGGCCGAGGGCGCACCGCCGCGGTGATGGCTGCGGGGGTGGCGGCCGCGCTCCTGAGCACCCTCCCATCCGACGCCCTGGCGCAGGCGCGGGTTTCCTCGCCGTCTGGCGAGGTCGTGGTCGAGGTGTCCCGCGACCGCGACGGACGCGTGTTCTACGAGGTTTCCAGGGCGGGGCGACGGATCATCTCGCCGTCTCGCCTGGGTTTCCTGCTTGTCGACGCTCCCAAGCTCGAACGCGGATTGGAAATCGCGGGAACCACAACTCGCACCCATTCCGAGGTCTGGGAGCAGCCCTGGGGCGAGAATCGATTTGTCGACAACAGCTTTTCGGAGCTGCGCGTCCAACTCCTGGAGCGCGGCCCTCTAGCGCGACGGTTCGACGTCGTGTTCCGCGTCTACGATGATGGGCTCGGCTTCCGCTACGAAGTCCCGAGGCAGGATGAGCTGCAGACGGTCCGGATCGCTCAGGAACTGACGGAATTCGCGATCGCCGAGGAAGGCACGGCCTGGTGGATCCCGGCCTACGAATGGAACCGCGAGGAGTATCTCTACAACACAACACGCATCGATCAGGTCGGCACAGCCCAGACGCCGATGACCGTGCGGTTTAGCGATGGTCTCCATCTGGCCTTTCACGAGGCCGCGCTCGTCAACTACTCGGCGATGAACCTTGCGCGCGCTGAGGGGCTGCGCTTCCGGGCCGATCTGACGCCGGGGGCGGGCGAAGCCGCCGTGGTGGTCGAAACGCCCTTCGTCACGCCTTGGCGGACGATCCAGATCGCCCCCACCGCGGCCGCCCTCTACCAGTCAGCGGACCTGATCCTGAACCTGAACGAGCCAAACCAACTCGGAGACGTGTCCTGGATCGAGCCGGGGAGGTACATCGGCATCTGGTGGCAGATGCACCTCGGGACCCACACCTGGGGGTCGGGACCCCATCACGGCGCCACCACCGATCCAACGCGCCGCTATATCGACTTCGCGGCGGAGCATGATTTCGCGGGGGTGCTGGTCGAAGGATGGAACGTCGGCTGGGACGGCGACTGGTTCGGGAACGGCCAGGACATGGACTTTACACGCCCCTACCCTGACTTCGATCTCGAAGGCCTCGCGGCGTATGCAAGGCAGCAGGGCGTGCGTCTGATCGGGCATCACGAGACGGGAGGCAACGCCGCGCACTACGAAGAGCAGATGGAAGCGGCCTTCGACCTCTACGCCCGGCTGGGAGTAGCGGTGGTGAAGACGGGGTACGTCGCCGACGCGGGGCAAGCGCGCGTCAGGGGCCCCGACGGAGAAATCCTGTTCGCCTGGCATGAAGGACAGGACATGGTGCTGCACCACCAGCGCGTAATCGAGGCCGCCGCCCGTCACCACATCGCCATCAACGCCCACGAGCCTCTGAAGGACACGGGTCTGAGGCGGACCTGGCCTAACATCATCAGCCGCGAGGGCGCGCGGGGCATGGAATACAACGCCTGGGGCAACCCGGCGAACCCGCCCGAGCACGAGGCCAACCTGTTTTTCACGCGCCTCATGGCCGGCCCCATGGACTTCACGCCCGGTATCTTCGGCATGGAAACCCGCTCGCCCGGAGGCGTAGCATCCACCTGGGCCAAGCAATTGGCGCTCTATGTCGTGATCTACAGCCCTATCCAGATGGCGGCGGACCTGCTGGAGAACTATGAGGCCAACCCCGGCCCGTTCCAGTTCATCCTCGATGTCCCGACCGACTGGCACGAGACACGTGTCCTGAACGGCGAGGTCGGCGACTTCGTCACGGTGGTCCGCCGGGACCGACGGTCGGACGACTGGTACCTCGGGGCCGTCACGGACGAGAATGGCCGCAATCTTGAGATCGCGCTCGATTTCCTGCGGCCCGGCGTCAGCTATCGCGCCCAGATCTATCGCGACGGGCCCTCGGCGAGTTGGGAGGGCGTGCGCGAGGACATCATCATCGAAGAACGCGTGGTGACAGCCTCCGACCGGATGACGCTCGCCCTGGCCCCCGGGGGCGGTCAGGCTATCCGCTTCACGCCGGTCGGAGCCGACCAATGATCGGCCGCAGAACTCTCCTGGGCGCGGCCCTGACCACGCCGTTTCTAGCGGCCGCGGCGAGGTCGCAGGATCTTACAGCCGCCGTGGTCGCCGGCGGGACGGTCATCGACTGGATGGGGGTGGAGTCCGCCCATGTGCAGCCGCGCAACGTGACCGTCTGGCTGCCGCCAGGCTACGGCGTCGGCGACGCCCGGCATCCCGTCCTCTACATGCACGACGGCCAGAATCTCTTTGACCCCAGCCGGGCCCCGTTCGGAGAGTGGGGCGTGGATGAGCACCTGGTCCGCCTCATCGACAAGGGTGAGGTGCGCGCGCCTATCGTGGTCGGCGTCTGGAACACCCCGCTTCGTCGCCAGGAGTACGTTCCGGCAGATCTCATTCGCGCCTTGCCGGCGGCGACCCGTTCCGAGCTCCGCGCCCTTTACGGCGGCGAGCCGCTCTCGGACGGCTACCTCCGCTTCCTTGTCGAGGAGCTGAAGCCGCGGGTGGACGCGAGCTTCCTCACCCTGCCCGGCCGTGACGACACGGTGATCTCGGGTTCCAGCATGGGGGGGCTCATTTCGCTCTACGCTATGATGAAACACCCGGAGGTGTTTTCAGCCGCGGCCTGCCTCTCGACCCACTGGCCCCTGCGCATCGAGGGGCTGGACGCTTCGGGGCTCGAAGCCTTCCGGGAGACGCTGGTCGAGACGTGGACGCGCGTGGTGCGCGAAGGTCTGCCCGCCGGGTCCGACCACCGCCTCTATTTTGATCGCGGGGACGAGACGCTTGATCAGTTCTACGCCTTCTTCCAGGACCGCATCGATTCCACGGTCCGTCAAGCCGGATGGGGGCCGGAGCGCTTCACCAGCCTCGTTTTTCCCGGCGCGGAGCACAACGAGGGGGCATGGAACCAGCGCCTGGACGTCCCTCTGATCTTCCTGCTCGGCGCCCGCCAAGGAGCCCAATCATGAGCCTGCGAGCCTTCCTCCTCCTCGGATGTTCGGCGGCCCTGCTGAGCGGCTGCGCCAGCGCGCGCGCCTTGCTGAACCTGGATCCGCCGCCCATCCCGTCAGGCGTCGCGCCCGCCGCGGGCGACCAGCCCGTCACACGGTGGGCCTATGCGGCCAAGACCGCGGTCGGCGCATCCTACGAGGCCTACGTCGATGGCGAATACCGCGACGGGGGGCCGACCGGCGCGGTGTCCCGTGTCTGGTTCTCCGTCGCCGACGGGGTCCTTACGGAAACGATGTACGGCCTGGTGCACGAGGCGCAGATCCGCCGCATGCGAATTGCGGTGCGCACCGCGTCGGGGCTGGTCGTGGAGGGCGACGGCACGACTGCGACGACGGAGTACCTCCACACCGACTCCGAGGGGCGGCCGCTCTCCCCGGCGTATCGCATCGTCACGCGCGATCCTGAGGGGCGGGTCGAGATTGAAAAGCGGGTTTTCACCGACCCGGACCGCCAGTCTCTGGTGCTGCGGGTCACCGTGCGTTCGCTGGGCGGCGACGAGGTCACGCCCTTCCTGCTTCTCGAACCACACATGGCCAACACCGGAGTCAACGACGCCGGGTCCGCCTCGACAGTGGGCCTGAACGCGGATGAAGGAGGCGTTCATCTGACCTTGGCTCCCTCGCGTCCTTTCGAACGCGCTTCAGTCAACTGGCTCGCTGACGCCGAAAGCCTCGCCGATCTGAGAGACGGCGTCCTCAGCGAGGGTTACGCCACGACCGGAGCCAACCGCGGCCCGCTCATGCTCAGCGCCCAGCTGGAAACCACGTCGAGTGAGACGACCTACGACCTCGCGATCGGCTTCGGCGCGACGGAGGACGCCAGCCGAGCCGCCGCCAGCGGCTCGCTCTCGACCGGCTATGACGAAGCCCTCGCCCGCTACAACGGAGAGGGCGATCGCACTGGATGGGAGGACTATCTGGCTTCCCTCGACCAGCTGCCGCGCCTGTCGCGCCAGGCCGAAGACGGGGGCCGACTACTATATGCGTCCGCGCTCGCCCTGAAGGTCCAGGAAGACCGCACCTACGCCGGCGCCCTCATCGCGTCCCTGTCCAATCCATGGGGAGACACCGCATCGGCGGATCGGCCCGCGACTGGCTACAAGGCGGTCTGGCCGCGCGACTTCTACCAATGCGCCATGGCGCTCGCGGCGCTGGGCGACCGGGAAACGCCGCTGGCTGCGTTCCGCTACTTGCCGCGCGTGCAGGTCTCGGCGTCCACGCCTGGTTATCGCGGCGGCGCGACCGGGTGGTTCCTACAGAAGTCCGAGGTTGACGGCACGCCGGAGTGGGTCGCGGTGCAGCTCGATCAGACGGCCATGCCGATCATGCTGGCCTATCGCCTGTCGCAGTTCGGCTGGCTGGACGACGAGAGCCTGCACGCCAGGTGGGACAACATGCTCCGCCCGGCCGCCAATTTCCTGGTCGCCGGCGGCGACGTGGATATCGATTGGAACACCAACACCATTCGCCCGCCCTTCACCCAGCAGGAGCGTTGGGAGGAGCAGGGCGGCCATTCGCCCTCGACGACCGCCGCCGTCATCACCGGGCTAATCGCGGCCGCCGAACTGGCTGATCGTGTAGGCGACACGGAGGCCGCGTCCCAGTACCGGGAGACGGCCGACCGCTATGAGACCCAGATCGAGGCCCTGATGTTCACCACCGAGGGCTCGGTCGGCGACGGTCGGTATTACCTGCGTATCAATACCGACGAGGATCCGAATAACCATTCGCGCGTCGAGAGCCGCAACGGCCAGGACACGGTCGCCGAGGACGCAATGATTGACGCGGGCTTCCTTGAGCTGGTGCGCTACGGTGTGCGTCGGGCCGACGACCCGCATGTGTTGGAGTCCCTCGCGGAAGTGGACGGAGTCGATCGCCCTGACCTCACCCGCATTCGCTACGACTTCACCTGGGCAGGCGTGGAGGGCCGTTTCCCCGGCTGGCGCCGCTATGGCGTCGACGGCTATGGCGAGGACACCGCCAGCGGGTCGAACTATGGCGCTGGCGACCAGATGCGCCCCGGCCAGCGAGGACGGGTCTGGCCGATCTTCACTGGTGAACGCGGGCATTACCAACTGGCGCTCGCCCTGCTCGACGGCGTCTTCACCGAGACGGAACGGGCCGCGATCCGCAGTCGCTATGTGCGAGCCATGGAACTGTTCGCCAACGACGGCCTGCTGATCTCGGAACAGGTCTGGGACGGGGTCGGCGTGGCGCCGCCTCACGGCTACCAGCGTGGCGAGGGAACCCAGTCGGCGACGCCGTTGGCCTGGTCGCACGCGGAATACGTCAAGCTGCTGCGCTCGCTGGCCGACGGCGAGGTGTGGGATGGCTACGCACCGGTGCGGGCGCGGTACGGCTCGCGCTGATCAGGCGGGCTCGACCGTCGAGCCCCGCATCCGCAAGGTGAAGCCAAGCTCGCGGCTGGGCGGCGCGCCCGTGTGGGGATGAGCGGCCTCGCCGTCGATAATCATGTCCGCGGCCGCCGCGGCCATGGCGCCGATCGGTTGCGCCACGGTCGTCAGCGGAGGCCACACAGACTGGGCGGCCGGCGTGTCGTCGAAGCCCGCGATGGACAGGTCGCGCGGAACATCCAGTCCCAGCTGCCGGGCCGCCGCCATGACCCCCAGGGCCATGTCGTCGTTGGACGCGAAGACGGCGGTCGGCCGGCCCTGTCCCAGCAACGCCTCGCCCGCGTCGAAGCCCGATCGGAACGAGAAACGCCCCTGGATCATGCGGTCTGGCCTGGTCTCCAGTCCGGCCTCGCGCATCGCATCGACGAAGCCCTGGCGGCGCAGTTCGCTTGCGCCGTGGTCGGGGTGGCCGATGACGAAGCCGATGTCCGTGTGCCCCAGCGCGATCAGCTTGCGGGTCATCTCAGCCGCGGCCGCACGGTCGTCCATGGTCACGCGCGGCGACCGGTCGGGGTCGCGATTCGGCGCCAGCCGGACATACGGCACGCCCATCTGCTCCAGCACGTCCAGCACGCGCGCGTCGTCGCACACCGGCGGGGTGAGGATCACACCGTCGAGACGCAGGGCGCGGCAGGTCTCGCGCACCAGCTTCGGGAGATCGGGCGCGGCGGTGTCGACCGGTTCGATGACGAGGTGGCGCCCGCTGGCGCGACAGCGCGCCGCCGCCCCCAGCTGGACGTCCGTCACATAGGCCGCGCTGGGGTTGTCGAACAGCAGTCCGATCAGGAAGGATCGTGAACCCGCCAGGCTTCGGGCCGACTGGCTGGGGCGGTACTGCAGAGACTCGGCCACTGACAGGACCTTGGCGCGCGTCTCCTCGCGAACGTTCGGCTCGCGGTTCATGACCCGGGAGACTGTCTTGATCGACACGCCGGCCAGCCGGGCGACGTCGTTGATCGTGGCGACGCCCACGGCGTGTCCTTAATCCGAAATCATGCGCCCGTGGGCGGGGCGACCGGAGCCTCAGCCTCCGCAGCCGCCCGACGCGCGGACCATCCATAGAACGCAATCCACAGATAGCAAACCGCCGGCACGATCAGCGACAGCGCCAGGCCGACATGGTCGGCCACCCAACCCGTAAGCGGCGGGATGACGGCGCCGCCGACGATGGCCATGCAGATGAGGCCCGACGCCTGGGGCGTCTTCTCTTCCATGCCCTCGATGCCGAGCGTGAAGATGGTCGGGAACATGATGGAGTTGAACAGGCCCACCGCGATCAGCGTCCAGGCCGCGACCGGGCCCGAAGTCATCGCCGACACGAGGGCGAGACCGCCCGCCATGACCGCGCAGAAAGCGAGGACCTTGCCGGGCGCGACCCGGCCAAGCACGAAGCCTCCGATGAAACGGCCGACCATGGCGCCGCCCCAGTAGTAGGCGATCAGCTTGTGCGCCTCGTCCAGCGACAGGCCGAGCACGCGCGGTTGAGCCAGGTAGTTGGTCAGGAAACTGCCGATGGCCACCTCCGCGCCCACGTAGACGAAGATCGAAACCACGGCGAAGGCGAGACGCGGCCGCTTGAGCAGGGAGAACGTCTCGCCCAACCCCGGCGCCCGTTGCGCTTCCGGCAGCGTGGCCTTCTTGCGCAGGAGCCAGAACAGCACCGCCATCAGGATCAGGCCTGTTGCGATGGCAAGGAAAGGACCTTGGACGTGTTGCGCGCCCTCCAGGCGGAAGGCCGCGAGTTGCTCGGGGGAAAGCGTCGCGGGATCCGGCGTCTCGCCCGCCTCGCGCAGGATGAAGGCCGCGCCTACGAACGGGCCGACAAAGGTCGCGAGCGAGTTGAAGAACTGAGCGAAGGTGAGCCGGCTGTGCGAGGTCTCGGGTCTGCCCAGGAGCGCCATCAGCGGATTGGCAGCCACCTGCAGCAGGGTGATCCCCGAAGCCATGATGAACAGGGCCACCAGGAACGTCGCATAGACGCCGATCTGGGCCGCGGGAGCGAACAGCAGGCAGCCGAACGCCATGACGATCAGGCCGACGACCACAGATTTCAGATAACCGATGCGGCTCAACAGGGCCGCGGCCGGCAGGGACACGATGAAATAGGCCGCAAAGAAGCACGACTGCGTCAGCGCCGCTTCGAGGTAGGTGAGCTGGAACAGGCCGCGCAGCTTGGGAACAAGCGCGTCGATCAGGACCGTCGCAAATCCCCACGCGAAGAAGAGCGCCACGACCAGCGGAACGAGCAGCCGCACCCCTCCGCCCCTGGCATGACCCTGCGCGCCGCCGCCTGCGATTTCCATGATGCCCCCCCGATCCCGACTAGCGGGTTTCGGCGACGCTACCAGCGTTGACAGCGCTGTCAACGGCGCTGAGCAAGGGCCGCGGCAGACCTCGCCAGCCGGGTTATCCCCGCCCAGTCGCCCGCATCGATCAGCGGCTTCGGAGCCACCCAGCCGCCGCCGACGCAGAGGACGTTCGGCAGGGCCAGGAACTCCGGCGCCGTGGCGACGTCGATGCCTCCGGTCGGACAGAACCGCGCATCCGCGAACGGGCCCGCCCAGGCCTTCAGCATGGCCGTCCCGCCGGCCGGGACCGCCGGGAAAAACTTGAACGTGGATAGTCCGGCCTGAAGTCCCGCCATCAGTTCAGAGGCGGTGGCGACGCCGGGCAGCAAAGGTATCGCGTCGGCAGCCAGGATGTCCGGGGTGAGGCCGGGACTGACGGCGAATTTGGCGCCCGCTTTGGCGGAGCGTTCCACGTCAGCTGCGGTCAGGCAGGTTCCCGACCCGACGACCGCCTCGGGGACGTCCGCCGCAATGGCGGTGATCGCCTCGAGCGCCGCCGGGGTGCGCAGGGTCACCTCCAGGACGCTCAGCCCCCCCGCCGCCAGGGCTCTCGCCAACGGGGCCGCGTCACCGACGCGTTCGATCGTCAGCACAGGGATGACAATGGCGCGCTGCATCAGCTCGATCATGTCGTGATCCTTTCGAGGGCCCGCGCCGCGCCCAGCAGCGCGGCGTGCTTGTCGAGAATGACCTTCGTGGGAATGGCCTTCATGTAATCCGCGAACCGGCCCTTGCGCTCGAACCTTTCGCGGAAGGGGCTGGCCTTCAGGAAGTCCAGGATCCGCGGTGCGATACCGCCGGCGATATAGACCCCGCCGCGCGCGCCAGTGGTCAGGGCCACGTCACCCGACACCGCTCCGAGGATGGCGCAGAAGCGCGCGAGGGTGGCCCCACAGGGGCTACGCCAGTCCTCCAGCGCCTGCCGAGTGATCTCGGCGGGATCGTCCGCCGAAGTCTCGCGGCCTTCGATCTCCGCCAGGGCCCGGTGCATGTTCAACAGACCCGGACCGCAGATCAGGCGTTCGATCGAGACCCGGTCATAGCGCCGGCGGAGGATGCGCAGGATCTCGTCCTCGATCGGGTCGCCGGGCGCGAAGCAGACGTGCCCGCCCTCGCCCGGCATGGCGATTTCGCCGCCGCGTCCGTCACGAACCAGCGCCGAGACCCCGAAACCGGTTCCAGGTCCAAGCACGGCGACGGTGCAGTTCGGGTCGCCTGCATCCGGCCCGCCGAGCGAGGCCAGGTGGGCCTCCGAGACGCCGGGGGCGCCCCAGGCCAGGGCTTCGAAGTCGTTGATGAGGCGAGCCTGCATCAGACCGAGCGATTCCAGCTCGCTCTCCGACACGCGCCACGGCGAGTTGGTCAGGTCGATTTCTCCGTTCCTGACGGGTCCGGCGACGGCGAGCACCGCATAGTCCGGACGAACAGCCTGCGCCTCGAGGTAGTCGCGCACGGCCCCGAGGAAGGTCGGGTGCGTCTCGGCCGGAAAACTCTTCTGCTGAGCCAGGGCGAACCGGCCGTCGCTCCAGGCCGCGAGCGCGAAGCGGGCGTTGGTGCCTCCGACGTCGCCAACCAGCGCGAGCGTGCCGTCCTTCATGGTCATGGACTCTCCCTCGCGTCAGGCGTCGACGGCGCGGTCGACAATATTCGGGTTCGGCGGACCGTCCGCGCGCGGCTGGTCACCGGCGCCAACCGCGGTCGAGAGCGGACCGAAACAGACTGACGCCCCCTCCTCCGCGGTCGAGACGGAATGGCGGAACATGGCGAAAAGTTCGCGCCCATAGCCCCAGGAGGAGCCCTCGGCGTGGGCGTCGCTTCTCAGGCTCGACGGCCGTGCTGAGATATCGCCGGCGCCGATCGTCGTCAGGACCCCGCGCTCCGCGTCCAGCCGGATGACGTCACCGTCCCGCACATGGGCCAACGGACCGCCGGCCAGGGCCTCCGGCGAGACATGGATCGCCGCCGGCGTCCGGCCTGAGGCTCCCGACATTCGGCCGTCGGTCACGAAGGCCACCTTGAAGCCCCTGTCCTGAAGCACCGAAAGCGCGGGCGACAGGCTGTGCAGTTCCGGCATGCCGTTGGCGCGCGGCCCCTGGAAGCGGAGGACGACAATCACGTCGCGGTCCAGCTTGCCCGCCTTGAAGGCCTCCAGCGCCGCTTCCTGGCTTTCGAAGACGGCCGCGGGCGCCTCGATGACGCGGTTCTCGGGCTTGACCGCCGAGACCTTGATTACCGCCCGGCCGAGATCGCCCTGCACCAGCCGCAGGCCGCCGTCTTTCTGAAATGGATCGTGGGCGGGTCGCAAGATGTCCCGGTCGAGGCTTTCGGCGACGCCGTCACGCCAGACCAGTTCGCCGTCGACCAGGCTCGGTTCCCGGAAATAGGCCTCGAGCCCGTGCCCCATCACCGTCTCGACATCGGCGTGCAGATTGCCGCTGGCCACAAGCTCGCGTGTGATGAAGGCCGGTCCGCCCGCAGCCTGGAAGGCGTTCACGTCCGCCGAACCGTTCGGATAGACCCGGGCCAGGAGCGGCGTCGCCGACGACAGGTCATCCATGTCTGTCCAGTCGATGATCACCCCGGCCGCCCGGGCCATAGCGATCAAATGAATCGCGTGGTTGGTCGAGCCCCCCGTCGCCAGCAGGGCCGTGATCATGTTCACGATGGTCCGCTCGTCCACCACCCGCGCCATGGTGCCCCGGCCTTCCCGGGCCAGCCAGACCGCCTGCTTCGCGGCGGCCGCCGTCAAGGCGTCGCGCAGGCCGCTTTCCGGATGGACGAATGCGGTGGACGGCATGTGCAGGCCGGCGACCTCCATCATCATCTGATTTGAGTTGGCCGTGCCGTAGAAGGTGCAGGTCCCCGGCGAATGGTAGGACGCCACCTCGCTCTCGAGCAGGGCCTGCCGATCGATCAGCCCCTGGGCGTAGAGCGCCCGCACCCGCGCCTTTTCGGCGTTCGGTATGCCTGAGGGCATCGGGCCGGCCGGTGCGAACACCACGGGCAAGTGGCCGAACGCCAGCGCGCCCATGAACAGCCCGGGCACGATCTTGTCACAGACACCCAGCATCACAGCGGCGTCGAAGGCGTCATGCGTCAGGGCGATGCCAGTCGACATGGCGATCAGGTCACGGCTGAACAGGCTCAGCTCCATGCCCGGACGGCCTTGGGTCACCCCGTCGCACATGGCCGGCGTGCCGCCCGCGACCTGGGCGGTCGCTCCCACGTCGCGCACCGCTTGCCGGATCACAGCCGGGAACCGCTCGAACGGCTGGTGCGCAGACAGCATGTCGTTGTAGGCCGTCACGATCCCGATATTCGGATCCCGGCCGCCCATAGCCCTTAGCTTGTCCTGGACCGGACTGCCGGCGAAGGCGTGGGCCCAGTTCGCGCAGCTCAGCTTCGCGCGCCCGGGCTCCTCAGCCGACGCAGCGTCCATCCGGCGCAGATAGTCCGCGCGCGTCTCCCTGCTGCGTTCGCGAATTCGGTCCGTGACGCGCGCCACGACGGGATTGAGTGAGGTCATTGCGCCGCCTCCGTCCAGATCACGTGCAGTCCAGGCGCCGATGCGATCAGAGCCGCGACGGGCTGAGCCTCGGGATCGCCGCCGGCTTCTCGGTCGAAGACCGCGCGCTTGGGGGCGCCGGAGAGGGCGAGGACCACGCGCCGCGCTTCCCTCAGCCAGGCGAGGTTCAGGGACAGACGCTCCTGAGGAGGCGCCGAGCCATCGCGCCCCGGCGGCACGCCCAGCACCGTCCTTCCGGCCGATGGGTCGAGCAGCGACTTCAGAGTAGGGCTGCCCGGAAACATCGAGCAGATGTGGCCGTCCTCGCCCATGCCCAGCAGGATGGCGTCCAACTGTTCCACGCGACCGTCCAGCAGGCGAGCGGCGAGCAGCGCCGAGCGGTCGACCGTGGGCGCGCCCTGGGCGAGGCCGACGAACTCCGCCTCGGCGGCCGCCCCTTTGAGCAGCGTCCGACGCAGCAGGGCTGCGTTCGACGCGGGATCATTCTCCGGCACCCAACGCTCATCCACCAGGGTCACAGTCACGCGCGGCCAGTCCAGTGACGATCGAGACAGGCGCTCGTAGATCGGCGACGGCGTCGATCCGCCCGCACCAGCGATCGCTGCGCGACCCCGCTCGTTCAGGCCGGCTTGCAGCGCCTCGGCCAGAAGTTGGGCGCCGATCTCCGCCCAGGCATGCCGGCTCGGCAGGACCTGGATGTCAGTCATGGCCTATGTTCCAACGCCGCCCGCTCCGGGCCAGCAGCATGTCCGCCTCGGACGGGCCCCAGCTCCCGGCGACATAGGTCCGTGGCTTGAGGCGGGCGTTGGCCCAGGCCTCCGAAACCTCGTCGACCCACTTCCAGGCTTGCTCGGCCTCGTCCCGGCGCACGAACAAGGTGGAATCGCCGCTCAAGGCGTCGAGCAACAGGCGCTCATAGGCGATCCGTCGCCGCGGCTGACGCGCCTGCTGGTCGCCTTGGCCCCAGGACAGCGACATCCGGATCGGCTGGAGCTGCATCTGCCTGTCGAGGCCGGGCTGCTTGTTCATCACGGTCAACGAAATGTCTTCCTCGGGCTGCAGCTCGATAACCAGCCGATTGGCCTGCAGGTCCCCACGCCCGTGGTCGAAGATGGAATGCGGCACCGGCTTGAACTGGATCACGATCTCGGTGCGCTTCTCCGCCAGCCGCTTTCCGGTGCGAAGGAAGAAGGGCACGCCCGCCCAGCGCCAGTTGTCGATGTCCGCCCGGATGGCGACGAAGGTCTCGGTGTCAGACGGCCCGCCCCGCTCCTGCAGGTAACCACTCGCGATATCCCCATCGCTGATGCCGGCGACATACTGACCCCGCACCGTCGAGCGTTCCGCCTCCTCCGGCGTGATGGGACGCAGGGAGCGCAGCACCTTGACCTTCTCGTTGCGCACCGAGTCCGGCTCCAGGTCACTGGGCGGCTCCATCGCTACCAGGCACAGCAACTGAAGCATGTGGTTCTGCAGCATGTCGCGGAGCGCTCCGTACTCGTCGTAGTACGGCCACCGGTCGCCGACGCCGACCGTCTCCCCGACGGTTATCTGGACGTGGTCGATGTTCTGGCTGTTCCACAGCGGCTCGAACACGGTGTTGCCGAAGCGCAGTGCGATCAGATTCTGGACCGTCTCCTTGCCGAGAGAGTGGTCGATCCGGAACACCTGGCTCTCGTCGAAGGCCCGGCCCACGGCGTCGTCGATCTCGCGGAACGTCTCCAGATCCCGGCCGACCGGCTTCTCCAGGAGGATGCGGCTGTTGGAGCGCGCCAGCCCCGCCGCTTTCAGGGCCTCGGCGATCGACGCATACAGGGTGGGCGAGACGGCGAGGAAATAGATGGGCTGCGACACCGCCGGAATCTGGTCGGCCAGCGGCTTGAGGCCTGCAGCGGACGTGGCGTCCAGCGCCAGATAGGTCAGGCGCGAGGTCATTCGCTCGAAGGCGTCTCCTTCTGTCGCCGCCTGGCCGATCGCCTTGCGGATGCGATCCAGGAAGACGGCCCGTTCCTCTTCCCGGCGCGAGATGGCCCAGATGCTCAGGTCGTCCGGCAGCAGGCCGTCCCGCTCAAGCCAGAACAGGGACGGCAGGAGCATGCGCAGCGACAGGTCTCCGCCGCCGCCGAAGAGGACGAGATCTCTCATGGCGCCTCCCAATGACAGCGCTGTCATACCCTGTTATGTAGCGCTGTCCAAGGTGAAGCGGAGGCAAATCCGCGGCCGGGAGGGGACCCATGTCGAACGCCGAGCTGAGCATCGCCTTCTTCCTGCAGATGGCGGTGACCGTAGCCGCCTGCCGCGTCGTTGGCGGCCTGGCGAAGAGGTTCCTCGGCCAGCCGCAGGTCGTCGGCGAGATGATCGCCGGCGTGATCCTGGGACCGTCGCTCCTGGGGTTGCTGGTTCCCGACCTGCAGGCGACGCTGTTTCCGGAGGATCTGAGGCCAACGCTGTTCGTGGGCGCCCAGTTCGGGGTGGGTCTTTACATGTTCCTGGTCGGCCTGACCTTCCGACGGGATCATTTCCGCATGAACGCGGCCAGCGCGGCGTCGGTCTCCATCGCCGGCATGGCGGCTCCTTTCGCCGTGGCCGTCGCGGTCACCCCTTGGCTGCTTGGCCTCGGCCTGTTCGGTGAGGGCATCGTGCTGTGGCAGGCGACCCTGTTCATGGGGGCCGCCATCTCGATCACGGCCTTTCCGATGCTGGCCCGGATCATCCACGAGCGAGGCCTTGCCGGCACCCCGCTCGGGTCTCTCGCCCTGGCCGCCGGCGCGATCGACGACGTGGTCGCCTGGTGCGTGCTGGCGATCGTACTTGCCAGTTTCGGCGCAGGCCCAGAGGTCGCACTAAAGGCGATCATCGGCGGGGGTCTGTTCGCGGCGTTCATGCTCCTGATCGCGCCGCGCCTTCTCCAGAGGCTGGGCGATCATGCGGAACGGCGCGGCGAGGTCGACCTCGGCATGCTGGCCCTCGTCCTGATGCTCTACATGCTCAGCGCTTGGGCGATGGACGCCGTCGGCGTCCACGCGGTCTTCGGCGGCTTCGTGCTGGGTATCGCCATCCCCCGCGGCCTGTTGGCCGACGAACTCCGGCGTCAGCTGGAACCCTTCGTCGTGGTTCTCCTGCTCCCCATGTTCTTCACCTTCTCGGGCCTCAACACGCAGCTGACGCTGGTCAACACCGTGAGCCTGGCCGCGGTCGCCGTCGTGATTGTGCTGGGCTCGATCGCCGCCAAGGGGCTCGCCTGCTGGGCCGCCGCCCGGCTCTCGGGGCAGGACAACCGCACGGCCGCCGGCGTCGGCGCCCTGATGAATGCCCGCGGCCTCATGGAGCTGATCATCATCAACATCGGCCTGGCCCACGGCATAATCGGACCCGAAGTCTTTTCGATCCTGGTGGTCATGGCGATCGTGACCACCCTGATGGCGACGCCGGTCTTCAATCTCGTCACCGCGACGCACCACAACCGCTGAGAGCGTCATGAAAGGCGCGCCAGTGGCCTATCGGGCAGGACGGTACTATCTGGCCCTCATGAGCGAAGATGACCACTTCATGGAGACGCCCGCCGGCGACCAGGTCATCGCCTACGGCATGGACCTCCAACCCGTTTCGACCGCCAAGGTTTCAGCCCGCGCGGCCCCAGGACAGTCGGAACATTCGTCGGGCCCGCAGGCTTTCCGGCGGTGGACGGCGCGCTGGACGAAATTCTCGGATGGCTGAACGGCGAGGGTGGCCTTGGCCCCTCCCTGGTTCTGTTCTCGCTGGCAGCGGCGGCGGTGTGGCATGCCGGGACCCGGCTGGCCCGCTACGCGGACCGCCTCGCAACCGCGACCGGGCTGGGTGGGGCCGTGGTCGGACTCGTCGTGCTGGGCGGGGTCACGTCGCTGCCTGAGATCGCGACCTCGACGACGGCGGCGTTGTTCTCCGGGCCGCAGCTGGCGGTCAACAACCTTTTGGGCGGGGTCGCCTTCCAACTGGTGGTGCTGGCCGTGGCCGACGCGGTGACCGGGCGCGAGGCCCTGACCTCGCGAATTCCGCGGCCCGACGTTCTGGCCTACGCCGCCATGAACGTCCTGTTACTGTCGATGGCCGCCGGCGTCGTGGGGGGGGGCGAGCTCGAGGGGGTGGGTACGGGGGTTGGGCGGGGCGCGCGGTGCGTGGGCGCGGGCGATGGAGCCGGTGGGTGGGTGG
>NZ_JANJTL010000082.1 GCF_024711105.1 Brevundimonas sp. | reverse complement strand
TCGGCGGGCGCCCCCGTCGTCCCCCCACCCCGGGGGTCCCCGGCCCCCCACCCTGCCCCCCCGAACCCAGGGCGCGGCGGTAATTTGCACCGGGGGGGGGGGCCCCCCCGGGGCCCCCCCTTTCCCGTGCCGGGGCCTCGGCGGGGCCAGGGCCCGTTCACATTAAGGACTGTCGTCCATCGGACATTAAGCTTCACGGGCGTACCTTCGTCGCGCGAGGGAGGCTCCGTTGGCGTTCTGGACCCTGGTCCGTCGGTTGTTCGGCAGTCGCGCGGCGAACGTCGCGCCGATCTTCGCTCTGTGCGTCATTCCCATGGCGGCGGCGGCCGGCGCCGGGATCGACTACAGCCGGGCAGCCTCGGCCCGCTCGCACATGCAGGACATCGCCGACGCGGCAGCCCTGCGGGTGATGCGCGATTCCCAACTGCGCATGGACCAGCGGCGCGACCTGGTCCGCACCATCGCGCAATCGCAATGGGAGCCCTTCCAGCGCGAATTCGGCGACCTGGACTGGCAGGCCCGCATCGAACCCGAGGAGGCCGAGATCACGCTCGACCTGGCGGTGCCCACGGTGCTGATGGGCCTGGTCGGGATCGACGAGATGCCGGTCGAGGTGTCGGCGACGGCGCGCGCACAGACGCGGGGCCTGCCGCTGTGCCTGCTGGTGCTGAACCGCACGGCCAAGGACGCGGTGCGCAACGCCGGCGCGGGCGCGATCTCGGCGCCGGATTGCCGCGTGCACATCAACTCCTCGAACAGCAACGCCCTGCACCTGGGCGGGGGTACGACGTTGACCTCGGCCGAGAACTGCATCGTCGGCCAGGTGAAGCTGAGCGGCGGCTCGACGTATTCGCCGCTGCGCCTGCCCACGTGCCAGCCGATGGACGATCCCTTCGCCAACATCTGGCGACCGACCTCCAACGTCTGCGACTTCACCAACCGGAGCGTGACCGGCAGCGGGGTCCAGGTGCTGACGCCGGGGACCTATTGCGGCGGCATCACCATCAACATGAATGGCGGAGCCACGGCTCAGTTTCAGCCCGGCGTCTACCGCATCCTCGGCAAGTTCTCCTTCACCGGCAGCGGCCGGATGGAGGGGCAGGGGGTCAGTTTCTTCCTCGATGGCTCCGGTTCGGGCCTCGATTGGACCGGCTCGGCCGGGTACACCTTCACGGCCCCCACCTCCGGCCAGTCGGCGGGCATCCTGATCAGCCTCAACCCCAACGCGACCTCACCCCTGGCGTCGAGCACCATCACCGGCAGCGGCCGCAGCAGCTTCGACGGGGTCATCCACCTGCCGCGCCAGAAGCTCCTGATCCGCGGCTTTGAGAGCGTCGATCTGGCCTATGGCTTCGCCCTGGTGGTCGACACGATGGAGTTCTACGGGCGCAGCTCGCTGAACATGCGGCCTTCGCCAGTGCCCATCCCGGCTGGTGTCTCGTCGACCAGCGGATCCCCCTACCTGGTGCGCTGACGCTGGCACGGGGCTTGCTCCTCGGCGGCCAGAGGCCCCATGCGAGACGAACCGATACAGTTAAGCGACCGCCGGGTACCAAGGCACCGCGTCCGGGCCCCCGGGTCGCTGCTGTCCGATCCCGAGGTGGCGGACGTCGTCTATAGCTTCCTGCGCCTTCCCCCCGGCGCGACCCGGCGAACCGCGATCCGCCTGGTCCGGGCGCTGGACACTGGGGCTGAAACCTCTACTGGATCTTAGTCTTCATCGATCGTAGAGCCTAGTGACATTGTCGATGGCATGTTTGGAAATCATCCATTTAGCATAAGCGATAACTTTATCTTTTAAATATACTTCGAAAAGCTATGTTATGAGAACGCTGATATCCTGATGCTCTCTTAGAATGGGAGGGCGAAATGGTATCAGCGATTTCCGGTAACGCTTCCTCGTTGACTTACTCTGCGGTGAAATCGGTCCGCAAGGTGGAGGAGAAAGCTGTCTCGTCTTTGAACAAGGCCGAGACGAAGGTCGCAACCGAGTCCGCCAAGCATGGCGACGACTCAAAGCAGGCTCAAAAGGCGGCGGACAAACTCGAGCGGGCGGAAGCCAAGGCGACCGCGCAGCTGGCCAAGGTGGGGTCAAGCCTTCTTTCGACCCCCGCGGCTGTCAACACGCTGGCGGTACAGGAGAGGGACTACGTCTCCCCGCAACGGAGCGAGCGGGCTGAGGTCGCCTCGGCACAGGCTGGCCTCCCTGGGGTCAGCCAGGGCGTTTCGCGCGCGCAGGATTTGGGCCAGGGGGTCGTCACCCCGGGGCAGGGCGGTTCGTCGGGCTCGGGAAATGGTCGGGCGCTGGGACGGGTCGATGGGCTCGGGGACGGCGCCGGTCGCGGCTTGGCGCTCGGCCGCCAGGTTCTGGAGATGCGTCGGGACTGGCTCAATCCAGCGCGCGCGCGACGGGCTTCACAGGCGCGTAGCGCCATCACCTGGACGCCCGAGCCCGCTAACCGGTTCTCGACACCGGCCTTTGGCGAGAACCGCTCGGTGGCCCAGCCACGCACGTGGCGCTCAAGCGACATCGCTCTCAGCGTCCTCTCGCACTGGGCGGCAATCCGGCCGTCGCTGATGCAATCCTCAGCAGGAGCGAGATCGGGGCACGGGGCCTACCAGAGGGCGCAGGACTGGTCTCATCCCTGGCGAAATTCCGCCTTCGACAGGACCGCTTGACCTCAACAAGGGGGCGGCATGTAGGTCGCCCCTACCGCCCCGCCATCTCCTCCGCCTGGCGCTGCATATCCCCCAGGTTCATCCGCATCCCGGCGACCTCGACGTCTCCCGGCCGCCAGCCCTCCGGACAGGCGCCCTGGTAGGTCGCCTCCGTCGTGATCTCCGAGGTGCGGTTGAGCGCGGCGATGGGGGCGCCGGAGGTCGTGGTGGTCGCCTCGACGCGGTAGGCGGTCTGGAGGTCGCCGGTCATGGTCCCCTCCGTGCGGGTCTCGCCGCCGGTGGGCAGGGCGCAGCGGCTGGAGAAGGTCCAGCCGTCGCCGGTGCGGGCCATGGACTGTTCGCAGTCGCCGGCCGAGGCCTGGCCCGAGGTCGGGACGGGGTTGGTCGCCGCGCTCATGCAAGCGCGGCTGGTGACCGTATTGCCGTCGGCGGTCATCACGGTCTGCCACAGGCCCTCGCGGACCTGGGCCTCGACGGTGTCGGCCGGGTTCGAGGCGTCGGCGGCCGCAGACGCGGCGTCCTGGGCGGCGTCCGGGGCGTCGGCGGGGGCCTGGGCCTCGTCGGCCGGCTGGCAGGCGGCCAGGGACACGGCCAGGACGCTCACGACAGTCAGGGTTCTCATCGCCAATCCTCCCAATCGAACGGCCGTGCATCATACCGATTTCGTCAGGAACGGGCAGGTGCTTGGCGGCGGGGCCGGGGACATGCTTAAGCTATGGCCTCTGGGGCTTTTTCAACATGGGGAGTTGGGACATGCGTGGGCGTTGGATGACGGGGGCGGCCGCGGCCGTCGTGACCTTGGCGCTGGCCGGCGGGGCGATGGCCCAGCAGCAGATCGCGCCCTATTCGACGGTGAGCGGGCGGCTGGAGACGCGCGATCCCGTGTCGTCGACCGGCGGGCGGTTCGACCGCTATCGCCTGACCGCGCGGCCGGGCGAGCGGGTCGTGCTGACCATGCGCTCCACCGACGGGGCGATCGATCCCTATCTGCAGATCGGCCGTTCGCTGCCGGGCGGACAGTTCCACGAGCTGTCCTATGACGACGACGGGACCGGCTCGCTGGACTCCATGCTCGACTTCATCGCCCAGGAGGGCGGGGACTATGAGGTGCGCGCGACCAGCTTCAGCAGCGACGACTACGGCCCCTATACGATCGAGCGGGCCGACTATGCGCCCTCGGGCGGCGGCGGCGGGTACGACCCGACGATCAACAGCCTGCCGATCCGCGTCTCGGGCATGATCGACAGCCGCGACCCGGTGGACGGCGAAGGGCGCTACTATGAAGGCTATCGCTTCACCCTGCCGCAGCAGCGCGTGGTGCGCATCCGGCTCGAGTCCGACGACATGGATCCCTATGTGATCCTCGGCTTCGTCGATGCGTACGGCCAGTACCAGAACCTGTTCTACGACGACGACTCGGGCGGTTCGCTGAACTCGGAATTCTACTACCAGTCGGTCGCCGACGACGTCTTCGAGGTGCGGGCCACGACCTATGGCATCGGCGGGACGGGGTCCTACCGGCTCTATGTCGAGGACGTTTCGACGACGGCGGACGGCGGCCTGCCCTCGGGCGTGGCGGTGGGCGGCTGGATCACCGAGACCGACAACCCGGGCTATGGGCCGAACTTCGAGTACCGCGCCTTCTACGCCCAGGCCGGCCAGCGGGTGCGGGTGCTGCAGCGCTCCAGCGAGGTGGACAGCTACCTCTATGTCGGCCGCTGGATCGACGGGGCCTTCCACGAGATCGCGCGCGACGACGACTCCGGCGGCGGCGAGACCGGTCTGGACAGCGAGATCAACTTCATCGCGCCGGTGACGGGCCTCTACTACGCCAAGGTCTCGACCCTGTCGGCGGGCGAGACGGGTCTCTTCAGCCTGCAGGTGGACATCTATTGAGACGGGGAACCCTGATCGGGCTGGCCGCGGCGATCGCGGCCGGCCCGGCCCTGGCGTCGGGGGCTCCCGGCGCCGGCGGCCCGCCCGCTGACGGCTCGGTCTGGACCCGCATCAGCATGGACCAGGCGCTGGAGCTGATCGCCGAGACGGGCGCGACCGTGACCGACAGCGGGGTGTCCGACGAGGGCTTCTCGATCAACATCCAGTATGCGAGCGGCCTCTACGCCTTCGTCGACGGGCGGGAGTGCGAGGGCCTGGGCGCGCGCATGGTCTGCGCCGAGATCGAGACGGGCGGCGTGTTCACCGCCGACGACGAGGCGCACGCCCTGAGGCTCGAGCGCGAGCTGAGCTACATCTGGGTGGCCGACCACGCCGAGGGGAACGAGCTGACCGTCTGGCGGCGCGACTGCCTGCACGGCGGGGTCACGCGTGGCCAGGTGCTGCACTGGATCACGGTGATGGAGGAGCAGCTCGACGCCGTCTCGCGCGCTATCTGGCCGGACGAGGGCGCCTCGGTCGGGCCGCGCAACCAGCCGGTCGAGACCTAGAGCGAGCGCGCCGCGATCTGCTTGAGGGTCTCGGCCTTGGCCGGGAGGTCCTCGGCCATGCGCGAGGCCAGCTCGCGCGCGCCGACCGGATAGGCGTCGCCGCCGCCGGCGATGTCGCGGGCGAGGCGGGCGGCTTCGCGCAGGGTGCGCTCCAGCTGTTCGATCTCCTCGACGGCGAGGGCGCGGGCTTCCATCTGGAGCCGCTTGACCCGCTCGGCGGTGGTCTCGGGCGCCTTCATCAGCTCGTAGATGCCGGACTCCGGCGTCACGAGACGCAAGTTGGTCTTGTCCTTGGTGCGCGGGCCTGAACGGGTCATCGGTCCTCCTCCAGGAAGGCCAATGCGCGAATCGGGCGGCGTGTTCCGGCCAGGGAGGGTGAACGCGCCCGCGACGGTCAGCCGTGACAGTCCTGCAACAGAGCCGGCCGTGGCTCTAGCCGTGGCAGGTGTCGAACTCCTCCTTGAAGCGGGCGGTCAGCTTCGCCTGATCCTCGTGCTTCTCGCGCAGCTTGATGAACCAGGAGCTCTCCTCCTCGAACATGTGGGTCAGGACGGCCCCTTCGATGTGCTCCCACTTGTCCTTCCAGGCGTCGGAGGAGGGGGCGATGTTCTCCAGCTCGGCCATCTGCATCTTGGCGGTGGTCTGTTCGGTGTAGGCGTGGCCGGCGTGAAGCTTCTCGCCGCACTGGGCGAGCGCCGGATAGAGCACCACCTCCTCGGCGAGCGAGTGCGGATTGAGGATGCGGCCGAGCCGCTTCATGGCTGCGGTGCGGTCGGCGGCCGAGCGGGCGGCGCGGCCCTCGGCGAAGCACTCGCGGATCTCGTCGTGGTGATCCAGCGCGACCGACAGCCAGTCGCCGGGCGAGCCCAGGCCCCGCGCGGTCTGGGTCGCCTCGCGGCGCTTCTGCTCGGGCACGGGCGGGGTGATCTTGCCCAGGACCTTGTCGATGACGGACATGTGGCTGGCTCCTTGGAATGTGCGGAGCCAACCGGGGGGAGGGGGTGGGGGTTCCCTACGGAAACCGCTCCGCCGCCCCGTCGGGCAGGCCGGCCCAGCGGCGCCATTCCTCGCGGTGCAGGGAGGCCATGATCCAGTCCATCTGGCCCAGCGGCTTCAGCGAGCCGTCCTCGTTCCACAGTTCCCCGGCCCAGGGATGCTCCAGCTCGGCGGCCCGCGCCCGGTCCCGCGCCGCCGTCTCGGGCCCCATGTGCTCGGCCCGCCAGTGGTAGAGGAAGGCCACCTGCCACAGGGGCGCCCCGTCCATCTCCTGGCCGGTCATCAGCCGCGCCAGGTCCCGGGCCAGCTCCCGCACCTCGGCCAGGCGCATCTCGTGCTGGTCCCATTTGGCCTGGGCGTAGCGGTCCCAGCCCTCGACCGGCTCCGGCGCCGGATCGGCGGCCTCGCGCCGCCGCCAGCCCTCCGCGGCCCGCCGCCGCCAGACGTTGGCCAGCCCCACATTGTACCGCCGCGCCACCGAGGCGGCAGTCTCGCCACCCTCCCACGCCCGCCGCACCTCGTCCCAGGTGTCCTGCGACCGGATCTTCCGCGCTGTCCCTTCAAGCATGCCGGCAGGCTAGGGGCGGGGTGCGGCAGAGGCGGTCGCAGCTACTGCC
The DNA here is from genome assembly GCF_024711105.1 of Brevundimonas sp. GTDB lineage: Bacteria > Pseudomonadota > Alphaproteobacteria > Caulobacterales > Caulobacteraceae > Brevundimonas. The sequence continues at coordinate 5,575 of NZ_JANJTL010000082.1, read as the reverse complement.
CCTCCCGGTCCCGCGCGTTCCGAGCCATCCCCGGAAACGCCGGCAGCCAAGGCTCCCGGCGGATGACCCAGTTCTCATAGGTCGGGGTGAACCGGCCCGGTTCGTCCACCGCCTCCAGGTGGACCTCGATCTCCTGCCCGAAACGCGCGAACACCGAGCCGCCGCAGGTTGGGCAGAAACACCGCCCCCGATACGCCCGCGTCTCGCCCTCGACCGCCACCGCCCCATCCGGAAAGATCGCCGCCGCATAGAAGACCGCCCCATGATGCTTGCGGCAGTCCAGGCAGTGACAGATCGCCACCCGGTCCGGCTCGCCCGAGGCGCTCACGCGAACGGCGCCGCACAGGCACGAGGCGGTGGTCAGGGTAGGGCTCATGGGCGGGGAACGCGGCGGGCCGGCTACCGCTCCCTTCTCCCCTTGCGGGAGAAGGTGGCCGAGCGCAGCGAGGTCGGATGAGGGGTCGCGCTGAACCCTCCGCTCCCAGCCTCGCCGCCGCACTCAGATTGACAGGCTGGCGCGACGATGGCCATCCGTCAGCCTTCGGCTGCCACCTTCTCCCGCAAGGGGAGAAGGCCCTAGCTGCGACGATACGTCCCCCGCCCGTTGAAGGCCAGCCACCCCCGGTCCCTCAGCGCCTGCCGCTGCTGTCTGATCTTGGGCCGCACATTGTTGGCGCCCGGATAGAGCGCCGCCAGCGCCGCCTCGTGGGCGTAGACGTCGGTCAGGGTGAACTCGGGGCGGCCTTCCCCTCCCCATTTAAGGGGGAGGGGGACCACGGAGTGGTGGAGGGGCGCCTCGACGGCCCGCATGACGGAGAGCAGCCAGCCGCGGGCGCTCAGGCTGGCGTCGGCCAGAAACAGGGTGGAGCGCCAGCGGACGGCGCCTCGGCCTTGGGTGTGAGCAGGCCGCCCGCGATCAGCGGGATCGCCCCGCCGCCGGCACCCGGTCGATCAGGATGTTGCAGCCCTGCCAGCCCGGCGCGCGGCGCGGTCGGCGACCCCTATCGAGAGAAGCGCCTTGACGGCATTCCATTGTGGCATATATTCCAATTTGTCATCACGTCGTGATGGGTAATGTCAAAGCGCTGGAAATCAGAATTTAATAACCAACTACCCGAAACCAGAAGCTCGGACCCAGGAACCTTCAAGGACTAATGTAATGCCCAGCAGAAACAATAATTTGGCCGCGTGGCCCACAGGAGCGTTCGTATGTCCCGGTGGACGGTTGAGGTCGATGAAGACCTACTGACGGAACTGGACCAATGGTCCGAAAAACAGCAACTCGAATTGCTCGCCATACAGCAAAGGCTGAATCGTGGCGGGCCAGACGCGTTAGGCCTCAACCAGGCCGAGTTGGAAGGTGTGCCCCCTTGGGGCAGCCTTGCGTCGCAGATCAGCCTGCAAATCCCGGTTGGCCTACCGTCCGGGTGGAGGCTGCTGACTGTCGAGGTTCAGCCAAACTTCAGGATCGTAATCGTAAGTTTGGAGTGAACGTGGCGCGGAAGGGCGCAGGTGATTTGATGTCCGAAAGGAAATCCCGGGCTTGGAAGCCCAAGCTCACGGCGAAGCAGCAAGCACACGTAGATGCGCTTGATGTTGAGATTGGTCGTAACGTTTCCCTCCTGCAAGCGCTACGCAAACAGGTGGGACTGTCCCAAGCTGAGCTGGCCAGCATACTGAAGACGTCGCAGTCAAACGTGTCCAAGCTTGAGGGGGGCCGGCAGGTCCCGATCGACGTCTACAGGAGGCTCATCGAAGCGAAGGGCGGAACGCTAGAAGTGGTGGCGAAGATCGACGGTAAGGAACTTGTCCTGCCCGTTTAACCCTCCTTGCGGACGCTTCTAGCGTCAGTGGCCCCAAAGCCGCGAATGGCGGCTAAAGCGATTTCCGCGCGGACGGCCTAGCTCGGTGCGCAGGCATGGGCACCAAGGGAACCCTCTCGTCTCGCCGAACGAATTGCGCCCTGCTACGCTCCGCTTCGGAACCAGGGACAGGCGACGTGATGTCAGAAGTGAACTTCCTCCAGCCGGGCAACGAGCAGCTCCGAAACCAACTCAATGGCATCATCGACAGCTACAGCCACGAATGGGATCTCCTAGCAGAACTTTGCCAGAACGCGATCGACTCGATCAGCCGCCAGAGGCCGTCTCGGGGCAAAGTCACCATCGACCTAGACGCCCCGGCCAGACGCCTCGTCGTTGAGGACAATGGGACCGGGATCCACCCTGATCGACTTGCCCATCTGCTAAGCCCGTTCTCTACCGACAAGTCCAAGAGCGACGATCAGATCGGTCAAAAAGGCGTCGGCGTTACGTTTGCAATTTTCTCAAGCAACTTCTTCCGCATTGGGTCGCGCCACACTGACGGCGACAGAATGGCCTCGATAAGCAATGCCAATGCCTGGCTCGATAAAACCGATGAAGACCCTCTGCTACTAAATCTTGAAGAAACGAAGCATCACTCAGGACCTACAGGTGTGCGGATCGAACTGCACCTGAGCGATCCCGAGCATCCGATCCTTAGTCTGAGCTTCGACCAACTCCTCTTCGTGCTCCGTACCAGAACGGCGCTAGGTAGCACCTCCCATATTTGGGGTGAACCATATGACGGCGACTTTAGGGTCAGGCACGTCGACAGGGGTGGGGCTTTCAACGAGGATGATTTTGCCTGCAAATATCTATTGCCGACGGCTGGCTTGGGGCCCGACGAGTTTATCAATGTGTCGGACTACGAAGTCTGGCGCACAGAAAAAGATCGAACCGATGTTGATAAGCGTCGCAAGCTCAAAGGGAAGGTCATAGTCACCAGTGGATCTTACCACCACTCTGGACGGACTAATCGTTTCTGGGCCTGCTTTGCGCCAGACCGAGGCGCTTGGGCCAAGCTATCATCCTTTTTCCGGAATTTTACGGTCGATGAGAACGAGGCAATCGAGCAAGGCGATACCACCAGCGAAAACCCCTATCAGTTCCGTCCCGGGCTCTACGTATCCACGAAGGGTATGCCAACGGGAATAAGGCTTGAGCTAAACACGCGGGGGTCGGCCGGCTATGTGGCGAACTATTTCATACTGATTGAAGATCCATCACTAAATTTCGATATTGGCCGAAAGTTTATTCCCGGTCGTCTACAGGGTTCGCTGCGGGATAAGGCGGGGGCCCAGTTCCGAGAATTCATCAACGAATTCGTAAAGTACGTGAGCGGACGTGTCGATGGGCCTAACCCTAAGTGGGAGAGGGACAAGACATTTGCGCAGATATCTAAGCTGCCAAATCTCGACTCAACACTAAGTGCGTTCATCAAGCGTCCTGATGCACAGGAAGCAACCGTCGCAGCGATGTTCTACGAACAGATAGGCGCTGAGAATGTCAAAAATTTCCGTCCGCTTGTAAGCGGATATAAGGACAGATATGACCTCCATGCGAAGTGGTACGATCGAAATGTCGTAGTGGAGTTTAAATACAACGTTCGAGGGTTGCTCAAAGATTTCGCCGACGAGCGTAAGATGTTTGACGAAATCGATGCCGTCGTAATTTGGGATGTTGACGAGCTGGACCACAAAGAAGTAGCCCGTCGGGGATTGGAAATTCACCCTATAGCAAAAAGCGCTCTTTCATCCGACGAGCACTTCCCGCTGGCGACGCACCAGTTGACCTTATCCGGCGTCAACCCGATTGATATGGTGCTGATGCGGAAAGTTCTCAGGCCGGATGAGTAGAGTGTTGTAAGGGTGTTCTAAGCTCCCATCATATCCTTCGCGAATTCCAGATCCATCGCCTTCATCCGCTTGATCTCGTCCCTCAGCCGGGCCGCCTCCTCGAACTCCAGGTTTGAGGCCGCCTCCCGCATCCGCGTCTCCAGGTCCTTGAGCGTGGCCTGGAAGTTGGAGCCGACGAAGGGCTTGGCGTCTTCGGCCAGGCCGCGGCTGGTGAGACGGTCGAGTTCGCGGGACTCGTAGGGGCTGGCGAGGATTTCCTTGATGTCGCGCTTCACGCTCTCGGGCGTGATGCCGTGCTCCAGGTTGTAGGCCTGCTGCTTTTCGCGCCTGCGGTTGGTCTCGGCCATGGCGCGTTCCATGGAGCCGGTGATGCGGTCGGCGTAGAGGATGACGCGGCCGTCGACGTTGCGGGCGGCGCGGCCGATGGTCTGGATCAGGCTGGTTTCGGAGCGCAGGAAGCCCTCCTTGTCGGCGTCGAGGATGGCGACCAGGCCGCACTCGGGGATGTCGAGGCCCTCGCGCAGCAGGTTGATGCCGATCAGCACGTCGAAGGCGCCCATGCGCAGGTCGCGCAGGATCTCGATGCGCTCGAGCGTGTCGACGTCGGAGTGCATGTAGCGGACGCGCACGCCCTGTTCGTGCATGTATTCGGTCAGGTCTTCGGCCATGCGCTTGGTCAGGACCGTGACCAGGGAGCGGTAGCCGCGCCGGGCCGTGTCCTTCACCTCGGCGATGACGTCGTCGACCTGGTTGGCCGTGGCGGAGGTGACGGGGCGGACCTCGACCGGCGGGTCGATCAGGCCGGTGGGGCGGATGACCTGCTCGACGAAGACGCCGCCGGCCTGCTCCAGCTCCCAGGTCTGGGGGGTGGCCGAGACGTGGATGGTCTGGGGCCGCATGGCGTTCCACTCGTCGAACTTGAGCGGGCGGTTGTCGATGCAGCTGGGCAGGCGGAAGCCGTATTCGGCCAGGGTCGATTTCCGGCGGTAGTCGCCCCGGTACATGCCGCCGATCTGGCCGATGGTGACGTGGCTCTCGTCGACGAACAGCAGCGCATTGTCCGGGATGTATTCGAAGAAGGTCGGCGGCGGCTCGCCGGGCGCGCGGCCGGTCAGCCAGCGGCTGTAGTTCTCGATGCCGGCGCACGAGCCCGTGGCCTCCATCATCTCCAGGTCGAAGCGGGTGCGCTGCTCCAGCCGCTGGGCCTCGAGCAGCTTGCCGTTCTCGATCATCCAGTCGAGCGTCTCCTTGAGCTCGGCCTTGATGCCGGTGATGGCCTGATTGAGGGTCGGCCGCGGCGTGACGTAGTGGCTGGCCGCGTAGACGGTGATCTCGTTGAGCTCCGCCGTCTTCTGGCCCGTCAGCGGATCGAACTCCGCGATCGACTCGACCTCGTCCCCGAACAGGCTGACGCGCCAGGCGCGGTCCTCCTGGTGGACCGGGAAGATCTCCAGCGTGTCGCCCCGTTTCCTGAACATCCCCCGCTCGAACGCCGCGTCGTTCCGCTTGTACTGCAGCGCGATCAGGTCCGCCCTCAGCTTCGCCTCATCAATGCGATCGCCCACGCGCAGCGTGAACGTCATCGCCGTGTACGTCTCGACCGAGCCGATGCCGTAGATGCAGCTCACGCTGGCCACCACGATCACATCGTCCCGCTCCAGGATCGCCCGCGTCGCCGAGTGCCGCATGCGGTCGATCTGCTCGTTGATGCTACTATCTTTCTCGATGTAAGTATCTGTTTTTGGTACATAAGCTTCTGGCTGGTAATAGTCGTAATACGAGACGAAATACTCGACCGCATTGTCCGGGAAGAAGGCCTTGAACTCGCTGTAGAGCTGGGCGGCCAGGGTCTTGTTG
>NZ_JANJTL010000056.1 GCF_024711105.1 Brevundimonas sp. | reverse complement strand
CCCCCCCCCCCCTGGGGCCGCGCCCCGGCTCCGCGCCCGGCAAGCGAAGCGGCCGGTTGCGTGGAGGGTGAGGGGCTGCGTCGTTTCCGGAGAGGCCTGACGCCCTCATCCCCCGCATGGGCCTGCGCCCTGCGGGCTCCGGCATGCGGGTTCCCCCTTCTCCCCTCGGGAGAAGGACTCATCGGCGCCGCCCCTTCGGTCCCGAGCCCGGTTTCGGTCCGCCCGGACGGCCCTTGCCGCGAGGGGCGCCGCGTGGACCGCCGCGGTCGCGCATTCCATAGCGGGGGGCGGGGGCATTGGGGTCCGCCGCGTCGGGCTCGCTGAGCATTTCGAACAACAGGCCGCCGGTGAGCGGCGTGGCCTCGACGAGGCGGACCTGCACCTGGCGGCCGAGGTTCCAGCGTTTGCCGGAGCGCTGGCCGACCAGGGCGTGGGCGCGGTCGTCGTGGGTGAAGTATTCGTCGCCCAGCTGGCTGACCGGCACGAGACCGTCGGCGCCGGTCTCCTCCAGGCGGATAAACAGGCCGAAGCGCGTCACGCCGGTGACCCGGCCGGCGAACTCCGCGCCGACGCGGTCCGACAGGAAGGCGGCGACATAGCGGTCGTTGGCGTCGCGCTCCGCGGCCATGGAGCGGCGCTCGGTCATGGTGATGTGCTCAGCGATGCCTTCGAGCTGGCTGACCTCCTTGTCCGACAGACCGTCGTTTCCAAGGCCCAGCGCCCGGATCAGGCCGCGGTGCACGATCAGGTCGGCGTAGCGCCGGATCGGCGAGGTGAAGTGGGCGTAGCGCTGCAGGTTCAGGCCGAAGTGGCCGACGTTCTCAGGCGAATAGATGGCCTGCATCTGGGTGCGCAGCACGACCTCGTTGACGATATCCCCGTGGGGCCCGTCGCGGGTCTGTTCGAGCAGATCGTTGAAGCGGTGAGTCTTGGGCGGCTCGCCCTTGCTCCAGGGCATGCCGAGCGTGGAGAGGAAGTCGGCCAGGTTGAAGATCTTCTCCTGGCTCGGCGCGTCGTGGACCCGGTAGATCAGGGGCGTGCGCTTCTGCTCCAGCGTCTCGGCGGCCGCGACATTGGCCTGGATCATCATCTCCTCAATGAGCCGGTGGGCCTCCAGCGAAGTGCGCGGGGTGATGGAGACGACCTCGCCGTCCTCATCGAGCTTGATCTTGCGCTCCAGGGTCTCGATGGCCAGCGGGCCGCGCTTGAGCCGGCCCTTCAGCATGGTGTGGTAGGCGGCCCACAGAGGCTTGAGGATGGGCTCGAGGATTGGGCCGGAGATGTCGTCGGGCCGGCCGTCGATGGCCTCCTGCGCCTGCTCGTAGGAGAGCTTGGCCGCCGAGCGCATCAGGCCGCGCACGAAGGTGTGGGATTTCTTGGCGCCGTCCTTGTCGAAGACCATGCGCACCGCCAGGCAGGCGCGCTCCTCGCCCATGCGCAGACTGCACAGGTTAGACGACAGGGCGTGCGGCAGCATCGGCTCGACCCGATCCGGGAAGTAGGTCGAGTTGCCCTTGTCGCGCGCCTCGCGGTCCAGCGCCGAGCCCAGCCGGACGTAGGCGGCGACGTCGGCGATGGCGACCCAGACCACCCAGCCGCCCTTGTTCTTCGGATCCTCGTCCGGCTCGGCGTAGACGGCGTCGTCGTGGTCACGCGCGTCAGCCGGGTCGATGGTGATCAGGGGCACCCGGCGCAGGTCCTCGCGGCCCTTCAGCGTCGGCGGCTGGGCGGCCTCGGCCTCGTCTTCGGCGGCGACCGAGGAGCCGATCGGCAGGCCGTGGGTGTGGACCGCGATGAGCGAGGCGGCGCGGGGCTGGTCCTCGTGGCCGACGTTTTCCAGCACCTTGGCCTGGCGCGGGCCGTAGCGGCGCTCGCCGCCGCGCGGCTCGACCAGGACGAGGTCGCCGTCCTTGAAGTCGCGGCCCTCGCTCTCCGACAGGACGAAGCTGTCCTTCGACTTGCGGTCGACCGGCTCGACGCGGATCTCGCGGCGGCCCTTGCGGATGACGCCCAGCACGCGGTGGGCGCTCTGGCCGAGCTTCTTGATCAGCTTGGCTTCGACGGCCTCGCCGACGCGCTCGAAGCGGACCAGCACCCGGTCGCCCAGGCCGGGAGCCCCGGCGACGCGTTCGCCGGGATCGGGGGCCAGCCGGGCCAGCGGCGCGTCGGGGCCCGCCTTGACCAGCCGAACGAAGAGGTCGCCGTCGGCGTCGCGCTCGACGACATCGGCCACGCCGACCGGGGGCAGGGCGCCTGCCTCGGAGAAGCCCCTGCGGCCGCGCTTGCCGAGTTTGCCCTCGGCCTCAAGCTCCCGCAGCATCTCACGCAACGCGCGTCGCTCGGCGCCCTTGAGACCGAAGGCGCGGGCGATGTCGGCCTTCTCGGCCTCCCCGGCCTCCCTCAGGAAGCGGACCAGGGTCTCCTTGTCCGGCAGACCGGGCGTGCGGCGGGGCGTCTTGGCCATGGCGTCTCCTTAACGGTGAAGGTGCAACGCGCGAAGAGGCGAGGCGCTCAAACGAAAACGCCCGGAGCGGGGCTCCGGGCGTTTCCTGCAGAGGTCGGACGACCTCAGCAGCTGTAGTACATGTCGAACTCGACCGGGTGGGGGTGGAGCTGGAGGCGGGCCACCTCGATCTCCTTGAGTTCGATGTAGGCGTCGATGAAGTCGTCATCCATGACGCCGCCCTTCTTGAGGAAGGCCCGGTCCTTGTCGAGGCTGTCGAGCGCCTCGCGCAGGGAGCCGCAGACCTCCGGCACGTCCTTCCGCTCCTGCGGGGGCAGGTCGTAGAGGTTCTTGTCCATCGGCTGGCCGGGATCGATGCGATTCTCGATGCCGTCCAGGCCGGCCATGAGCAGGGCCACGAAGGTCAGGTAGGGGTTGCCCATCGGGTCCGGGAAGCGGGTCTCGATGCGCTTGGCCTTGGGCGAGCCGACCCACGGAATCCGGATCGAAGCCGAGCGATTGCGGCTGGAGTAGGCCAGCTTCACCGGCGCCTCGTAACCGGGGACCAGGCGCTTGTAGGAGTTGGTGGTCGAGTTGGCGAAGGCGTTGATCGCCTTGGCGTGCTTGATGATGCCGCCGATGTACCAGAGGCACAGGTCCGACAGGCCCGCGTACTTGTCGCCCGCGAAGAGCGGCTTGCCGCCCTTCCAGATCGACTGGTGCACGTGCATGCCTGAGCCGTTGTCGCCGAACATGGGCTTGGCCATGAAGGTCGCGGACTTGCCGTAGGCGGCGGCCACGTTGTGGATGACGTACTTATAGAGCTGCATCCGGTCGGCCATGGTCAGCAGGTCGCTGAACTTCAGGCCGAGTTCGTGCTGGGCGGGCGCCACCTCGTGGTGATGCTTCTCGGGCTCAAGGCCCAGCTCGCCCATGACCGCCAGCATCTCGCCGCGCAGGTCCTGGCCGCTGTCGACCGGATTGACCGGGAAGTAGCCGCCCTTGGGCCCCGGCCGGTGGCCGAGGTTGCCTTCCGGATAGGTCTTGCCGGTGTTCGCCGGCAGCTCGATGGAGTCGAAGCTGTAGCCGGTGTCGTGGGCCGCGGTGCTCCAGCGCACGTCGTCGAAGACGAAGAACTCGGCCTCGGGGCCGAAATAGACGGTGTCGCCGATGCCCAGCGACTGGACGTAGGCCAGCGCCTTGCGGGCCATGGAGCGCGGGTCGCGGTTGTAGGGCTCTCCGGTGTCCGGGTTCAGGACGTCGCAGAACAGGAAGAGCGTCGCCTGCTGATAGAAGGGATCGACGTAGGCCGTCGTCAGATCCGGCTTGAGCAGCATGTCGCTCTCGTTGATCGCCTTCCAGCCGGCGATCGAGGAGCCGTCGAACATGGTGCCTTCCTCAAGGAAGTCCTCGTCGACCATGCCGATGTCAAAGGTGACGTGCTGGAGCTTGCCTTTGGGGTCGGTGAAGCGGAGATCGACGTAGCGGATCTCCTCGTCCTTGATCCTTTTCAGGATGTCCGATGCGCTCATTTGATTAGTCCGTCTGGCTGGGGAGGATAAGAAAAACGGGCCGCTTTTGGCGGCCCGGGCGGGGAGGCTAGACGGCCTGAGGGCCGGTTTCGCCGGTACGGATGCGAATGACGTCGAGGATGTCGGAAACGAAGATCTTGCCGTCGCCGATCTTGCCCGTTCGGGCGGCCGAGACGATCGCCTCGGTGACGGCGCTGACCATGTCGTCCGGAACCACGACCTCGATCTTCAGCTTGGGCAGGAAGTCGATGACGTACTCGGCCCCGCGATACAGTTCGGAATGGCCTTTCTGACGGCCATATCCCTTGGCCTCGATCACGGTCATGCCCTGGACACCGATGTCCTGAAGGGCCTCCTTCACCTCATCGAGCTTGAAGGGCTTTATGACGGCTTCGATCTTTTTCATGGCGATTCCGGGCGGCGGGCCCGGGCTCAGAAGGGACATTGCATTGCAGCATAACGCAAGGGGCAAATCGTCCGGGGTCGGCGCAGAGGGCGTGCAGGGCGGTCAGCGTTGCAGCGGGGTCGCGCCGTGAGCGGCCTGGGCGTCAACGGCCCTTCGTTGTGGCTGGACCGCTATCCATGGCCGGCGGCGGACACGCACAAGCACGCGCGCGGGCGGCTCGGGGTCGTCAGCGGCCCCCAGCCGTCGAGCGGGGCGGCGCGGCTGGCCTGCCGGGGCGGTCTGAGGATCGGGGCGGGGACCTGCCGGCTGTTCTGTCCGCCCGAGGCCTTGCCGCTGCATGCGCCGGGCGTCGAGGCGGTGATGATCCAGAGCTTCCGGGACGCAGGCGAGCTCAAGTCGCTGGCGGAGGTGATGGCGGCATTGGTCATCGGACCGGCCGCGGGCCTGCGCCCGGAGACAGAGGCCTGGCTGCGCGCGGTCGCCGAGACCGAGGCCCGGCTGGTTATCGACGCTGACGCCCTGACCCTGTTCAGGGAGCGGTCTGAAGACCTGTTCGTACTGCTGCGGCAGGGCGATGTCCTGACGCCCCACGAGGGCGAGTTCGAGCGTCTCTGGCCTGGACTGCTGGAAGGCAAAGGGCGCGAGGCGGCGTGCCGCGAGGCGGCGCGGACCTCCGGCACGGTGGTGGTCCTGAAAGGGCAGGAGACGCTGATCGGGGCCCCGGACGGGCGGCTGGCGCGCAATCCGAACGGGACGCCGTGGCTCGCCACCGCCGGATCGGGCGACGTGCTAGCCGGCCTGATCGGTGGGCTAATGGCCCAGGGCATGGACAGCTTCGACGCGGCGTGCGCCGGCGTCTGGATCCACGCCGAGGCCGCCGGCCTGTTCGGCCCCGGCCTAATTGCAGAGGACCTGCCGGAGCTCGTCCCGCAGGTCCTCGCACGTCTGTGGAAAGAGCGGGGCTGACGCCCAGCGTCTTAGTCGGTTTCGCCGGCTTCCTGCTCGACCTGATCGGCCGCGGCGTCGCCTTGCTGCTCGACCGCGTCGGCCTGCTCGTTCAGAGCGGTCTCGGCGGCTTCGTTGTCGGTCTCACCGGCCTGTTCTTCCAGGGCGTCGGCCTGGGCTTCGGTGGTGTCCTCGATGACGTCCGCGCGTTCTTCAGCGGCTTCGTCCTGAGCGCTTTCGCAGGCGGCCAGGGACAGCGCGGCCAGGGCCGCGAGGGTGGTGCGAAGGATCATGTGTCGGAACTCCCTAAGTCGCACGTGCGACAATGGGCCAAACGCAGCCGACGCCATTCGGTTCACGCGTTCGTGAGGGGCGTGGCTGGTGCGGATGAGAGGACTCGAACCTCCACGCCTCGCGGCGCTGGAACCTAAATCCAGTGCGTCTACCAGTTCCGCCACATCCGCAGGTCCGCGCGGCTTATCGCCGAGGCGGCCGCGCGCGGCAAGCGCGGCCTACCGTTGACCTGACGGGCCCTAATCGACATAAGGGCGGGTCTTGAAAACGGCCGCCCAGACGGGCGGCGTTTTCCGTTTCAACCCATGCCGGCGCCGAGCCTTGATCCAGGGCGCCGCAGCTTTCGCGAAGACCGTTCCGCCATGTCCATCCAAGTCGTCGAAAAATCGGCCGAAGGCCTGTCGCGGGTCATCGCCGTCACCATCCCGCAGGACGACCTGAACGCCCGGCTGGACGCCAAGATCGCCGAGATCCAGCCGCAGATGAAGCTGAAGGGCTTCCGTCCCGGCAAGGTGCCCGCCTCGCACGTCCGCAAGATGTTCGGCCGCGAGCTGATGGGCGAGATCATCAACGATCAGGTCAATGAATCCAGCCAGAAGGCGCTGGACGAGGCCAAGGTCCGCCCGGCCGCCCCGGCCGAGATCAAGCCGACCTCGGACATGGACGAAGTCGTCGCCGGCAAGGCCGACCTGTCCTACGAGATGAGCCTCGAGGTCATGCCGGACTTCACCCCGGTCGATCCCAAGACGCTGAAGCTGACCCGCCCGACCTACGCCCCGACCGAGGCCGAGGTGGACGAGGCCGTCAACGAACTGGCCAGCCAGAACAAGTCCTTCGAGGACAAGGGCGGCAAGGCGCCCAAGGCCGCCGAGGGCGACCAGGTGATCATCGACTTCGTCGGCAAGATCGACGGCGAGGCCTTCGAAGGTGGCTCGGCCACGGACGCGCCGCTGGTGATCGGCTCGGGCCAGTTCATCCCCGGCTTCGAGGATCAACTCAAGGGCGCCAAGGTCGGCGACGAGAAGAAGGTCGAAGTCACCTTCCCCGAGGACTACGGCGCGGCCCACCTCGCCGGCAAGGCCGCGACCTTCGATGTGACCGTCAAGTCCGTGAAGGCCCCCAAGGCGTCCAAGGCGGACGAGGACTTCGCCAAGGCCATCGGCCTGGAGAGCCTGGACAAGCTGAAGGAGCTGGTCCGCCAGAACCTGGAGCAGCAGCACCAGCGCCAGTCGCGCTTCAAGCTGAAGCGCGCCCTGCTGGACGCGCTGGACACCGGCCATGACTTCCCGCTGCCGCCGCGCATGGTCGACGCCGAGTTCGAAGGCATCTGGCGCCAGGTCGAGGCCGACAAGAACGCCGGCCGCGGCGCGCCCGAGGACGAGGGCAAGTCCGAGGACGATCTCAAGGCCGAGTACCGCAAGATCGCCGAGCGCCGCGTGCGCCTGGGCCTGGTGCTGGCCGAGCTAGGCCGCGGCGCCAACGTCACCGTGTCGGACCAGGAGCTGTCCAACGCCATCATGAACGAGGCGCGCAACTATCCGGGGCAGGAACGCCAGGTGCTGGACTTCTACCGCCAGAACCCGAACGCCGCCGCCCAGCTGCGCGCCCCGATCTACGAAGAAAAGGTCTGCGACTGGATCTTCGACCAGGCCACCGTCACCGAGACCTCCGTCGACCGCGAGGAACTCTACAAGGACGACGACGCGGTCTGATTGCCGCCTTGTAACTTGCGTGCGCACGGGCCGGCGCTAGCGTCGGCCCGTCTGCGCGTCCGGGCCCGAGGGTGAGACACTTGCTGAGAACGCATCTTCCGCTCGCCGTCGCCGGCCTGCTCGTCGCGGGCGCCGCCCAGGCCCAGACTCAGCCGCCCTCGCAGCCCGGCACGACCGAGGTCGAGGGCGTGACCATCGAGGGCAACGTCCTTCGTGAGGTCATCACCGACTTCGTTGAGGAGGTCGGGGTCGCCCAGCGCGACCAGAACCTCGCCCGTTGGGACCGCCGCGTGTGCATCGGCGTGGTGAACATGGCGCCGCGCTTCGCCCAGGCCCTGGTCGACCAGGTTTCGGCCGTGGCCATGGCCGTCGGCCTCAATCCCGGCGATCCGGGATGCCGGCCCAACGTGCTGATCCTGGCGGATTCGAACGGTGACGCCTTGGCGCAGGCGCTGGTCGACCAGGACCCGCAGGTCTTCCGCCCCGACATCGGCAACACCAACCTCGGCCAGGCGGCGCTCGAGCGCTTCCGGACGTCGGGGGCGCCTGTGCGGTGGTGGCAGGTCACCTACACCCGCACGTCCCAGTTCGGCGTCACGGCGTCGCGCATTCGCGACAGCCACGAAGAGGCCATGGGCCACGTCATCATCATCCTGGACACCAGCCGCATCGGCTCGGTCTCGTTCGCCTCGCTGGCGGACTACGTCTCGATGATCGCGCTCGCCCAGGTCGACGCCCAGATCGACGCGCGGGCCTATGATTCCGTGTTCAACCTGTTCGCCGAGAACGGCTCGCGCACCCAGCGCATGACCGACTGGGACCTGGCCTATCTGCGCGCGCTCTATGCGATGCGCGGCGACGCGGCGAGCCCGGATCGGCAGCAGCGGGAGATCGCCTTCGCCCTGCGCCGGGAGCTGGAGGCCGCCGCCGCGCGCGACGCCGAGGAAGCCGCCCCGGCCGAGTGACGGGCCCGCCCCGCCTTGAAACAACACTTCGGCAAGGCGATATCCGCTTTAACGGCGGGGCGGCGGTGATTCGCCCCGCGAGCTGATCGAGAAAGCCGAAGCCTATGCGCGACCCCGTCGAACACCTGACCATGAACCTCGTGCCGATGGTGGTCGAGCAGACCAGCCGGGGCGAGCGCGCCTACGACATCTTCTCGCGGATGCTGAAGGAGCGGATCATCTTCCTGACCGGTCCGGTCGAGGACGGCATGGCCTCGCTGATCTGCGCCCAGCTTCTCTTCCTGGAGTCCGAGAACCCCAAGAAGGAGATCGCCATGTACATCAACTCGCCCGGCGGCGTGGTGACCTCGGGCTTCTCGATCTACGACACCATGCAGTACATCAAATGCCCGGTCTCGACCGTGTGCATGGGCATGGCGGCCTCGATGGGCTCGTTCCTGCTGACCGCCGGCGAGAAGGGCCAGCGCATCGCGCTGCCGAACGCGCGCATCATGGTGCACCAGCCGTCCGGCGGCTTCCGCGGCCAGGCCTCCGACATCGAGCGCCACGCCGAGGACATCATCAAGACCAAGCGGCAGCTGAACGAGCTCTATTCCAAGCACACCGGCCAGCCGATCGAGGTCATCGAGCGCACCCTGGACCGCGACTATTTCATGAGCGCCGAGGAGGCCAAGGCCTTCGGCCTGATCGACCACGTCTACGAACGCCGCGAGGAGAACCCGGCGCCGATCACCCCGGCCCAGGACGACAAGAAGGCCTGATGCGATGAGGGCGGCGCTGCTCGGGCTCGCCGCCTTCTTCCTCACCGCATGCGCGCCCCGCGCCGCCGACCCCGTACCCCAGGCGCGCTACGCGACGGCTGGGGAGGTGATCGCAACCTATTCGCGCCCGGGCGCATCCCTTCGCGACGCCGAGGGACGCGACAGCCAGCGCGTCACGATCTGGTACCCGGCGGCGCAAGGGGTTGAGGCGACGCCACGGCTGATCGGCTCGGAGCCGACGCCCTTCTTCATTTCTGGCGAGGCCGCGGATGACGCGCCATTCGCGCAAGGAGCGAAGCGGCTGCCCCTGATCGTCGTATCCCACGGCTTCGGCGGCTCTGCGCGGCAGCTGGCCTGGCTGGGAACCGCCCTGGCGCGCGAAGGCTATGTCGTGGTCGCGGTCGACCATCCCGGCAACAACGGCTTCGACGACCGCACGCCCGAGGGCGCGCTGCTCTACTGGGAGCGGTCCGACGACCTCCGCCACGCCATCGACGCCGTGCTGGCCGATCCGGAGTGGGGGCCGCGCATCGATCCCGAGCGCACCGGCGCCGTCGGCTATTCGATGGGTTGGGCCAGCGTGCTGATTCAGCTGGGCGTCCGGCCGGACCGGGCGGCGTTCGCGGCCCACTGTCGGCGAGCGCCGGACGCTGCCCTGTGCGCGCCCACCGTCTCCGACGGGGACTTCGGCACGGCGAACCGGACCGAGGTGCTGAACGCCTCGGAGGCCATCCGCGCCTCAGTCGCGACGGAGTTCGACGCCCGGCGTGACGACCGGCTCGACGCCGCCCTGCTTATCGCGCCTGCGCTCGGCCCTGTGCTGTCGCGCGCGGACCTGGCCCAGGTGTCCGCGCCGATCCTGATCCTGCAGGGGGACCGGGACACCACCACGCCCGCGGCGGAGAACGCCCGGGCCTTCTCCGAGGCCCTGCCCAACGATCGTCTGGTCATTCTGGAGGGGGTCGAGCACACGGCCTTCCTCGGCCTGTGCGGCATGGCCGCGCGCGTGCGTTACGCGCCGCTGTGCGGCGGAGCCGTGCCGCGGGAGGAGACCCACCGGCGCGTGATCGAGGAGGCGGTCAGCTTCTTCGGCGAGGCGCTGTCGCGCCCCTGAGCGGACGCGGTGGCTTCAGGGCCGCCGCTTGAACCCCCGCCAGCCCTTGTGGTCGGCGATGGCCAGCATCTCGTGGTCGCCCGAGGTGTCGCCATAGGCGGCGGCCAGACGAACGTCCTCGCCGTAGACGGCGCGCAGCCGGTCGACCTTCTCCTGGCCCCGGCAGTTCGGACTTGCGAAGGCGCCGGTGATCCGGCCTTGCGCGTCGACCGCCAGGCGCGTGCCGATCAGGGCCTCGGCGCCGAGGCGCTGGGCGAAGGGCGCGACGGTGACGGCGGGCGAGGCGGTCACGATCACGCGGTGCGCGCCCTTCTCACCCCAGCCGTTCCAGCACTCCAGCGCGTCCGGCCGCATCATCCGCGCCCAATGCACGGCGCAGAAGTCCTCGGCTTCCCGCTCCAACAGGGCCAGCGGCCTGCCGAGCAGGAACTGACGCGTGGCGGCGGCCTTGAGCCGCCCCCGGTCACGGTGGCCAAGGTAGGCGACCAGCGCGGGCGTCATGGCCGCGATTCCCGCCGCATAGGCCGCCTGGCCGACGCGCCAGCGCAGAAAGGCGGTGTAGCTGTCCCTGACCGTCATCGTGCCGTCGAAATCGAAGGCCACGATGGTCCCGGGCTGGCGCGAAGGGCGTTCAGCCTCCATTTAGACAGCTTCCTGACAATCGCCGTAGTGCGACGTTTGCCCCGAACGCTTGGGGTGGACGTTTCGTTCGGGCGTTGTCATTCTTTCAAAACCTCTCGGCCCGTATCCTGCAGTGGGACGGTCGGGGAGGCGAGGCAAGTCCCGTTCCGGGTGACCTCGCGTGTGTAGGACGATCTGATGACCAAGGCCGCCGGCGGCGAATCCAAGAGCACCCTCTACTGCTCCTTCTGCGGAAAGAGCCAGCATGAGGTCCGCAAGCTCATCGCGGGTCCGACCGTGTTCATCTGCGATGAATGCGTCGAACTCTGCATGGATATCATCCGTGAAGAGCACAAGATCGGCTTCGTGAAGACCAAGGACGGGGTCCCCACGCCGCGCGAAATCCGCAAGGTGCTGGACGACTACGTCATCGGCCAGGACCACGCCAAGAAGGTCCTCTCGGTCGCCGTCCACAACCACTACAAGCGCCTGAACCACGCGACGAAGAACAACGACGTCGAGCTGGCCAAGTCGAACATCATGCTCATCGGGCCGACCGGCTCGGGCAAGACGCTGCTGGCCCAGACGCTGGCGCGCATCATCGACGTGCCCTTCACCATGGCCGACGCCACGACGCTGACCGAAGCCGGTTATGTGGGCGAGGATGTCGAGAACATCGTCCTCAAGCTGCTGCAGGCGGCCGATTACAACGTCGAGCGGGCCCAGCGCGGCATCGTCTACATCGACGAGATCGACAAGATTTCGCGCAAGTCCGACAACCCCTCCATCACCCGCGACGTGTCGGGCGAGGGCGTGCAGCAGGCCTTGCTCAAGATCATGGAAGGCACCGTCGCCTCGGTGCCTCCGCAAGGCGGCCGCAAGCATCCGCAACAGGAGTTCCTGCAGGTCGACACGACCAACATCCTCTTCATCGTCGGTGGCGCCTTCGCCGGCCTGGAGAAGGTGATCTCGGCGCGCGGCGCCGGCGCCTCGATCGGCTTCGGCGCGACCGTCAAGGAGATCGACGAGCGCCGCACGGGCGAGATCCTGCGCGGCGTCGAGCCCGACGACCTGATGCGCTTCGGCCTGATTCCCGAGTTCATCGGCCGCCTGCCGGTGCTGGCCACCCTCGAGGACCTCGACGAGGCGGCCCTGGTCACCATCCTGACCGAGCCGAAGAACGCCCTGGTCAAGCAGTACGCCCGTCTCTTCGAGATGGAGAACGTGGCCCTGACCTTCACCGACGACGCGCTCTCGGCCGTCGCCAAGAAGGCCATCACCCGCAAGACCGGCGCGCGCGGCCTGCGCTCGATCCTGGAAGGCATCCTGCTCGAGACCATGTTCGAGCTGCCGACCTTCGAGGGCGTCGAGGAAGTCGTGGTCAACGCCGAGGTCATCGAAGGCCGGGCCCAGCCCCTGCTGATCTACTCGGAATCCAAGAAGAAGACGGCCGACGGCGCGGCCTGAGCCGTCGCCGCTGACCGCAGCCCCGGATTAGGCTAAGCTCTCACCGCGAACGCGGGAGGGGGCTCATGCGCGCGACATTCTCCGTCACCGAAGCTGTCGGCTCGGGCTGGTCCGTCCTGCGGAGGCATTCGGGCGCGGTCGTGGCCTGGGCCGTGGTCTATGCGCTTATGGTCGGCGGCATGCTGGCCGTGATGGCCTACGGCCTGTCCGGGATGCTCGAGAATCTGCCTGAGACCCCGGAGGATCTCGGGGTTTTCGACAACCTCGAATGGCAACTGCGCATGCAGATGCTGATGTCTCCGTTGAACGGGCTTGGCCTTCTCGTCGAGGGGATCGTCGGCGCCGCGATCATTCGCGCCGTCCTGGCAGGTCGGCGCGGCTTCGCCTGGGTGAGCTTCTGGGTTCAGGAGTTCCTGCTGATCGTGATTCAGCTCGTGGTGGCGATCGGCCTGTGCGTGATCGCCATTCCGCTCGGGATCCTGGCGGTCCTGCTCGGCGTCGCCCTGTGGCAGGCGGAGCCCATGATTGGCCTCGTCGCCGGGACGCTAGCCGGTGGGGCGGTTGTGGCCCTGCTGCTCTGGCTGGGCCTGAGGTTGTCGCTGGTCGGCCCGGCGAGCGTGGCGACGCGCCGACTGGCGTTCGCCGAGGGGTGGCGGCTGTCGCAAGGACAGACCGGCGCTTTGCTGATGACGGGCGTCCTCTCCGTCGTAGTCATTCTCGTGGTCGAGATCGCGGTCTTCGCGCTGCTGGCGGTGATCGTCTGGGCTGGATACCTGGCCGGGATCCGCATTCCGTTCGAAGAGATTGATCCGCAGACCTTTGACCCGGAGGCGCTGCGGCCGCTGCTGGTACCGGGTCTGATCGCCCTGCTAGTCATTTGCCTGATCCAGGCCTTCCTCAACCTGCTGTGGCAGGCGCCCTGGGCCTCGGCCTATGCTCAGCTGAGCTCCGCGCGGGCCTCCTCGTCGCCCCTGGAAAGCGGGTCGGACAGCGGCTCATCGTCCGCGACGAACGCCAGCGACACCGAGTTGATGCAGTAGCGCTCGCCCGTGGGCGGCGGGCCGTCGGGGAAGACGTGACCCTGGTGGCTGTCGCAGCGCGCGCAGCGGGTCTCAATGCGGACCATGCCGTAGGAGGTGTCGCGCACGCCCCGGACGTGGTCGGGGTGAATCGGAGCGTTGAAGCTGGGCCAGCCGGTGCCGCTCTCGAACTTGGTCTGGGCGCGGAACAGGGGCAGGCCACACAGTCGGCAGGCGTAGAGCCCGGGACGTTTCTCGCTCAGCAGGCCGCCGCAGAAGGGGGCCTCGGTGCCGTGGTTCAGCAGGACCCGGCGCTCCTCGGAATCGAGGCCCGCCTCCAGCCGGAGACGGGCCTCGTTCGAAGGTGGGGTCAGGTCGAAGGGGGAAGGGGCGCTCATCCCTGAAAGATGGCGAGCGCCCCGTCCCGTTTCAATCAGCCGCCGAACAGGCTCTGTACCCAGGTCCGAACCGCGGCGTCGTCAACCGGATTGCCCGCATAGGCCAAGCCCTGGACCGGGGTGTGGGGCGTGTTCGACGGACGGGCGCGGCCCAGCCAGGTCTTGATGCCGTAGTTCAGGAAGCCCTGGCCCGACGGCAGCGGCTGGCGGTCGATCTCGAAGTGGATCGAGTCCGCGCCGGTCGGCGTGCCGGCGACGCGCACGTTCGGCAGGGTCACCAGCATGTCGACGACGTCGAGACAGGCGTTACGGCATCCGGCGTCGACCAGGACGACCACATTGCCGCGCATCGGGTTCGTCGGCGCAGCCGGCGCGACCGGAGGCGGCGCTTCGCCGGTGGCGGTTTCCTCGCCCTCGGCGGTCGTGCCCTCAACCGAGGCGGCCTCGACGGCCGGGATCGGCGGAACGATCGGCTGGGTGAAGGTCCGCTGACCCGCGGCCAGGGCCTCGTCGAAGCGGGTGACCAGCTCCTGCATGGCGCGCACCGAGCCCGGGTAGTTGTAGGCGAAGGCGGCGTCGCCCTGCATCCGGCCCAGAACGTCCGCGTAGAAGTCGCGGTTATCCTGGGACACGCGGTAGACGATCTCGCCCGAGATGTTCTGCTGGGCGACGCGGTAGTCAACGCCCCACAGGCGGTTGGCCAGGCTGTAGCCCAGCGCCGGGGAGCCATCCATGGCGCCGCGCAGGTCGATCACGACGTTGCCGCCTCGGATCGCATCCAGCTGGGCGTCGATCTGGGCCAGGAAGCCCTCGGAACCGGCCTGGGTCAGGTCATGGACGTGGATCCAGTGGCCGCCCGGGAAGCTCTCGAGCGCCAGCGGGGTCTGGGGGGTATAGACGGTGGCCGCCCAGGCCGTGCGACGCTCGGCTTCGGTGGCGAAGCCCGAAGTGATGCGGAAATCGCGGTTGCGCCGACCGACAGTGAACTCGCACTCGCCGGGCAGGCCGCCGATGAAGGGGTTGCCGCGGTCCCAGAACAGGTAGGGCGCCGTCATGACGCGGTCGGCCTCGAGATCAAGTTCACCTTCCCAGCCGTCCAGCCGGCGGCGCGCGAACTGCTCGGCGGCGACGCCATCGCACGACACCAGCCGGGCGCCGATCGGCGGCAGGTCACGAACGCCGGGCTTCACCCAGGTCACCTCGTAGCCGCCATTGCGCCAGCCGACCGTGAAGTTGGTCCAGGCCACGCCGTCCCACAGCGGGGCGCGCTGCCAGTTGGGCTCGAACCAGATGTTCGTGTCGCCGAGGCTGCGGGCGTAGCCGCGCATCAGGTAGGAATAGTCCAGGGCGTCGCGGACATCGCCGATGCGGCCTTGCGCTTCGGTCAGGCCGGTCTGGAGCTGGGCGTTGAAGGCGCCTTCCTGGCCGCCGACCACCAGGGCGGGGTGGTTTTCGCGCAGTTCGGTCTGGATGGCCTGCAGGTCCTGGCGGGCGGCCGCCTGCCAGTCGACGGTCTGGGCGATCGCCGTTCCGGACATCAGGGCCAGGCTCAGGCCGGCGAGAGCGAGGGTCTTCATGGGCGTGGGTCCTTTCGGGACGAACGTCACAGGGAGGGTGGCGGAGGTTAAAGCCGATGCACCGCCCGTTTGCCAACCCCGGACAGCCGGGCTAGGCAACGCCCTTCGCCAGATGAGCGAAGGATGGGCATGTTCACGAAGATACTGATCGCTAATCGCGGCGAAATCGCGGTCAGGATCATCCGCACCTGCCGGCGCATGGGGATCGCCACGGTCCAGGTCTATTCGGAGGCCGATGCGGACTCCCTGGCCGTGGAGATGGCCGACGAGGCCGTGCTGATCGGACCGGCGCCAGCGTCGGAATCCTATCTGGTCGCCGACAAGATCATAGCGGCGGCCCGCCAGACGGGCGCGGAAGCGATCCATCCGGGCTTTGGCTTCCTCAGCGAAAACGCGGCCTTCGCCAGGCGACTGCGCGACGAGGGCATCGCCTTCATCGGCCCTAACCCAGAGGCCATTGAGGCCATGGGCGACAAGATCACCTCCAAGAAGTTCGCCGCCGAGGCGGGCGTCTCGACGGTGCCCGGCCACATGGGCCTCATCGAGACGCCGGAGGAGGCCGTCCGGATCGCGCGCGCGATCGGCTATCCTGTGATGATCAAGGCTTCGGCCGGGGGCGGGGGCAAGGGCATCCGCGTCGCTCACGGCGACGACGACATGGCGGAAGGATTCTCCGCGGTGACGGCCGAGGCGCTGAACGCCTTCGGCGACGACCGGGTCTTCCTCGAGAAGTTCATCGTCGACCCGCGCCACGTCGAGATCCAGGTGCTGGGCGACAAGCACGGCAACATCGTCCACCTGTTCGAGCGCGAGTGCTCGATCCAGCGCCGCAACCAGAAAGTCATCGAGGAGGCGCCGTCTCCCCTGCTGGACGAGGAGGCGCGCGCGGCCATGGGGGCCCAGGCGGTCGCCCTGGCGCGTGCCGTGGGCTACGATTCCGCCGGCACGGTCGAGTTCGTGGCCGGCCAGGACAAGTCCTTCTACTTCCTGGAGATGAACACCCGCATCCAGGTCGAGCATCCGGTCACGGAGCTGATCACCGGGGTGGATCTGATCGAGCAGATGATCCGCTCGGCGGCCGGGCAGGCGCTGGCCTTCCGGCAGGAAGACCTGAAGATCGATGGCTGGGCCATCGAGAGCCGCCTCTACGCCGAAGACCCGTATCGCGGTTTCCTGCCCTCGATCGGTCGGATGGTTCGCTATCGCCAGCCGGAGCCGGGCCGGCAGGATGACGGGACCATCGTGCGCAACGATTCCGGTGTCCGCGAGGGCGACGAGATCTCGATGTTCTACGACCCCATGATCGCCAAGCTGTGCGTCTGGGGCCCGACCCGAGAGGCCGCTGTGGACGGCATGAGCCGCGCGCTGGAGGCGACCCACCTGGAGGGGCTTGGTCACAACCTGCCTTTCCTGGCGGCGGTGATGGATCAGGAGCGGTTTCGTTCGGGCGCGCTGTCGACCAGCTACATCAAGGACGAGTTCCCCGACGGCTTCCAGGGGACCGAGCCGACGCCGTTCCAGATCGACCTGATGACGGCCGCCGGCGTGATGATGCACGCCTTCGAACGCGCCCGGTCTCCGCGCGCGGCGCGGCTCGACTGGACGGTGCTGGTCGCCGGCCAGACGCGGCACGTCAGCCTCGACCTGGGCGGCGAGGGCCTGACCGTGACCCTGGACGACGGGCGGGTGCTGCGCCTCACGGACGCGCACTGGCGGCCGGGCGATCCGCAATTCAAAGGCGTGCTGGACGGGACGCCCTTTACCGCCGAGGTGAAGCGCAAGGCCGACGGCTTCGAGATTCGGCACCGGGCCGCCCGCCAGCGGGTGCGCGTCTTCACCCCGGACATCGCCGAGCTTCACAGCCGCCTGCCCGAGAAACAGGGCGCCGACACCGCCAAGCTGATCGTCTCGCCCATGCCCGGGCTGGTCGTGTCTCTGGAGGTCCAGGCGGGCGACGAGGTCAAGGCGGGCCAGACGGTGGCCGTGATCGAGGCCATGAAGATGCAGAACATTATCCGGGCCGAGCGCGACGGCGTGGTCAAGGCGACGGGCCCCAAGGCCGGCGACAGCGTCGCCGCCGACGAGGTGCTGGTCGAGTTCGCGTGATCGTCGGATAATGACGCCATGAACCAGCGCATCGACTGGCCCGAACTGTTCTTCTCATCGTCCGGCCGGGTCGGGCGGCTGCCCTTCCTGCTGGCGGCCGTGCTGCTGATCGTGCTGCTGGCGCTGTATCAGTCGGCGCTGGGGGACAACGTGTTCACCGGCGTGTTCGCCTATCCGATCCTGTTCTTCTCGGGCGCCTGCGTGCTGTCCAAGCGGCTGCACGACCGGGGCCGCAGCGGCTGGTGGACGGCGGTGATCCTGTTCGCCTTCATCATGGTCTGGCCGCACCCGGAGGGCGTGCTCGACATGCTGGGCGTCCTGGTGATGATCTGGGCCATCGTCGAGCTGGCGCTGATGCCGTCCGAGCAGGGTTCCAACCGCTACGGGCCCAACCCTATGCGGGCTCTGATCTAGAAGGCCGCCGTCGCCGGATCGAAGCGCGCGTCGGCCACGGCGACGGCCAGGTCGGTCGCCAGCTGCTCGCCGCCGATGGCTGACACCGACTCGATGAAGTGCGTCGCGGTGACCGTCTCGACGCCCTGGGTCCGCCGCACATAGTCCCGCCAGACGGCGTAGAGGCCGTCGCTGTCGGGCGCCTCGCGCAGCAGCGCCTGGTGCAGGGCCAGGTTGACGACCATCCCGCAGGAATAGGGGACCTCGGTGTCGCCCTCCGAGATCGCTCGCCGGATCGAGCGGCCGGCGAGCTTTTCGGCGCACTCGGCGCGCGCATTGGCGATCACGGCCTCGACTCCAGCGGCCTGATCGGGCCGGCCTTCCATAAGGGCGAGGGCGGCTAAGGCTTCGGCGCCGCCTTCATGGATCCAGTAGCCGTCGCGGGCGGTGGTGTAGGTCTGGCGCTGGTAGAGGTGGGCCGCCTCGTGGGCGAAGTGCCATGACAGGCCGTCGGCGAATCCGCCGCGGGCCATCTCCTCGTTCCAGAACGACCCGTAGAAGTGGATGAAAACCTGTCCCGGCAGGGTCCCGCCCTGACGGCCGTAGCTGCCGTCCACGACCGAGGTGTCCCAGGAGGCGAACAGCATCGGCGGGGCGTCCAGCACGCCCAGACGTGCGGCGAACTGGTCCATGAAGCGCGGCAGCTCGGCCATCAGCTGGTCACGGATCACCGGCGGCAGCGCTTCGTCGATCACGGCGACCACCGCCTCGGAGGCCACCGGCCGGGCCGGACCGACATAGATGTTGGTCCCCTGACCCGCGTCGATCCAGGCCGCGGACCCTCGGGTGATCTCGCCGTTGACCAGCACGTTCAGCGACGGGTCAGCCGCGAGGGTGACGGCCCAGCGCTCGTCGCCGCCACAGACCTGAGGGCAGGCGAAGAAGCGGCCGGTGTAGGCCAGCATCCCGCCGTCGCCGAACGGCGAGAAGGGCGCATAGTCCATCGGCAGCTCGCGATAGCGGGGCAGGAGCGTCACCTCGGCCTGCAAGAAGGCGGCGCCGTCGCGGCGGCGCAGGACCTCGCCTTCGTCGGTGGCCACGATCTCGAAACCCTCGCCGGGCGTCCAGTCGCGCGTCCGGCTATCATCCGGCGAGCGGGCGAAGGCCAGCCGTGTCGCCGGAGCGGCGAGCCGGTAGGTCACGGTCCAGGCCTCGCGTCCGTTGGCCGCGATGTCGACGCGCACGGCGCCCGTGTCCTGGGCGTGGGCCGCGAAGGCGGCGCTGATGAGGGCGAGGGCGGCGAGAAGTCGCTTGAACACGATCGCATCCTGGTTTGCGGTTCACGGCCCGATGAAGCGTGACCGTGGCGCCAACAGGGCGGAATCCCTACGGATAATTCACCCGGCCGGCGGGGCCGCCGCTTCGACAGGGCCGAAGACCGACCGGAAGGAAGCTTGGAGAGCCGCGTCCGCCTCGTCCATGGTCACCGGGAGGCCGAGGTCGACGAGGCTGGTCACGCCGTGCTCGCGAATGCCACACGGGACGATGCCGCCGAAGTGGGACAGGTCCGGCTCGACGTTCAGGCTGATCCCGTGGAAGCTGACCCAGCGCCGGATCTTCACCCCGATGGCGGCGATCTTGTCCTCGCGGACCTGGCCGGCCTCTCGCCGTTCCACCCAGACGCCGACGCGGCCGTCGCGCGCCCCGGCCTCGACGTTGAAGTCGGCCAGGGCCCCGATGACCCAGGCCTCGAGCCCGCGCACGAAGCGGCGCACGTCCCGGCCGCGTTCGCGCAGGTCCAGCATCACATAGGCCACCCGCTGCCCAGGCCCATGGTAGGTGAACTGGCCGCCGCGCCCGGTCTCGAAGACCGGGATATCGCCCGGCGCCAGCAGGTCCTCGGCCTTCGACGAAACGCCCGCCGTGTAGAGTGGCGGATGCTCGAGCAGCCAGATCAGTTCGCCCGCCGAACCCTCGGCGATGGCGGCCGCCCGGGCTTCCATGGCCGCGACCGCGTCGGGGTAGGCGATCCGCCCGGGCGACACCGCCCAGCCGGCCGACCGACCGTCGGCGCGCTTGAGGATTTCGAGGTCCATGCGCGCCAGATGGCCGCGAAAGCCGCTTTCGGCAAGCGGGCTTAACGGCGCGTCAAGCATAAGGCCCGCAAGGTCGCCTCCTGTCGCCGTGCGTATGGAGTTCGAGTGTCGGTCTGGGGCGTTGCGGGGAAAGTGTCGGGCGTGAGCGATCAGGTCGCAGCAGTGAAGGTGGAGATCTCGGTCGTGCTTGGCCGCTCCAGCCTGCCCATGCAGCAGCTGCTGCGCATGGGCCGCGGCGCCGTGATCCCGCTCGACGCGGGCGAGGCCGACGAGGTCTGGATCCTCGCCAACAATCACCCGGTCGCGCGCGGCGAGATCGCCATCTCCGACGACCGCATCTCCATCGTCGTGACGCGCCCGGCGGACGTCTACGACTTCATGGCCGGGGCGGCGTAGAAGCTCGCTCGCGCCTCTTCCCTTTCGGTTCAGCCTCCGCTATTCCCCCGCGCTCCGATGCGAGCGGTCGTGGCGGAATTGGTAGACGCGCAGCGTTGAGGTCGCTGTTCCCTAACCGGAGTGGAAGTTCGAGTCTTCTCGACCGCACCATCCTGCTTCGCCCTGAAGGGCTTCGCAGGACGCATCGATCTGAAAGGGTCAAAGCCATAGGGCTGTAGTTGAAGAGGAGGGCGAGCCTGTGAGCAGCGACGTCGCCCGCCTGTCCGAAACCGAAGCCGCCCAGCTGCTGGAAGACCTGGCGCTGGGTGAGGACTACGCCCTCACTTCCGAATACGTCGAGATGGTCGTCGACGCCGCGGACCGCGGCGACGGCATGCGGCTGCGCGAGCTGATCTCGGCCCTG
>NZ_JANJTL010000172.1 GCF_024711105.1 Brevundimonas sp. | reverse complement strand
AAGGCTATGTGGAAAGCGCGGCCATGGGCCTGCTGACCGGCCGCCTCGCCGCCGCTCAGGCGCTGGGCAAGCCGCTGGAGGCGCCGCCGCCCGAGACCGCCATCGGCGCCCTGGTCGAGCACATCACCGGGGGCCACCTGGAAGGCTCCAAGTTTCAGCCGATGAACATCAACTACGGCCTGCTGCCGCCGCTCGAGGCGCCGCGGCAGGACGCCGAGGGCAGGAAGATCCATCCCAAGGACCGGGGCCGCGCCAAGAAGCGGCTGCAGAGCGTGCGGGCCATCGACGCGATGAAGGCCTGGGCGTCGGCTTAGCCACCCATCTAGGACCGATCAGACCACCGTGCCGAACAGCCGCCCGATCCCGGCAGTCACCGCCATGGCGAGCGCGCCCCAGAACAGGACACGCAGCACTGAGCGGACGTTGAGGGCGCCGCCCGCCGACGAGCCCAGAGCGCCGAGCAGGACGAGGCCCGCCAGCGCCGTCCCGACCACCCACGGAAGGAGCGTGGCGGTCGGCGCAACGGCGGCGGCCAGCAGCGGCAGGGCGGCGCCGACCGAGAAGGTCAACGCCGACGTCAGAGCTGCCTGGATGGGTCGAGCGGTCGACATCTCGGAAATTCCGAGCTCGTCCCGCGCATGGGAGCCGAGGGCGTCCTTCTCCATCAGCTGCAGGGCGACCTGCCGGGCCAGGACGGGTTCGACTCCGCGCGTGACGTAAATGCCGGCCAGTTCCTCGACCTCGGCCTCGCGGTCCGTAGCCAGCTCGGCGGTTTCGCGCGCGAGGTCGGCCTTCTCCGTGTCGGACTGCGAGCTGACCGAGACATATTCGCCTGCCGCCATCGACATGGCCCCGGCGACAAGCCCGGCGACGCCCGCGATCAGTACGGCGTCGCGAGAGGCGGCCGCGGCCGCCACGCCCGCCACGAGGCTAGCCGTCGACACCAAGCCGTCATTCGCGCCCAACACGGCGGCGCGCAGCCAGCCGACGCGATCGACCCGGTGGCGTTCGGCATGGTCCTTCAATCGGCCCATCGACGGCCCTCCTTGCGGTCCCGCCGAAGGGAACGCCCAACAGCGCAGCGCCGCAAGCGGCTATCAAGCCGCGTGGGCTGAAACCAGAATGTCGCCGTCGGGCGCGCGATCCAGCTTCTCAAGCAGGTAGTTCACGTCCTCGCGCGCCGTGAACGGCCGCTGAGTCAGGAAACGCTCGAGCATCCGCTGCTGGAAGCGCTCTCGGTCGGGATGAGCATCCTCGGCCGTCAGATCTCGCCAGGTGTCCACGCCGGCGCGGAAGGCGCCGAACAGACGCGGTGGCAGCCCGGCGCGGTCGTAGATGGCCTTGAGGCCCAGCGGCCCAGCGTCATGGATCATCAGCCAGGCGCGCTGATGCGGCACGCCGGACAGTTCGGCCACGCCATGTTCGAAGAAGGGCATGGCGCCCCGCGCCAGGGCGCGCAGCAGCAGGGACGCTGAAAGCGCCTTGCGGGCGTTCAACTGGGCCGCGAACTCGGTCAGGTCCTGGGCTGCAACCGCCTGGTCGACCAGATCGATCGTCGCCCGTTCGCGCGCGCCGGTGGCTAGCCGAATGGCGGTGTCGGCGGACAGGGCGTGGCGCGTGACCAGATGTTCGCGGACGGCCTCGGAGGCCAGGGCGACCAGACGTTCGGTGATCTGCACCGGAAGGACCCGGCGATAGGCCAGGGCCGTCACAACCTCGCTGGTCGGGAATCGGTCGATGGCGAGGTCCATCGCCTTTTCGGACAGGTCGGCGTTGTCGTTGGCCGCCAGCGCTCGCACGGCGGGCTCCAGCCCCTCGGCCGCGATGGTTTCGCCCAGGTCGCGCGACACGAACGGACGGCTGGCGATGGCGACCTGGTGAGCGGCGTCGCCGGCCCGGATGACCTCGATGAGATCGTCGTCGGTGAAGACGGGCGAGGCGCCCAGGATTGGAATGGCGATCGTCTCTACGTCGCGGGCCAGCTTCAACGCCACGTCGCGCGGCAGCAGGTCGGAGGACTTCAGCGTCACCGCGAGCGCGCGGCGCACAAGCTCGGCGGCGTCGTCGGCCAGGACGCGCATGATCTTCTGGGCGGCGGCCCGCTCCATGTCGTCGAGCTCGGCGCGGTCGATGGCGCGACACAGCTTGTGCGCGGCGGCGGCCCGGTCGTCCTCGTCCTCGGCCTTCACCAGGCGGCGGATATCGGTGTCGGTCAGGCGGCTACGGGGGGAGATCATCTCGGCTCTCGAACGGATCGCGACGCCTGAGCATGATCCGTCAACCCTAACGATCCTTTACCCTTTCGGGCGCCCACAGGGTAACCGCGCGGAAACCTCGAAGGCGGACACTGTGCGGATGACCCAGTCAGAAGTCAGCGTGCGCAGAGAGATTCCGGCTCGGGATTCCCTGGATTGGGAGCGGGCGATCGCCCAGATGGGCCTCGACGCCCAGGTCCAGCTCCTGCCCTACGCGCTCGGCTTTTTCGGCATCTGCCTGCCGGTGTTCGTCATCGCGGCGGGCTATGCGCCGAATGCGGCCTGGCTGGCCGCCTGCCTCGGTCTCTACGGGCTGAACTGGGCTGTCTTCTACGCCATCATCGATTGGCGCAAGCGCAACCGGCCGTCGATCGAGAACGTGCGGTTGCACACGGCGGTCCATATCGCTGCGGGCCTGCTGTGGGCTCTGGCGATCCTGCAGACGTCCTACTTTTCGCAAGGGTCCGGCCTGCTCAGCGAGGTGCTGCTGGTGCTCTGCGCCGGCGGCGCAATCGGGGTGATCTTCTTCTCATCGCCCAGCCTTCCCAGCCTGCTGATCGTGGGGCCCGCTTCCGCCGTTGGCCCGATCATGTCGCTGCGGACAAATCCCGAGACGGCCCAGACGGGCCTGCTCGTGCTGTGCGGCACGGCGCTGGCCATGGCGCTGGCCCTGATCCTGAACCGGCACCTGCGCGGACACTTCGCCCTGGCCCTGGAACGCGAGGGGCTCCTGGTCGAGCGGGAGGGCACGCTTAACGAGACACGCAAGCTGGCCAAGTCCAAGTCGGACATCCTGGCGACCCTGTCGCACGAAATCCGCAATGGCCTGTCCGGCGTGGCGCACGTCCTGGCGGGCGCACTCGGCGCGGGATCCCGCGGAGCGCCGTCTCGGGAACAGCTCAAGGCCGCGCTGGCCGCCGCTCGGGACCTGGTGGAAGTGCTCGACGCCACCCTCGATTCCGAGGTCGCCGAGTCCGGTCGCCTGTCGGTCAAGCCCAAGCCGATCGACGCCGGAGGCCTGATCCAGGACATCGCCTTGCTCCACCGCGGAGCCGCCTCGGCCAAGGGGCTCGAGATATCGGCCCACGTTGACTCCGCCCTTTCGGACGCGGCAGGCGCCGCTCTGGCCGACAGCGCCCGCGCCCGGCAGATCCTGAACAATCTCGTCGGCAACGCCGTGAAGTACACGCTCAGGGGCCGAATCGAACTGCGCGCCTTCCGGCCTTCGACCGACCGCGTGCGCATCGAGGTCGTCGACACCGGGCCCGGCCTGTCCGAGGCCGAACTCGCCAAGGCCTTCGAACCATTCGAGCGCGTCGCTCGCACGGGCGCCGGCGTGCCCGGGGCCGGCATCGGCCTGGCGCTGTCGCGACGGCTGGCCTCCCTCATGGGCGGCGAACTCGGCGCAGAAAGCGCGCCGGGCGTCGGTTCGCGCTTCTGGCTCGATCTTCCCTGGGACGAGACGGCCGAACTGCCGGAGACCTCGCTGGCGCCGCGGCCGCAGCCGGCGGAGCGCGCGCTTCGCGTGCTCATCGCCGAAGACGATCAGCTGAACGCCGCCATGCTTCGCGCTGTCATCGAACAACTGGGGCACAAGGTCCTGTGCGTCGCCGACGGCCAGCGGGCGCTCGATCTCATCAACATGGGCGAACTCGACCTGGTCATGGTCGATGGACGCATGCCCGTGATGGACGGCCCCGAGATGGTCCGCCGGCTGCGCGCCCTGCCCACGGCCGCTGCGCGCGTGCCGGTGGTGGCGGTGATCGGCGGCGACGCCGAAGAGGCCCTGGAAATGACAGCGGCCGGGGCGGACTCCGTTCTCCGCAAGCCCGTCACCGTGACCGGCGTGGCTAGGGCCGTCGCCGACGCCGCCCAACGGCGCGACCGTGAGGAGACCGTCCGGGCCGCTTGACGCTCGCCGCTGGCGACAGACCGCCGTCGGCCCTAGATCAGGCGCATGCCCGTCGCCCGCCTAGACAGCCGCGCCTTGATCGCCGTCACCGGACCCGACGCCCGGCCGTTTCTGCACAACCTCCTGACCCAGGACCTGGCGACCCTGAAGCCAGGCGAGCTTCGCTTCGGCGCCCTGCTCGGCCCGCAGGGGCGGCTGCTGTTCGACCTTTTCCTGCTCGGCACGGACGAGGGCGTGATCCTCGACTGCGCCGCCGACCGACGGGCGACGCTGATCCAGAGACTGGGCATGTACCGGCTGCGGGCGGCTGTGGAGATTCGGCCGGACGACCGTCCGGTATGGGCCGCCTGGGCCGAGGCAGCCCCATCGGACTGGCCGGTGGACCCGCGGCTCGCCGGGCTCGGTCGACGTGGCTTCGGCGACGGCCCGCGCGCCGACACAGATGAGGCGGCCTATTTGGAGCACCAGCTCGGCCTCGGCGTGCCCGATCCCGCACGGGACGCGAAGGCCGACGCCGACTATCCGATCGAGGCGAACTTCGACCTGCTGAACGGGATCGACTTCCAGAAGGGTTGCTTCATCGGCCAGGAGACGACCTCGCGGATGAAGCGGCGGGGACGCGTGAAGTCCCGTCTGGTCCCCATTGCCTTCAAAGGCGCCGCGCCGGCCTTCGGGACCGAAGTTCTTTCCGGAGAGCTGCGAGCCGGCGAAGTGCGATCGGGCGCTGAGGGACAGGCGATGGCCCTCCTCAGACTGGACCGGCTCCAGGAGCTGACCGCCGACGGCCGCGCGGTGGCAGCCGACCTCCCCGACTGGCTCAGGACGGTGGCCGAGCTTCCCGATAGGCCGTGACGCGCGCCAGGGCGTCAGCCTCGATGTCGGCCCAGAAGAGATTGTAGGGCGGCGACTTGCGGCGGTCGGCCCAGGTGCCCGACGGCTGTAGAGATGGCGAGCGCGGCGCCGAGTGACGAAGCAGTCCATCCCTGCAGACCGTCTCCACCTGCCGAGACAGCAACGCGGGTCGCGCGCCCCAGTCCAGGCCGGTGGCGTTGGCGGCGCCGAGGCTGAGACGCGCGGGAGCCACGGCCGTGGTCTCGGCGCCCAGGACGGGGTTGACGCAGAGCGCTGAACGGCCCTCAAGGCCCATCAGATCCCCGCGCTCCGTCCAGACCTGCGCCCGCTCGATGCGGCGGCGCGCAATGTCCTCTGCGCCTTCGCGCACCTGAGCGAAAGCCACCATGCAACCCCACTGCCCACGCGCCCGGCACGCCGGCAGAGCGTCATCGGGCTCGTGCTGGTTGGCCGGGACAATGGCGTCGATCACATAGACAGCGGCCAGCCGGTCCCGGAACGTGGGATCGGTGCGCAGGCGTTCATCAGCGAGGCGAGCCGCCAGCTCGGCCCCCTGCCCCACGCCGGCGATGACAATGGGGCGCCCCCGGTCCCACGTTTCCAGGTAGTGATCGAAGGCCGCGCGGACATCGCGATAGGCGTAGGCCCTGGCCTCTCGCGCGTCGTCCCGCAGCGTCAGCTGGGTGTAGAGGCTGCTCTGACGGTAGCGGGGGGCGTAGATGCGGCCGACGCGCGCGAACGGGCCCGCATAGTTCGGCAACATGACCCGCCGCAGCAAGGCTGCGGACCGCGGCTCGTCGACCGGGCCCAGCCAATGCTCGCCGCCGTCGTAGGTGGTTGGATGAATGAAGAACACATCCGCCGCTCCGGGCGGGTCCGTCGTCACGCCCGGCGTCAGCGCCCACGCTTCCGGGGAGTCATAGTTGGGCGCGGGAGGACGCTCATAGGTCTGGAACGGCACCTTGGGGTCGAGCCCCGTGCGCATGATGTCTTCCCACCAGACAAAGGTCGCCGCACCCAGGACCGCCAGTACGAACAGGGTGACGAAGCCTGCGGCCCGCGAGAGGAGCCGCCGAGGCGGCCGAGGCTCGGCGGCCTCGGCCTCCCTCAGCGCGGCGTAGGTCTCCTTGGGCCAGCGCCTGTGGACCCAGAACCATTCCTCCGGCCGTTCGCGGACGCGCTCCTCGACCCAGGCGTTGACCGTCTCGACCGCCCTCTGGATGTCGGCGTTCCGATCTCCGGTCTGCTCCAGTCGGATCGGGTCGTGGACGACGGCGCGATAGCGCGCGCCCTTCAGCCGCTGCACCGACATGGGCTGCAGCACCGTGTCGTAACGCAGCGCCAGCTTGCTGGGCCCCGGCGCCGTGTGGGCGGGGTGGCCGAAGAAATCGACGGGCAGGCCGGCGTTGAACTTCTGGTCGTTCATCAGGGCGACCGACTGGCCGCGCGCCAGCGCCGCCATCAGATCCCGCGTCGCCTCGCCCTTGGGCGCGAACAGCTCCACCCCATAGGCCGCGCGGCCCTTCTTCACGCGGGCGTCGATGTAGGGGTTGTTCATCGCCCGATAGGTCATCAGGCAGGTGACGCCGCTCTCGACGATGGTGGCCGGCATCACCTCCCAGTTGGCGAAGTGGCCCGACATGAAGACCACCGGCTCGCCCCGGTCACGGATCTCGGCAAGCCGCTCGCCATTGACCACCTCGACCCTGCCGGTGGCCGGACGGATGCGGTCCATCAGGGGAAACTCGGCGAAGGCGCGGCCGACGTTGTCCCACTGGGCGTCGAGCAGGCGCGCGCGCTCCTCGTCTCCCATCTCGGGAAAGGCCAGCTTGAGGTTATCGCGGGCCGTGCGATGGCTGGGCGTGAGCGGCCCGACCTTGCGGAACAGCCAGCCCCCGAAGGCCGAGGCCGTATCGACCGGAAGCGCCCGCAGCAGGCCGCTGACGGCATCATAGGCCAGGGCCTCGATGCGCCAGCCGATTTTCTCCAGCAGGTTCGGGTTCTGGAGCGACACGGCTCAGTCGCCGCCGAAGCGGCGGCGCAGGCGCGTCATCCGCTTGTCGATGGAGCGCTTCAGCTTGGGCAGGAACCCCTTGGCGCGGGCCTTGCGGAACGGGTCCTCGACGTGCGCCTCGCCGCCGATGTGAACCGCCGAACCCGGGTTCAGGAAGGTCATGGCGAAGCCGTCGCGCTTCATCCGATAGCTGAGGATCTCCTCCGAACCATGCGCTGCGAAAGGCCCGTAGCGCTTGAAGCTGTCCAGCCGAACCAGGCTCGGGTTGAAGCTGTAGCCGAACCATTCCGGATGGGCGTCCGGCGGCATGCGCAGCACGTCCCCGCGCCCGTCCAGCGGCTGGAGACGCTCGCGGTACTTCGGGGCCAGCTCCATGACCTTGCGCACGCAGGCCACCGCGATTTCCGGATGGCTTTCCAGCACCTCGCGACACGGCGCGAGGAAACCGCCCGCCTCGAACCGCCAGTCGTCTTCGCAGTGGAAGACGTAAGGGGTCCGCACCTCGCCGTAGGCCCGGTCGATCGAGCGCATCTGGCCGATGTTCGGCTCGTTGAAGAGCAGCTCATAGTCCGGGAACCGCGCCCGGATCTTCTCCGCCATCGCCGGGTCGGCCGAGTCCTCGACGATGACGCGCCGCGCGAAGCCGCCGGGCTCGGCCGCCTCAAGGCTGACGAGCGTCTCCTCCAGCAGGTCGAACCGGCCGCAGGAGGTGACCACCAGGGTGACGTCGCCGCTCACGCCCTCGCCTCCTCGCGTTGCGCCTTGAGGATGCGCAGCAGCCGCTTCACCCGCATCTCGGCCGCGATGTGGCTGGACCGCAGGCCGAACATGCCGCCAGTGAAATTCCGGCGCAGCAGATAGTAGCGGATGAACACCAGCGGATATTCGAACGGGATTCGCAGGGTGACCAGCAGGGTCGACTTCCTCAGCTCCTTGGCCTGGAGGTGGGTGTAGCGGTCCAGCTTCTGACGCACGTGCTCGATCGAGCGGTTGGAGTAATGCAGCGCCGGATGGCTCAACTGGCCGACGCGCTCGTGCTTGGTGTCGACCGTGTCGTGGACCAGGCTGTCGCGAAAGCGGACCCGGCGGCGGTCGTAAAGCCGCACGTAGTTGTGCGACTCGGCCCACAGCCGTGGCTTGCGATGCCCGGGGAAGACCACCGGCATGCGCACCCGATAGGCGGCCAGCGGCGGTTGGCCGATCGACAGCAGGGTGCGGATCTCCTCGGCCAGTTCAGGCGTCACCACCTCGTCGGCGTCGAGGTTCAGGACCCAGTCATAGGCGGCGCAGTCTTCGGCGTAGCGCTTCTGAGGGCCATAGCCGTCCCAGTCACGGTGGAAGACGCGTGCGCCCAGCGCCCGGGCCTTCTCGACCGTGTCGTCGGTCGAGCCGGAATCGACCACGACGATCTCGTCGGCGAGCCCCTGCACCGCCTCGATGCAGCGCTCGATCCGATCCGCCTCGTCCCTGGCGATGATGCAGCAGCTGAGCCGGACCCGCCCCACGGTCCCGCGTCCTCAGGCGGCGCGGCGCTTGGACAGCGCGTCGTATTCCAGCAGCTCGGCGCACAGGCCCTCGAACTGGCTCAGCGGCACCATGTTCGGACCGTCCGAGGGCGCATGGTCTGGGTCGGGGTGGGTCTCCATGAAGACGCAGTCGACGCCGACCGCCACCGCCGCCCGCGCCAGCACCGGCACGAACTCGCGCTGGCCGCCGGAGGAGGTCCCCTGCCCGCCCGGTTGCTGCACGGAGTGGGTGGCGTCGTAGACGATGGGACAGCCGATCTCGCGCATGATCGGCAGCGACCGCATGTCCGAGACCAGCGTGTTGTAGCCGAAGCTCACGCCGCGCTCGCAGGCCATGACGTTCGGATTGCCCGCGCCCGTGACCTTGGCGATCACGTTCTTCATGTCCCACGGGGCCAGGAACTGGCCCTTCTTGATATTGATGGTCCGGCCGGTCTTCGCCGCGGCGACCAGCAGGTCGGTCTGGCGGCAGAGGAAGGCCGGGATCTGGATCACGTCGACCGCTTCGCCGACGGGCGCACAGTGGTCGATCTCGTGCACGTCCGTCAGGGTCGGCATGCCCGTGGTCTCGCGGATCTCGGCGAAGATCGGCAGAGAGTCCTTCAGGCCGATGCCCCGCGCGGCGTTGGCCGAGGTGCGGTTCGCCTTGTCGTAGCTGGTCTTGTAGATCATGCCCACGCCCAGCCGGTCGGCGATCTCCTTGAGCGCCGAGGCGGTCTCCAGCGCGTGCTGGCGGCTTTCCATCTGGCAGGGACCGGCGATGAAGGCGAGCCGCTCGCCGCCGCCGATGACGACGGGGCGGGGCGTGTTGATCTCGATACGAGCGTTGGGCGAGGTCACGACGGGTCCTTGAGGTGCGGGCGCGGCGGCCGTATGCGCGCCCTGAGTGTCGAAGAAGTGGCGCGGGGGCAAGGCCCGCGCAAGTCGCAGGAGACGCCCCGGCCATGACCGCCCCCGTGATCCTGTGGTTTCGGCGCGATCTGCGGCTTGCCGACAATCCCGCCGTGGAGGCCGCCGTCCAGTCCGGGGCTCCGGTCATTCCGCTCTATGTCTCGGACGAGGGGCTGGAGGGTCGTCCCATCGGCGCCGCGTCGCGCTGGTGGCTCGACAAGAGCCTGCACGCCCTGGCCGCCGACCTCGAACAGCGGGGGTCCCGGCTGGTGATCCGGTCGGGCGACGCCGAGGCCGAGGTCCTGCGGCTGGCCGAGGAGACCGGCGCGTCCTGCGTGCTGATGAACCGCCTGTTCGAGCCCGAGGCGTGGGAACGCGACCGGCGCCTCGCCGAGAGGCTCAAGGAAACCGGCCGCGAGGCCCGAGGCTTCAATGGCACGCTTCTGGCCGCCCCGGGCTCGGTCCAGACCAAGGCCGGCGACCCGTTCAAGGTTTTCACCCCCTTCATGCGGGCCCTGTGGGACCAGGCGCGCGCCCGGCCCTCCCGACAGGCGCCGGAGCGCCTCCCGTTTCCCGAGGCGGCCATCGGCGCCGACTCCATCGACAGCCTCGGCCTGCATCCTCGCAAGCCCGACTGGTCCGGCGGCTTCGACTGGACGCCGGGCGAAGCGGGCGCGGCCGCCACGCTGGACCGGTTCCTGGACGAGGCGCTCGGCGCCTACGCCGAAGACCGCGACCGCCCCGACCGCGAGGGCACGAGCCGCCTGTCGCCGCATCTGCATTTCGGCGAGATCGATCCCTGGCGCGCGGTTCACGCCGCCCGGGCCGCCGCCGAGCGGGGCGACGTTGCGCACGGCCAGGCCGAGAAGTTCGCCGCCGAGATCGCCTGGCGCGAGTTCTCGGCCCACCTGCTCTGCGCCTTCCCGAACCTGCCCACCAAGGCCTTCCGTCCCGAGTTCGACCGCATGCCGTGGCGGAACGATCTCGAGGGCATCGAGGCGTGGCGACGTGGGCGGACGGGCTATCCGCTCGTCGACGCCGGCATGCGCCAGCTGTGGACCACCGGCTGGATGCACAATCGCGTGCGGATGGTCGTGGCCTCCTTCCTGATCAAGGACCTGCTGGTCGACTGGCGCGAGGGCGAGGCCTGGTTCTGGGACACTCTGGTCGACGCCGACCTCGCCTCCAACGCCCAGAACTGGCAGTGGACCGCCGGCTCCGGCGCCGACGCGGCGCCCTATTTCCGCATCTACAATCCGGTATCGCAGGGCGAGAAGTTCGACCCGAAGGGCGACTATGTCCGCCGCTGGGTCCCCGAACTGGCGAAGCTGCCCGCCGACGTCATCCACGCGCCCTGGAAGGCGCCGGCGGATGTGCTCAGGCGCGCGGGCGTCGAGTTGGGCGTCACCTATCCGAAGCCGATCGTGGACCACGGGGCCGCGAGATTGCGGGCGCTGGATGCGCTGAAGTCCCTGCGGACCTAGATCAGTCGCAGACGATGCTCCGGGAGACAGGGACGCTCCTGAAGTCGCTGAGCGTGATCGCCCCGATGGCATGGGGCCAGTGCTCGAGCACCATGAACTCCGGAATCAACTCGCAGGTGGTGGTGTATTCCGGCTGCTCGGCGCCCGGAACCTGCATGACGGCTCGATAATCGAAGCGTCGGCCGTAGCCATTCTCCACCAGAAGCACGGTTTCCTCCATGCCGGGCAACTGCATCAACGACAGGCGCAGCCGGTTCTCGGGCCGACCGTCCGCCACCGGGTCGACCGTGCCCGGGGTGACATCTCCCCCCATCGCCGCCAGCGCCGCGCGCATTTCCTCCGCCGCGAGAGTCAGCTTCTCCGGCGTAATGATGTCTGACGCTGGCCCATGCGACTCCACCTCGAGTTCGCCGTTCTCGCCCACTTCGACAACCACCGATTCGCCGACGAAGAGGATCAGGCCGTCCGGAGAGACGAAGGGGACGGTGTCGTTGATGTCGGCGTTGAAAGTCATGCCGTTGGCTCGGAACGTCACACGTCCGACCTCACGACAGTTGGTCGGCTCAGCGCAGAGGCCGGCGGCCGGCTCAGCGTCGCTCGTCATCAGCATGGCTGTCATCAACAAGGCGATCACAGGCGTCTCCAATCACTCAGACGCCACTTCACCCTCTGCTGCCTCGACTGGCAAGCTCGTGCCCATGACCGAATCGCGCTGCGGCTGGTGCGGGACCGACCCGCTCTACGTCGCCTATCACGACACCGACTGGGGCGTGCCCGAGTACGACGCCCGCGCGCTTTGGGAGAAGCTGGTGCTGGACGGCTTCCAGGCCGGGCTGGCCTGGATCACCATCCTGAGAAAGCGCGAGGCCTTCCGCGCCGCCTTCCACGGCTTCGACCCGCGCAAGGTCGCGGCCTATGGGGAGGCGGACCGCCAGAGGCTCCTGAACGACGCCGGCATCGTGCGCTCGGCGGCCAAGATCGACGCAGCCATCAAGGGGGCGCGCATCTGGTGCGAGATGCAGGACGGCGGCGACGACTTCTCGGCCTGGCTCTGGAGTTTCGTCGGGGGCGAGCCCATCCAGAATCAATGGGGGGAGATGAAGGAGGTCCCGACCCAGACCGCCGAATCCGTCGCCATGGCCAAGGCGCTCAAGGCGCGCGGCTTCAACTTCTGCGGGCCGGTAATTGTGTACGCCTTCATGCAGGCTGTGGGTATGGTCAACGATCACGTGACCCCGTGCTTCCGCCACGGCGAGGTCCGGGATATGGCCCGGCCGTGACCCGCAGGATCGGCCCTAACCTGACGCTCGAAAAGCTCTGCGCCCAGCCCGTCTGCGGCGTGGACGAGGCCG
The DNA here is from genome assembly GCF_024711105.1 of Brevundimonas sp. Classification (GTDB taxonomy): domain Bacteria; phylum Pseudomonadota; class Alphaproteobacteria; order Caulobacterales; family Caulobacteraceae; genus Brevundimonas. The sequence goes on along the minus strand of NZ_JANJTL010000172.1, from coordinate 9,971 downwards.
GACGCGGCCCGTGGGCCGGCCCGGTGGCCGCCGCCGCCGTCATCCTGAAACCCGGCGCGCGCCTCAAGGGCCTGGACGACTCCAAGAAGCTGACCTTCGAGACGCGTGAGCGGCTGGAGGCCCAGATCAAGGTCAAGGCGGTGGCCTGGTCGGTCGCCTTCGCCACGGTCGAGGAGATCGCCGAACTCAACATCCTGCACGCCACGGGCCTGGCCATGTGCCGCGCCATCGAGGCGTTGGAGGTCCCACCCGCCTTCGCGCTCGTGGACGGCAACTACCCTTTCAAGCTGCCCTGCGAGATTCGCACGGTCGTGGGCGGCGACGGCCTCTCGGCCTCGATCGCGGCGGCCTCGATCCTCGCCAAGCAGGCCCGCGATCGGCTGATGATCGAGATGGACGCCGCATGGCCCGGCTACGGCTTCGCCAGCCACAAGGGCTACCACGCCCCCGCCCACGTCGAGGCGCTCAAGCGGCTGGGCCCCTGCCCGATCCACCGGTCAGGCTTCGCTCCGATCCGGGCTTTGCTTGAGGATGCGGCCTAGGCTGCCTGCGCCTCTCCGCCGGGGCCAGAAAGGCCCTGCATCAGGATGCGGTTGATCTCGATCAGGGGTTCGATCTCCTCCTCGCGGCGCATGACCGCAGAGGAATGCCGCGAAACCCAAAGGCTCAGCGAGATGATCTGGGCGCGAACCGGAGGCGGCAGAGCGTTGTCTGGGTCCGAGCAGCTTGTGGCCAGCGCCGACCAGACGCGCCGATTCCAGTCCAGGGCGTCGATGCGGGTGGCGATGTCCGCAGGCTCCGCTTCGGCGGCGGCCATGAGGGCCCGGGTCACCTGCCCGAACAGGCGGTACTCGGCCGAGCGCGGCGCCTCGCTTCGCTCAGCCGCCTGTCTGTACGCCTGAAAGCCCATTACCCAGCCTCTGTTCTTCGTAGTCGATGATCTTTCGGGCCGCGAGCAGCGCCTTGTAGTACTCGCGCGCCATCACGTGCTTGGACGCGGCCACGCAGTCGGCCAGCACGTCCGGGTTCTTCACCACGCTCATGAACTCGGTCACGCGGCGGACGAACTCGTCATAGAATTTGTCGGCCGAACTCTCGTCCAGGTACATCATCATGACCGGGAAATAGATGCGCTTGGCCGGGCTATCGACGTCCTCGGCCTGCATGATGTCCTTCTCGCGAAGCACCGAGGCCTTGTTCTGCAGGATGAGGACCCCGCGCCGGTCGCCGTTCTGGACGACCGCGCCGTTCAGCACGAACCGTTCCCCTGGCTTCAGCGACAGCTTGAGCGGCATCCAGCCCTCCCCTTGGCGACGAGACTTGCCGCCCGACGGTTAATCCACCGTGAGCAGGGATGCGCCGATCATGGTTAGCGACGCCTTAACCATGCGGGAGCGAGCGTGCGCTGCTTACGCTGGCTCCAGGGAATCAGATGACCGCTCGCGCCGCTTCGACCGCAGCCCAGCCGGGGGCCGCGCCCCTGCCCGTCCGGCCCGCCGACCAACTCGCGGGAGACGCCGCCTCGGGCGTTCAGCGGCTGGCTGCGGCGATGGCAGAGCTCAAGCTGTCGGCGGCTGTCCCCTGGCTGCAGGCCGGTGTCGCGGCCATGATGGAACAGGACTGGATCGCCGGCGGCGACCATATCCTGAAGGCGCTCGAGCTGGACGAGCGCAACGCGTTGGGCTGGCGGCTGCTGGCCATCTGCCGCGAGAAGCTCGAGCACTTCCCCACCGCCTTCGAGGCCTATGAGACGGCGCTGCGCCTCTCGCCCGATCAGGCGGAACTGGCCAACGACCTCGGCCGTCTCGCCCAGCGCCTCGGCCACCTCGACATCGCCGAGAAGTTCTACCACGCCTTCCTCGTCCGGAACCCCGGCCACATCGAGGCGGTCAACAACCTGGCGTGCATCCTGCGCGACGTGGGCCGTTACCAGGAGGCGATCGGCCTGCTCCAACCCGTGCTGATGGCGCATCCGGAGGAGATCCTCCTCTGGAACACGCTCGGCACCGTCCTGTCCGAGCAGTCCGACGTCGATCAGTCCTTTGTCTTCTTCGAGGAGGCGCTGCGGCTCGATCCGACCTTCGCCAAGGCCCGCTACAACCGCGGCAACGCCCGGATGTCGCTGGGTGACCCGCAAGGCGCCCTGGCCGATATCAACGAGGCGCTTGAGGGCACGACCTCGGGCTTCGAGCGGGCCATGATGACCATGTCGCGGGCCACCGTGCGCATGGCTCTGGGCGATCTCGCGGGCGGGTTCGAGGATTACGAGGAGCGGTTCTCGCCCCACTCGACCGACGCGGTCCGCTTCGTCACCGACGCGAAGCGCTGGCACGCCGACACTCCCATCGAGGGCCGCAGCCTGCTGGTCGTCGCCGAGCAGGGGCTGGGCGACGAGGTCCTGTTCGCCAACGTCCTTCCGGATCTGGTCGAGGCCATGGGTCCTGACGGGAAGCTCTATCTCGCGGTCGAGCGGCGACTGGTTCCGTTGTTCCAGCGCAGCTTCCCCACGGCTACCGTCGGAGCGCACCGGACGTTCAAGCTGAACGGCCACCAGATGCGGACGATGCCGTTCATGGACGAGACGGAGGTCGAGTTCTGGGCTCCGATCGCCTCGCTGTTCAAGCGCTTCCGACCTGACGTAGCGAGCTTTCCGAAGCGCGAGCGCTTCCTGACGCCGGACCCCGAGCGCGTGGCGCATTGGAAGGCCCGACTGGCCGAACTGGGGCCGGAACCCAAGGTCGGCGTGCTGTGGAAGAGCCTGAACCTTGACGGCACACGCGGCCGCTATTTCTCGCCCTTCGACCTTTGGAAGCCCGTCCTGGCCACGCCGGGCCGCCGCTTCGTGAACCTGCAGTACGGCGACGTGAGCCGCGAACTGGCGGAGGTCGAGGCCGCCGGCATCGCGGTCTGGAATCCCGACGGCGTCGACCTGAAGCAGGACCTGGACGACGTCGCCGCCCTGTCGGCGGCCCTGGACCTCGTCGTGGGCCCGGCCAACGCGACGACGAACATCGCCGCCGCCGTCGGCGCGCCGCTGTGGCTGATCACGACGCCGGACGCCTGGCCGAGGTTCGGGACCAGCGGTTACCCCTGCTACCCGCAGGCGCGCTGCTTCCACACCGGCCGGTTCAACGGCTGGGAGGACGTCATGGGCCGTCTGGCGGACGCCATGGCCGAGCCCCTCTAGCGACCGTCGATCCGCCGGGAACGGCGGCCACGGCCGGGACGTTTCGCCTTCGAGAGCAAGGAGGCGCGACATGCCCGAGGTCGACATCGACGGCTACGACGAACAGGATCAGTCCGAGGTCTTCGACGAGGACAACCTCGACCCCGCCGACGCCGGGGCCCCGTCGAACGAATTCAAGACCTTCGAGGAAATTCCCGATGTGCTCGACGTGACCCACGCCGAGGGCGACGATGACGACGACTACGAGCTCGCCGCCGATGACGACCAGAACCTCGAGGAAGAAGACGAGGTGGTCCGCAGGGACGCCTATGACGACAACGACCTGGACGATCCAGTCGACCTGGACGCCCTGCAAGGTGTCGACGATCAGGAGAGCGACGAAGCGCAGCTGGTCTACGTCGGCGATGTCGAGAACCTGAAAGGCGCTCAGGGCAGCGCCGCCCATTTCGAGCCCCGCCGCGAGCTGTCCGACGACGACGTCGAGGCGCTCGGCTATGGCAGCGACGAGGAAGACCAATGAACCATCACGGCGAAAAGACCGAGACCGAACGCGGCTTTCTGGAGCGCGGCGGTCCGGCGGCGTCGGACTCGGCGCCTGGCGAGCTCCGCGAGGCTGACAAGGACACAGACGCCTCTCCCACCCGGCGCGTCGATGCGCCCGAGGCCGGCGAGAAGGTCGATCAGCTCGGCCGGCAGGACGAGGCCGAGGATCACCAGGAGGCCCTGATCGACGAGTCGGTCGAGGAGACGTTCCCGGCCTCAGATCCGCCGACGCCCAAGCGCATCACCTAGGTCTCGCGGGCGACGCCCTCGACCAGCGGAACGAACCGCACCTCGATCAGGCTTTCGCGGCGGAACGAGCCGTCGGGCTCGGCGACATAGCGGTGCAGGAACTGCGAGCCGGCCTTGCCCACGGGCGCGACCATGACCCCGCCCGGCTTGAGCTGGGCGATCAGCTCGTGAGGCTCGTGCGGCGCGGCGGCGGTGACCATGATCCGGTCGAACGGCGCCTGTTCGGGCCAGCCCTTGGACCCGTCGCCATGGCGCACGAAGACGTTCGTGGCCGCCAGCTTCTTCAGCCGCGCCTCTGCGTCGAGCAACAGGTTGCGGTAGCGTTCCACCGAATAGACGAAGCGCGCCAGTTTCGAGAGGATCGCGGCCTGGTAGCCCGAGCCGGTGCCGACCTCGAGCACGCGATGCCGCGGCTGAACGTCCAGAGCCTGGGTCATCAGGCCGACGATATAGGGCTGGCTGATCGTCTGGGCGCAGTCGATCGGCAGGGCCGAGTCCTCCCACGCCTGGTCGAGGAATTGCGGGTGTACGAAGACGGAGCGGTCGATGGACTCCATGGCCTGTAGCACGCGCGTGTCCGTCACGCCCTGTCGGCGCAGGCCCAGGATCAGCCGCGCAGCGCGTTCGTCAGACACCCTCGGCGTCCTTCAGTCGCGGCGGCGCGCCGCCCAGGACACCCTTCAGGTCGCGGACCGTCGCCTGATGGGTCAGGTCGATGTGCAGCGGCGTGACCGAGATCCTGCCCTCGGCGACGGCGCGCAGATCGGTGCCCTCGGCCGGGCTCTGCTCGCCGGAGCGGAAGCCCATCCAGTAATAGTGCCGGCCCCTCAGGTCGGTGCGGCGCACCGCGTGCATCTCGCCGACGTCGCGGAAGCCCTGGCTGGTGACCTCGACCTCCTTGACCAGCTCGGGCGGCAGGTTCGGGAAGTTCAGGTTCATGATCACCCCATCGGGCCAGCGGGCCTCGAGCAGGCGCTGGATGATCCCGGGGGCGAAAGCCTCAGCCGTCTCGTATCGTGCGATGACCTCGTCGTGGAAGCGCTCCAGCGACTGCGACAAGGCGATCGAGCGGATGCCCATGGCCATGCCTTGAAGCGCGCCGGCCACGGTCCCCGAATAGGAGACGTCCTCGCCGATGTTGTGGCCCCGGTTGACGCCTGACAGCACCAGATCCGGCTTCTCGGGCATCAGGTCGTTGACGGCCAGGACGACGCAGTCGGTGGGCGTGCCGGTGACCGCGAACCGCTTGTCGCCCAGAGCCATCACGCGCAGCGGCTCGGTCAGGGTGATCCCCCTTCCCTTGCCCGACTGCTCCACCGCCGGCGCGCAGATCCAGACGTCGTCAGACAGGGCGCGGGCGATGCGTTCCAGGCTCTCCAGCCCCTCGGCCTCGATCCCGTCGTCGTTGGTGAGGAGGATGCGCATCAGAACACCGAGCTCGCTTCGCTCGTCCTTCTCCCGAGGGGAGAAGGGGGCCCCGCATGCCGGAGCGCAGCGTAGGCCCATGCGGGGGATGAGGGCGTCAGGCCTTTCCGGCCAAGGCTTACGCCCTCACCCTCCGCGCAATCGCGTCGCGCTAGGCGCTCCTCGGCGCGGAGCCTCCCTCTCCCCTCAGGAGAGGGGATCATTTGGCGGCCTCGATGTGCGTCACGCCTTCCGGCATGTAGCGGCGGAGCGGCTCCGGGACAAAAATCCGCCCGCCCTCGTCCTGGTAGTTCTCCATCACCGCCACCAGGGTCCGCCCCACCGCCAGGCCCGAGCCGTTCAGCGTGTGCACGAACTCGGTCTTCTTCTCGCCCGCGCGCTTGAACCGCGCGTCCATGCGCCGGGCCTGGAAGTCGCCGCAGTTCGAACAGGAGCTGATCTCGCGATAGGTCCCCTGGCTCGGCAGCCAGACCTCCAGGTCGAAGGTCTTCCGCGCCGAAAAGCCCATGTCGCCCTTGCACAGCAGCATGCGCCGGAACGGCAGCTCCAGCGCCTTCAGCACGGCCTCGGCGCAGGCGGTCATCCGCTCGTGCTCGGCCTCGGAGTCCTCCGGCCGGGTGATCGAGACCAGCTCGACCTTGGAGAACTGGTGCTGCCGGATCAGCCCGCGCGTATCCCGCCCCGCCGACCCCGCCTCAGCTCGGAAGCAGGGCGTCAGCGCCGTCAGCCGCATCGGCTCGGCGAGGTCGTCCTCCGACAGGATCTGCTCGCGAACGAGGTTGGTCAGGGAGACTTCGGCAGTGGGGATGAGATAGCGCGTCTCGGTGGTTGCCAAGCCTTGGAAATGCTCTTCGGCAATTCGGTTCACCACCGCCTTATCGAACTGGAAATGCTGACCGCCGATGTCGTCTTCGCCGACCTTGGTGAGTGTGGCTAGCGCTTCGGGCGACCGCATTGCCAGCGCGAGGGCCTCGAACGTCATTTGACGAACGTCGCGCCAGTTCTCCGTTCGGAACAAATCCTCCTCGAACTTCGGCAACTGCCCCGTCCCGAACATCGCCTCATCGCGCACGAGGTAGGGCGGGTTCACCTCCAGATACCCGTGCTGCCCCGTCTGCATGTCGAGCATGAACTGCCCGATCGCCCGCTCCAGCCGCGCCAGGCCGCCCTTCAGCACCGCGAAGCGCGCGCCCGACATCCGCGCCGCCGCCTCGAAGTCGAGCAGGCCCAGCGCCTCGCCGAGGTCGGCGTGGTCCTTGGGCGCATTGTGACCGCGTGGCGTCCCCCAGGCCGGGCCGACCTGGACGTTGCCCGCCTCGTCCTCGCCGTCAGGCACATCGTCCGCCGCCAGGTTCTTGAGCCCGGCCAGCAGGTCGCGCAGCGCCCGGCCCCTGGCGTCGGCCTCGCCTCGGCTTCGGCGATGACGGCCTTGAGGCTCTCGACCTCGGCCTTCAGCCGGGCGGCCTCGGCCATGTCTTTCCTGCCCATGGCGGCGCCGATGGCCTTGGAGGCGGCGTTGCGCTGGGCCAGGGCCTCCTGGGCGCGGGTCTGGGCGGCGCGCAGCTCGCGGTCCAGCGCCAGGATGTCGGCCACGACCTTGTCCGCCCCGTCGACGCCGCGCGACGACCAGCCCGCGACGAAGGCGTCGGGATTGTCGCGGATGGCCTTGATGTCGTGCATGGGCGGCGTCTTTGCGTCGGCGGGAGGAAGCGGAACCTCCTAACGCCCGCCGCGGAGTCGGGCAACGCGCCGCCTCAGTCCTGCGCGTCGCTAGCGCCGAAGCCTGAGCGGATCGTCGCGGTCGACCTTGGGGGCGCCAATGGTCAGCTTCATGAAGTCCGGATCGTCGCGCATCTCGGCGTCCATGAGGATGGCCTCGGCGTGGAGGTCCCGCAGGCGATGCATCTTGGCGTAGCTATCGCGCAGGTAGCGGGCGTCGTCGATGAGGCGGTCGAGGAACTGGTCGAAGCCGAGCTTGCGGGACGGGCGTGGGCGCATGGGCGACCTTCGAGTGCGTGGGGACGGCTCCGCGCCTTGTGGCTGCGGAGATTGGGGAGGGCGGCGGAGCGCCGGGCCTTAGCCCCGATACCGGATGGGTTTGTGTGTTTCGGCAAAGGGGACGCTCCGCCGCGGATGTTTTCCCGAAGCCCCTGCTGGGCGCCCTTCGTTAGGGGCTACGCAGCTGTTTTGGTCCCGGACCCGACGGGTGATCCGCCCCGCCGCTCAATCCGCTCATCCGCATCCCGCCGCCCGCAGGGTCGCTGGCCTTGCGCCCTCCCCGTGCGACGGGACAGGGGGAGTTTGCGGCCCTTTTCGAGGGCGGGGGTTTTCGACGCCATGCTTCTTCACAGCACCCGCATCTCGACCGTCATGCCCGGGCGTGTCTCGGGCATCCATCACCGCGCTGTGGCAAGGCCTGCAACGAACTGAGGTGATGGATCACCGGGACAAGCCCGGTGATGACGAGGGTGGGGCGGCGTCGTGAACACCCGCTTCGAAACGGGCGTTCAGACGCAGCGGACCTCTTCGATGATGCCCGTCGCCTCGTTGAAGAGGATGGTGAGGCGGTCCGGGCGGTAGTCGCGGGTCATCGGGCAGGTCGTGCACACCAGACGGACGTTGGCGTCCTGCGGAAAGGTCACCGCGCCGACGTGGCTGCCGATCAGCGAGCGGGCGCCCTCGGCGTCGCACTGCCACGGCCCGGCCGGACCCGGCGCCGGGGTCATTGGCGCGCACGCCGCCATCACAAAGAGGCCCGTCAGGGCCAACGCCGTTCTCATCCGCAGCTCACCTCTCGAACAACGCCGGTGCGGTCATCGTAGAGGATGTTCAGCCGGCGGGGGTTGTAGTCCATGGTTACGGGACAGCTGGTGCAGGTCACGCGCCAGGTCGCGCCGGGGGGCTCGCGCGGGATTTCCGAGCGGTGCCGTCCGATCAGGTAGCGATAGTCGCCGGCCCGGCAAATGTCCTCGCCGCCCGGGGGCGGCGGGCCGGGAGGTCCCGGCGGATAGGGAGGCGGATACGGCGCGCAGGCGCTGAGCGTCAGGGCGGCGATGAACAGGGAAGCTCGCATGGGTCCTTCCTTCGTCAGCCGCAGTAAATCTGCTGGATGCGCCCCGTGTCGCGGTCGTAGAGGATATTCAGCCGGCTCGGCGAATAGTCCTCGGTCAGGGGGCAGGTGGTGCAGGTCACCCGGCGGCTCGTCATGTCTACTGGAACGGGTATCGTGGTTCTCGGTTGCCCGATGAGGTGCTGAAGCGCCTCGGCGCCGCACTGATCGCGGGGGATCGGGCGAGGCTCATAGGCGGTGAGCGGGGGCGGAGCCGGTGGCGGGACAGGCGTCGCCGTCGAGCAGGCCGCCGCCAGCACGAGCAGGGCCGCGAGGCCGCCCAGGGATTTCACGCCGCCTTGCTCCATCGTCCGTCCTCGTCCTGCTTCCAGTAGGAGCACACGGCTCCTGTGGCCTTGACCTGGCTCCAGCGCTTCCGCGCCTCGGCGACCGCCTCGTCGTCGCGGCCGTCGAAGAGCAGAATGCAACGCTCGAACGCGTCGGTCGGTCCCAGTTCAGCGCCATCGACGATGAACAGAACCTGAGCCGTATTCGGATTCTCGGTTTCCGTCGTGAGCAGGACCGGCTGCCGATCCGCGTCCGGTCGGTCAGCGCGTCCGTGCGGCAGAAAGCTTTCGGCCCGCCAGGTCCACAGGCGCTCGTCCAGCGTGTCGAGGCGCTCTGCCTCGCGGACCCGCACCAGCGCGCGCCAGCCCCTCGCCAGAGTCTTTTCCAGCAGTTCGGGCAGAACCTGATCCAGCGTGGAGCGCTCCAGGTGATAGAACCAGACTTCGCCCACCGGATCGGCCTTTCGCCCTGCTGACCCGACCGGCTTAGCGCCAAGGAAGCCTGGATAGAAGCCCCGCGCCCCGGCTGGGGAATGTCGGTTTCTATACTTTACGCGTCCGCCAGGCGGGGCGCATGCTGGTCTTGCGGCGGGGCGCCGCGGGGAGACATCCAATGCGTGTGAGAACCAGCATCCTCGGCCTGGCGGCCGCGACCCTGGTCATGGCCGCGCCGGCCGTGGCCCAGGACTACAATCTGGACCCCAACTACGGCTGGCTGAACCTGACGTCGGGATTCCTGCCCGATCCGGTCTGGATCCCGCTGGAATCCGGCGGCGACATCGACGCCAGCGGCATCAGCGGCGACTGCGTCGGCTTCATCGCGGAGGCACCGGACTTCCGGCTCAACTTCGAGGCCGGGGACCTGCCGCTGATCCTCACGGTGACGTCGGACGCCGACACAACCCTGGTGGTCAACGGGCCGGACACGACCTGGTACTGCGACGACGACAGCGGGGGCGATCTGAACCCCGCCATCATGTGGGAACACCCGCAGAGCGGGCAGTACGACATCTGGGTCGGAACCTACGGCTCGACCGACATTCACCCGGCGGCCTTGAGCATCTCCGAGATCGCCGGCCACTGAGGCGGGCCCGCCCCCTCCGCCGGAGGGGGCGGCCACCTCGGCGGGTCAGCCCTCGTAGCGGTCCGCGACCATCTGGTTCAGCAGCCG
>NZ_JANJTL010000085.1 GCF_024711105.1 Brevundimonas sp. | reverse complement strand
GAGCCTGACGGGCGTTTCCGCAAACCGTCTCGAACTGCTGCAGATCGCCGATGCGGTCGCCCGCGAAAAGGCGATCGACAAGGAGATCGTCATCGAGGCCATCGAGGACGCGATCGTGAAGGGGGCCAAGGCCCGCTACGGCGCCGACCACGACATCCGCGCGCGGATCGACGTCAAGACCGGCGAGCTGACCCTGACCCGCCACGTCACCGTCGTCGCCGACGACTGGGAGCCGGAGGAAGAGGGCGAGATGTTCAACGACGACGCCTATGTGCGCCTGTCGATCGCCCGCAAGACCGACGCCGAGGCCGAGATCGGCAAGGAATACGTCGAGACCCTGCCGCCCTTCGAATTCGGCCGGGTCCAGACCCAGATGGCCCGCCAGGTCGTCATGCATACGGTCCGCGCGGCCGCGCGCGAGCGTCAGTACGAAGAGTTCAAGGACCGCGTCGGCGAGATCGTCAACGGCACCGTCAAGCGCGTCGAATACGGCAACGTGATCGTCGACCTCGGTCGGGGCGAGGGCGTGATGCGCCGCGACCAGTCGATCCCGCGCGAGCTGTTCAACATCGGCGACCGTATCCGCAGCTACATCTACGACGTGCGGCGCGAGACCAAGGGCCCGCAGATCATGCTCAGCCGCGCCCATCCGGGCTTCATGGCCAAGCTGTTCGCCCAGGAGGTCCCCGAGGTCTACGACGGCGTGATCGAGATCCGCGCCGCCGCGCGGGATCCGGGCTCGCGCGCCAAGATGGCGGTGCTGTCCAACGACTCCTCGATCGATCCGGTCGGCGCCTGCGTCGGCATGCGCGGCTCGCGCGTGCAGGCGGTTGTGGCCGAGCTGCAGGGCGAGAAGATCGACATCATCCAGTGGAACAACGACGAGCCGACCTTCATCGTGAACGCGCTTGCGCCCGCTGAAGTGTCCAAGGTCGTGATCGACGAGGAAGAGGGTCGCGTCGAGGTCGTGGTGCCGGACGAGCAGCTGAGCCTGGCCATCGGCCGCCGCGGCCAGAACGTCCGCCTCGCCTCCCAGCTGACCGGCTGGCAGATCGACATCATCACCGAGAGCCAGGATAGCGAGCGTCGCCAGCGCGAGTTCGCCGAGCGCACCGCCCTGTTCCAGGAAGCGCTCGACGTCGACGAGGTCATCGCCCAGCTGCTGGTCACCGAGGGCTTCGCCACGGTCGAGGACGTCGCCTACGTCGAGGCCTATGAGGTCGCCGAGATCGAGGGCTTCGGCGAGGAGACCGCCGAGGAGATCCAGGCCCGCGCCCGCGACTGGCTGGACCGCCAGGCGGCCGAGCTGGACGCCAAGCGCAAGGAGTTCGGCGTCGAGGACGGCGTGCTGGAAGTCCCCGGCGTGACCCTGCAGATGGCCGTCTCGCTGGGCGAGAACGGCGTCAAGACGGTCGAGGACCTGGCCGACCTGGCCACCGACGAGGTGCGCGGCGGCTTCGAGTTCAAGGACGGCGAGCGCGTGCGCGTGCCGGGTGTGCTCGAGAGCTTCAACCTGTCGGTTGAGGACGCCGAGATGCTCATTCTGCGCGCCCGCGTGGCCGCCGGCTGGATCGACGCCTCGGAGCTTCCGCAGGAAGAGCCGGAGTACGAGACCGGCCAGGACGAGGAAGCCTACGCGGAAGGCGAGGAGTTCGCCGAGGCTGAGGCCGAACCGGTCGCCGAAGGCGACGCCGGAGACGACGAGAGGGCGTAACGCCCCTCTCGGGAGCGCCGGTCTTGGTCAGCAGGACATCGGCCGAAAATCGGGAACGGAAGGACCTCGTCTCCGGCGAGGTGCTCGAGGAGGCGCGCCTGATCCGCTTCGTGGCGGATCCGGAAGGCGGCGTCGCGCCCGATCTCGGCCGCAAGCTGCCGGGCCGGGGCATGTGGGTCGAGGCGACGCGAGAGGCCTTGGACGAGGCGGTTCGCAGGAACCTCTTCGCCCGCTCCGCCAAGGCGTCCCTCAAGCCGGCCCCGGGCCTGTCGGACCTTGTCGAGCGGCTGCTGGCGCGGCGCTGCCTGGACCAGCTCGGGCTTGCGAAGCGCGAAGGCGTTCTTATCTCGGGCTTCGACAAGGCGACCTCGGCGGCGAAGTCCGGAAAGGCCGCCTGGCTGATCGAGGCCTCGGACGGATCCGAGGACGGTCGCGACAAGCTGCTTTCGGCCGCCCGGCGCCAGTCTCCCGAACCCCAGCTCTGCGGCTGTTTCACCAGCGAGGATTTGGGTTTGGCCTTGGGCCTCGAAAATGCGATACACCACGTCCTCCTTGCGGGGCGACGAGCTGAGCGCTGGACGGACGAGGTTCGGCGGCTCGCAGGATTTCGCCCGCTCCTTCCACCGAGTTGGCGCGGGCGACCTTGAGGCGGGCGGGCGCTGAAACGCGCCCGGCCGGCTTTTTTGTTTGACGACTAGTTCGGGAAGGTCCCGGGCGTAACGAAGCGACGGAATGAGCGACAACAACGACGACAAGCCCAAGACCGACGGACAGCCGACGTCCGCGCCGCCCTCGAGCGGGCCGCGCGCGCCGCTGAGCCTGCGGCCGCGTCAGGCGGGCTCCGTGTCCAGCGGGGTGGTTCGCCAGAGCTTCAGCCATGGTCGCTCCAAGACCGTCGTGGTCGAGACTAAGCGCCGCGTCGGCGCCGCTCCGGGCGATCGTCGCCCGCAGCCGCAGGGCTTCGACGTCGCCGCGCGTCCGCGTCCGGCCGCTCCGGCGCCCGAGGCTCCGAAGCCGGCCGCAGCGCCCGCCGACGCCGGCGGCCTGTCGCGCGAGGAGCAGGAAGCCCGCCAGCGCGCCATTGAGCTGGCCCAGCGCGAACGCGCCCGCCGCGAGGCCGAGGAACGGGCCGCCCGTGAGGCCCGCAAGACCGCCGCGCCTGCGCCTGCGCCGGCGCCGGCGCCGGCTCCGGCCCCGGCTGAACCGGTCGCAGAGACCAAGCCCGCGCCCGAGCCCAAGCCGCAGCCGGCCGTCGAGACACCCGCGCCGGCCCCCGCACCTCGCCCGGCCCCGCCCGCGCCGGAACGCCGTCCGACCGCCAATTTCGGTCAGCGCGCACCGCGCGAGCCGTCGCAAGGCTATGGCCAGCGCACGCCTCGTCCCGATCGCGGCGAGCGCCCGACCTACGCTGCTCGTTCAGAGGGCGGAAACCTGGCCGGCCGGCCCTCGGGCGAGCGGCCGGGCGGCCCGCGCCCGTCCGGCGACCGTCCCGGCGGCCCTCGCGCCCCGCGTCAGGGTGAACCTGTCCGTTATTCGGCGCTCAGCCCGCGTCCTTCGGGCCCCCGTCCAGGCGGCGGCTATCGCGGCGGCGCCACGCCGGAAGCCGCCCCGGCCACGCCGGAGGTCTCCCGTCCGTCGCGCGGGCCCGGGCCCCGCACCGGTGACCGCCGCCCGTCCGACATGGATGATCTGGATCGGCGCCGTAAGGCCGGCTCGACCCCCGACAAGGCCGTCAGCCGCGTCAAGGGCGCGCCCCAGCGCCGCGAAGGCCGCCTCACCATCCAGGCCCTGGCCGGAGGGGACGAGGACGCCGCCGAACGCATGCGCTCCCTGGCCTCGGTGCGCCGGGCCCGTGAACGCGAGAAGGAAAAGCGCCGCGGCGGCCAGACCGAGGCCCCCAAGGTCGTGCGCGACGTCGTCATTCCCGATGTCATCACCGTCCAGGAGCTGTCCAACCGGATGGCGACCCGTGGCGTCGACATCATCAAATTCCTGATGCGTCAGGGAATGATGTTGAAGATCAATGACGTGATCGATTCCGACACCGCCGAGCTGGTGGCCTCGGAGTTCGGCCACAACGTCATCCGCGTCTCGGAAGCCGACATCGAACAGGGCTTCATCGCCACCGACGACACCGACACCGGCGAGCAGAAGCCGCGCCCGCCGGTCGTGACCGTCATGGGCCACGTCGACCACGGCAAGACCAGCCTGCTCGACGCCATGCGCGCCTCCGACGTCGCCTCCGGCGAGGCCGGCGGCATCACCCAGCACATCGGCGCCTATCAGGTGCGGCTGGAGAACGGCCAGCGCGTCACCTTCCTGGATACGCCCGGTCACGCGGCGTTTTCGGCCATGCGCGCCCGCGGCGCGACCGTGACTGACATCGTGGTGCTGGTGGTGGCGGCCGACGACGGCGTCATGCCGCAGACGGTCGAGGCCATCAATCACGCCAAGGCGGCCGGCGCGCCGATGATCGTGGCCATCAACAAGATGGACAAGCCGGACGCCGATCCGACCCGCGTGATCAACGAGCTGCTCCAGCACGAGATCGTGGTCGAAAGCCTGGGCGGCGACACCCAGACCGTCGAGGTTTCGGCCAAGACCCGCCAGGGCCTGGACAATCTGATCGAGGCCATCCTGCTGCAGGCCGAAGTCCTCGACCTGAAGGCCAATCCGGACCGGACCGCTGATGGCGTGGTCATCGAGGCCAAGCTGGACAAGGGCCGTGGCCCCGTCGCCACTGTCCTGGTGAAGCGCGGCACGCTGAAGCGCGGCGACATCGTCGTGGCCGGCTCCGCCTGGGGCCGCGTCCGCGCCCTGCTGAACGAGCGCAACGAACAGCTGACCGAGGCTGGCCCGTCCGTGCCGGTCGAGATCCTGGGTCTCGACGAGGCGCCGCTGGCCGGCGACGCCTTCGCCGTGGTCGAGAACGAGGCCCGCGCCCGCGAGCTGACCGAGTATCGCGAGCGCAAACGCCGTGAGACCTCCGTCTCGTCGGTGGCTGCCGTGTCCCTGACCGACAGGATGTCCAAGTTGCAGGACAAGAAGCTCAAGGAGCTGCCGCTCGTCCTGAAATCCGACGTCCAGGGCGCCGGCGAGGCCATCATCGGCTCGCTCGACAAGATGGCCACCGACGAGGTGCGCGCGCGCATCATCCACTCGGGCGTCGGCGGCATCACCGAAAGCGACGTCATGCTGGCCAAGGGCGCCGGCGCGCCGATCGTCGGCTTCAACGTCCGCGCCTCCAAGCAGGCGCGCGACCTGGCCGAGCGCGAGGGCGTGGAGATCCGCTATTATGCGATCATTTACGACCTGCTCGACGACCTGAAGGGCGTGCTCTCGGGCCTGCTGTCGCCGATTCAGCGCGAGACCTTCCTCGGCAACGCCGAGGTGCTGCAGGTCTTCGACATCTCCAAGGTGGGCAAGATCGCGGGCTGCCGCGTCACCGAAGGCGTGGTCCGCCGCGGCGCCCGCGTCCGGATTGTCCGCGAGGACGTGGTGGTGCTCGAACTCGGCACGCTGCAGACGCTCAAGCGGTTCAAGGAAGACGTGGCCGAGGTCACCAACGGCTACGAGTGCGGCATGCACTTCCAGGGCTTCCAGGACATCAAGGTCGGCGACCTCATCGAGTGTTTCACGCTCGAGGAAGTGGCGCGCACCCTCGACTAGGTCCACGGCGGGCGGCGGCCCAAAATCCGCCGTCCCGGCCCGACATGGAGGTTCCATGCGCCTGATCGTGACACTCGCCGCCGCCGCCTCGGCCCTTGCCGGGCCAGCGCTCGCCGAAGAGCATTTCTACGCCTACGACCCGGCCGGCAACTCGGCGCGGCTGCTGACGCGAGGCATCACCCTGCAGGTGGAGCGCGGCTGGTTCGGGGCCACACGGGTCGAGCGGCTCTATTCCACGGCGGGAGAGGGGTCGGCGGCGCTGGATCGCGGCGGGCTGACCGATGGAGAGCTGCGCGCGGCGCTGCCGGCGGGGGCCTCGGAATCAAACGTCTACCGGATCGAGACGGACGGCGCCGGGGCGGCGCTTGGGCGCGTGCTGTGTCCGGGAGCTCAGGAGGTTTTTCTGGTGTTCGGACGCGTGCGGCCGCTCAGGGACATCACCATGCACGCTGTCGGCCGTGGCGCTTCCGGCGCGCCGCTTCTCTGCACGACCCTGGAGTATCGGTACCGCGGAGAATGGACCCAGCCCGATCCCCGGGACGTCAGCGGCGAGGGCCCCCTGCCCCCGCCCCGCTACTGACCGGCGAACTGGACTCCTCCGTCGCTCCGCACTAGACCGCGCGCCCCATGAGCCGTCATCGCCGCAACGATCGCCCGCAGACCGGACCCAGCCAGCGCCAGCTGCGCGCCGGCGAGCTGATCCGCCACGCCCTGGTCGAGGTTCTTCGCGAGGAGGAGATCCACGATCCGGCGCTGCAGGGCGTCTCGGTCACCGTCACCGAAGTGCGGATGAGCCCCGACCTCAAGCACGCGACCTGCTTCGTCGAGCCCCTGGGCGCGGGCGTCGCCGACGCGCCGGGCGCAGGACACACGGACGAGATCATCAAGGCGCTGAATTCGCACGCGAAGTTTCTCCGCGGCGTTCTGGGCCGGCACATCGACATGAAGTTCACCCCGGACCTGCGCTTCCGCCACGACGAGAGCTTCGACGCCGCCAGCCGGATGGACCGGCTGTTCGACGACCCGCGCGTGCGCCGCGATCTCGAGGCGCAGGACGACTGATGGCCCGCCGCAAGCGCGGCCAAGCCGTTCACGGCTGGGTCTGCCTCGACAAGCCGCTGGAGCTGGGTTCGACCGACGCGGTCTCGAAGGTGCGGCGCCTGTTTGACGCCCAGAAGGCCGGCCACGCCGGCACCCTGGACCCGCTGGCCTCCGGCATCCTGCCCATCGCGCTCGGCGAGGCGACCAAGACGGTCCCGCATCTGATGGACGCCGAGAAGGTCTACCGTTTCTCGATCCGCTGGGGCGTCTCGACCTCCACGCTTGACCGTGAGGGGGAGGTCACAGGCCGCTCGGACGTGCGCCCGACCCCTGACGCCGTCGCCGAGGCCCTGAAAGCCTTCGTCGGCGAGATCGACCAGGTCCCGCCGGCCTTTTCGGCCATCCGGGTCAACGGCGAGCGCGCCTATGACCTCGCCCGCGAAGGCGTCGCGGTCGAGCTGGAGGCCCGCCGGGTGGTCATTTACGAGGCCTCGGTGACCGACGCCCCCGATCCCGACCACGTCGAGATCACGGTGCGCACCGGCAAGGGCGTCTATATCCGCTCACTGGCGCGCGACCTGGCGCTGGCGCTCGGCGCGGAGGGCCACGTCTCGGCGCTCAGGCGAGAGCGCGTGGGCCCCTTCACCCTGGATCGGGCGATTGGGCTGGATTCTCTGGCCGATTTGGTGCATAGGGGCGCCGCCTCGGAAGGCCTGCTTCCCGTCGCGACCGCTCTGGACGACATCCCGGACCTGGCCGTGACGCCCGAAGACGCCTTCCGGCTGAGGCAGGGTCGGCCGATCGTTCTGCTCCCCCGACAAGTCGAAGCGTTGAAGGCCCGGCTCCCCGCCGGATCCCGGACCGTTTCGGCCTTCGAAGGAGATGTCCTGGTCGCCCTGTGCAGCCTGAAGGCCGGACGGCTCGAGCCGGACCGCGTTTTCAACCTCCAATAAGGAGACCACGATGTCGATCACCGCCGAGCGCAAGAGCGCCGTCATCGCCGACAACGCCCGTTCCGAAGGGGACACCGGCGGAGCCGAGGTCCAGATCGCGATCCTGTCCGAACGGATCGCCAACCTGACCGAGCACTTCAAGACCCACAAGAAGGATAACCACTCGCGCCGCGGCCTGCTCAAGATGGTCTCGCAGCGTCGTCGCCTTCTGAACTACCTCAAGAAATCCGACGAGAGCCGCTACACGGCCATCATCGGCAAGCTGGGCCTGCGCCGCTAAGGCACAGTCTCTGAAAGGGGGCCCCCGGGCCCCCTTCGCACATGCGCCGCGTCCCGGCGCCATTCGCGAGGGCCAGATCGGTCCTCATTCGTCGCCGTCCCATGGGGGTCGGCGGTTTACTGGACCGAAGGACTGACCTCCCGCCCGTCCGCCCCCGCAGGGAATCCGCCCGCGGGACAAGAAAGAAGAAATTCATGTTTGATATCAAGCGCAAGACCATCGAATGGGGCGGTCGCACCCTGACGCTGGAAACCGGCCGCATCGCCCGTCAGGCTGACGGCTCGGTCCTGGCCACCTACGGCGACACCGTGGTGCTGGCCACCGCCGTCTTCGCCAAGACCCCCAAGGCCGGCGTCGACTTTTTCCCGCTGACCGTGAACTACCAGGAAAAGACCTTCGCCGCAGGCAAGATCCCGGGCGGATACTTCAAGCGTGAAGGCCGGCCGACCGAGAAAGAGACCCTGGTCTCGCGCCTCATCGACCGTCCGATCCGCCCGCTGTTCGTCAAGGGCTTCAAGCACGAGACCCAGGTCGTCGTGACCGTCCTCCAGCATGACCTGGAGAACGATCCGGACGTCGTCGGCATGATCGCGGCCTCCGCCGCCCTGACCCTGTCGGGCGTGCCCTTCATGGGCCCGATCGGCGCCGCGCGCGTCGGCTACATCGACGGCGAGTTCGTCCTCAACCCGACCCTGGACCAGGGGCCCGGGTCCAAGCTGGACCTCGTCGTCGCCGGCACCCAGGACGCCCTCATGATGGTCGAGTCCGAGGCCAAGGAACTGGCCGACGACGTGATGCTGAACGCGCTCGTGTTCGCCCACAAGTCGATGCAGCCTGTGATCGACGCGATCATCGAGCTGGCCGAGCACGCCGCCAAGGAGCCCTTCGACTTCCAGGCCGACGACGTCTCGGGCGTGGTGGATCAGATCAAGGCACTGGTCGGCGACGACATCCGCGCCGCCTACGGCCACAAGGGCAAGTACGACCGCCACACCGCCGTCGGCGCCGCCAAGAAGAAGGCCGCCGAGGCCCTGCTCGCCTCCGAGACCAACCCGGACGGCGTGGACGCCACCAAGTTCGGCACGGCCTTCAAGGAATGCGAAGCCGAGGTCCTGCGCCGCGACATCATCGAGCACGGCCGCCGTGTCGATGGCCGCCCGCTCGACAAGGTCCGCGACATCGTCTCGGAAGTCGGCATCCTGCCGCGCACCCACGGCTCGGCCCTGTTCACCCGCGGTGAAACCCAGGCCCTCGTGGTCGCCACCCTGGGCACCGGCGAGGACGAGCAGTGGATCGACGCCCTGCAGGGCACCTACAAGGAATCCTTCCTGCTGCACTACAACTTCCCCCCCTACTCAGTGGGTGAAGCCGGCCGCATGGGCTCGCCCGGCCGCCGCGAAATCGGTCACGGAAAGCTCGCCTGGCGCGCCATCCGTCCGATGCTGCCGACCAAGGAAGACTTCCCCTACACGATCCGCCTGGTCTCGGAGATCACCGAGTCCAACGGCTCGTCCTCCATGGCCACGGTCTGCGGCTCGTCGCTGGCTTTGATGGACGCCGGCGTGCCGCTGGCCCGTCCGGTTTCGGGCATCGCCATGGGCCTGATCCTCGAGCCGTCGGGTGAGTTCGCCATCCTGTCGGACATCCTGGGCGACGAGGATCACCTCGGCGACATGGACTTCAAGGTGGCCGGCACGCGCGAGGGCATCACCTCGCTGCAGATGGACATCAAGGTCCCAGGCATCACCGAGGAGATCATGCGCAAGGCGATCGCCCAGGCTTCGGCCGGCCGCCTGCACATCCTCGACGAGATGGACAAGGCCATCGACGGCGCCCGCACCGAACTCGGTGAGTACGCGCCCAAGATCGAATCCATCAAGGTTCCGACCGACAAGATCCGCGACATCATCGGCACCGGCGGCAAGATCATCCGCGAGATCGTCGAAAAGACCGGCGCCAAGATCAACATCGACGACGACGGCACGGTGAAGATCGCCGCCTCGGATCAGGAAAAGATCGACGCCGCCAAGAACTGGATCTCGTCGATCGTGTCCGAGCCCGAGCCCGGCATGATCTATTCCGGCAAGGT
>NZ_JANJTL010000073.1 GCF_024711105.1 Brevundimonas sp. | reverse complement strand
GGGGGTGATCTTCCTGCCGATGAGCGAGGCGCTGCGGGAGCATCCCGAGCTGGTGCGGCAGTACCTCGGTTCGGTGGTGCCGGTCAGCGACAACTATTTCGCGGCGCTGAACAGCGCGGTCTTCTCGGACGGATCGTTCGTCTATGTCCCGCCGGGCGTCCGCTGCCCGATGGAGCTGTCGACCTATTTCCGCATCAATGCGGAGAACACCGGCCAGTTCGAGCGCACCCTGATCATCGCCGACAAGGGGGCCTACGTCTCGTATCTGGAGGGCTGCACCGCCCCGATGCGCGACGAGAACCAGCTGCACGCCGCGGTGGTCGAGCTGGTCGCGCTGGACGACGCCGAGATCAAATATTCGACGGTCCAGAACTGGTACCCGGGCGATCCGGTGACGGGCAAGGGCGGCATCTACAACTTCGTCACCAAGCGCGCGGACTGCCGCGGCGACCGCTCGAAGGTGTCCTGGACCCAGGTCGAGACCGGCTCGGCGGTCACCTGGAAATATCCGTCCTGCCTGCTCAAGGGCGAGGGCTCGTCGGGCGAGTTCTATTCCATCGCCATCACCAACGGCCGCCAGCAGGCCGACACCGGCACCAAGATGGTGCACCTGGGCCGGAACACCCGCTCGCGGATCATCTCCAAGGGCGTGTCGGCGGGCCGCTCGTCCAACACCTATCGCGGCCTGGTCTCGGCCCATCCGAAGGCGACCGGCGCGCGCAACTTCACCCAGTGCGACTCCTTGCTTATCGGCAAGGACTGCGCGGCCCACACGGTGCCCTACGTCGAGGCCCGCAACGGCCAGGCCCAGTTCGAGCACGAGGCCACCACCACCCGCCTGTCCGAAGACCAGCTGTTCTACGCCATGCAGCGCGGCCTCAGCCAAGAGGAGGCGGTTCAGCTGCTGGTCAACGGCTTCGTCCGCGAGGTCCTGCAGGAGCTCCCGATGGAGTTCGCCGTCGAGGCCCAGAAGCTGGTGGCGATCAGCCTCGAGGGGTCGGTCGGATGATGACCCCCGTCCTCGCCTTCGCCGCAGCGGCGGTCGCGCAGCAATCGGTCTCGCCGCCCGAGGCCGCTTCGCTGCGCCCGATCGAGCTGTCGGAGCTGGTCGCCGATCTGCTGCCGGCGGAAGGATCTCAGCAACTCGGCTGGACGGCAGGGGCCGAGACGCCGGTCGTCTGGCTGACGCCCGACCCGACGCCCACCGGCGAACACGTCGGTCTGGCTCGGGTGACGGTCGGCGGCCGCGCCTCGACCTTCGAGGGCCGCGAACTGGCCTGGTCGGTCGTCGTCCGACCGGACCTGATTAAGATCGAGCCGGGATTCCCTAGCGTCTACTGCTTCGGCGCGGCCTTCACCGGCTGCGGCTTCACCGCCGAGGAGGCGTTGGGCGGCTCCTCGCTGAACCTGCGGCAGGTGTGCACCGACGACTTCGGCGGCTTCAGTCGGGTGACGGTCTATGAGCTCTCCGCCCCGGGCCGCCACGGCTTCGTACGCCACACCCTGAGCGGTGACGCCGAGGGGTCGAACGCCTGGCTCGAAATCTCGCTTACTTCGCTGGCGTGCGAGATCTGATGACCCAGCCCTGGTTCCACATGGACGGCAGCGTCTTCCGCATCCGGCCGGTGACCCGCGCCGGCTGGGCGGTGGTGCTCGTCGCCTTCGCCATCGACGTCCTGCTGACACTGGCCGCCGCGGTGGCGGTCTTCACGACCGATGACCTCAAGTGGGTGCTGTTGCCCGTGGTCGGCTTCCCGGCGGTGCTCGCCGTCCTTTTCCTCGTCATCGCGGCCACCACACCGCGCACTGGTTCCTGAATGCTCTCGATCAACGATCTTTCCGTCTCCGTCGCCGACAAGCCGATCCTGAAGGGCCTGTCCCTCCAGGTCCCCGCCGGCGAGGTGCACGCCGTCATGGGCCCGAACGGCGCGGGCAAGTCGACGCTCGGCTATTCGCTCGCGGGCCGGCCCGGCTATGAGGTGACCAGCGGCACGGCCTCCTGGAACGGCGAGGACCTGCTGGCGCTCGAGCCCGCCGAGCGGGCGGCCAAGGGCCTGTTTCTGTCCTTCCAATATCCGATGGAGATCGCCGGCGTGCCCGCGCTCACCTTCGTGCGCGCCGCCGTCAACGCCCAGCGCCGCCAGCGCGGCGAGGACGAGATCACCGCCCCGGAGTTCCTGAAGCGCGCCCGCGAGGCCGCCAAGGCCCTGAAGATGGACTTCGACATGCTCAAGAGGCCGCTGAACGTCGGCTTCTCGGGCGGCGAGAAGAAGCGGATGGAAGTGCTTCAGATGGCTCTGCTTCAGCCGTCCCTGCTCATCCTCGACGAGACCGACTCCGGCTTGGATATCGATGCGCTCAAGGTCGTGGCCGATGGGGTAAACGCGCTGCGAAGCCCCGAGCGCTCCATGCTGGTGATCACCCACTACCAGCGTCTGCTCGACTACATCCGGCCCGACCGGGTGCACGTGCTGGTCGCGGGCCGCATCGTCGCCTCGGGCGGCCCCGAGCTGGCGCTCGATCTGGAGGCCGAGGGGTACGACAAGTACCTGGCCGCCGCCTGATGGACCTCGCCGCCCGCATCGATCTGAACGACGCCGAGACCTTCCCGTCCCGCCGCAGCGAGGACTGGAAGTACACCGACGTGCGCCGCTGGCTGCGCGCCGCGCCGGAGCCGTCACCTCAAGCGTCCGCTGAACCCGGCGGCCCCTTCGCCAGTCTCGGCGGCGATGAGCTGCTGTTCGTCAATGGCCGCTGCGACGGCTTTCCCGGTCTGATCGCCGAAGGACCGGGCGAGCATCTGGCCCGGCTGCGCTTCGTCTCGGCCACCGACGGTACGGGCCATCAGGCCGAGGTCGCCGTCGAGGTCGCGGCCGGCTCGGCCCTGACCCTGCTGGAGACGTACGAGGGCGCTGCCGGCGCCTACGTGTCCAACGTCACCTTGCGCATCTCGCTGGGCGAGGGTGCGCGCCTGGAGCGGATCGTGCTCGCCGACGACGCCGAGGATGCGCTCAGCTTCTCGCGCGCGCAGGTCACCCTTGGCGGCTCCGCAGCCATCTCGCAGACCGTCCTGACCACCGGCGCCAAGCTTCAGCGTCTCGAGACCCGTGTCCGCCATCCCGGCGAGGGCGCGGCGGTGCGGCTCGACGGCGCCTATCTGCTCGCCGGCGCCCGCCACGCGGACCTGACCTCCGAGGTCGACCACGTCGGCCCGAACGGCCTGACCGACCAGCTGGCCAAGGGCGTGGTCCGCGACAGCGGCCGCGGCGTCTTCCAGGGCCGCATCGTAGTCCGCAAGGGCGCGGACGGCACAGACGCCCGCATGGGCCACCACGCCCTGATCCTGTCGGAGCGCGGCGAGGTCGACGCCAA
>NZ_JANJTL010000066.1 GCF_024711105.1 Brevundimonas sp. | reverse complement strand
GCCGCGGCCCGCATCCAGGCCAGCCTGCTCGAACACGACGTCCGCGACAGTTCCTTGCGGCTCGACGCCCCGGCCGAGTTCGAGGGCGCGCTTGATCGGGCGGTGTTCGGAGCGCCGGATGGCGGCGCCGAGGCGGCATGGACTGTCGTGAAGCCGGCGCTCGAGGCGCGCGACGGGCGAGTCGCGCTCGACAGCCTGATCCTCAATGCGGGCGCCCTGCACGGCCTGACCGAAGGCAGCATCGTTTCCCTTTCCGAGTCCTCCGGCGGCGGCCAGCGTGTCGTGCTCTATGCACGCGCCACCGAGGTCGAGCCGACCCGTGCGAGGCTCGTGCCCGCCAGCTACCGCGGTGTCGGCGCGGACGCCTGGCGCGACTTGCGTACCGCGGCCGACCGTCCCTACACGGATCGCCGGCTGTGGGCCGCGCGCGTCGTCGAGCGTGGTGTCGATTTCGAATTTCGCGTCTCCCCGCCCTCGGCGCCGCCCGGAGCGGGCCTCGGTCAAGCGGTCCTTCGGGCCCTCTCGGAGATCGACGCCGAGGACGTGCGAATACGCTGGGTCGATCCGGGTGATGAGGCCGATCTCAGATTGCACCTGGCTGATGGCGGGACGCGGCTCGTCCTGTCCGAGGCCGTCGGATCCGACCCCGACGGAGTGATGGGCGCCCTGAATATCGCCGCAGCGGCCGACCAGGCCGGCGAGCGCCTCGACGCGTATCTGCTGCAGGCCCTTCACGACGCCCTGACGCGGGCGGCGCGGGCCCATCGCCTCAAGCTGATCCTGGGCGCGCTCGAAACCTCTCCGCGCGGCGGAGCCGCCCAGGCGCTCGAGACCGAGCTCTACATCTGGCGCCCGGGACGGCCGGTCGGAGACGGCTGCGCGCCCTTCGACCCGCGCCACGCCGAGTTATGGGACCGGCCGCCGGATGACGCCGTGGCCCTCGCCTCGCTCGGTCTCCACGGCGCGGCCTTCACCCTCAGGCCGTGCGACGTGATCTTCGCGCGCATCCGCAACGGCGGCGCTGTCTCGCTGGACGTCACCGCCCTGGCCTTCGCTCCGGACGGAACTATCTGGGCTTTGCCCTGGGCGGACGATCGTGACGCGGTGCGCTTCGAGCCCGGCCGGGCGAGGCTGGCGGCCTATCAGCTCGAGCCGCACGGCTCGGGCGATCTGCGCGAGGAGTTGGTGCTGATCGCCGTCGAGGCGGACGCGCTGGGCGGCGCGCCCGCAGGGTTCGCCCGTCTTCAGCAGCCCGGCGTGGGATCGCCCATTGCCTTGGCGCCGGCGGAGCGCACGCGATCCGCAGGCGCTTCTGACCCCCTGAGCCGGTTGCTCGAAGAAGCCCGCTTCGGAGACGTCCGTTCCGGTTCCGCGCCGGTCGCGCCGGACGGGGTCACCGTCCGGCGCTTCTCGATCCGGGTGGCGGACTAGGCCCGGGGCCTAGGAAGCCGGGCGAACCATCGGCGTGCGCGCGCGCAGGCGTTCACGCTGTTCGTTCAGGGCCTCGCCCGACAGAGGGATCAGGCCGCGGTCCTGCAGATAGCCGCCCCGGCCGGCGGCCGCGTCCGACAGGAACTCTTCCAGGAACTGCGTCAGGCCCGCGGTGGTGTCGAGGTGCGGGATCTTGACGTAGATGAACAGCGAGCGGGACAGCGGATAGGAGCCATCGGCGATCGTGTCGGCGTTCGGCTGCACGCCGTTGATCGAGGCGGCCTTCACCTGGGTCAGGTTCTCTTCCAGGAAGGAATAGCCGAAGACGCCGAGCGCGCCGGGCGTGCGGGTGAGCGTCTGGACGATGACGTTGTCGTTCTCACCCGAGTCGATCCAGCGGCCGTCCTCGCGCAGGGTGTGGGCGATGGTCTCGAACTGGTCCTCGTCGGATTCGCTCAGCGCCGCCAGCGACGGGAGCGCTTCGGCGCCCGGCGTCATGGCCAGTTCGAGGAAGGCATCGCGGGTGCCCGAGGTCGGCGGGGGACCGTAGACGGTGATGGCCTGCGCCGGCAGGGCCGGATTGACCTGGTTCCAGGCGGTGTTCGGATTGGCGCCGACGCCCGAGCCGGTCGGCACCTGGGCCGCCAGGGCCATGTAGATGTCCTGCGGGCGGAAATCGAAGTCGGCGCCGTCGCGCGCCGTGGCGATGACGATGCCATCCGAACCGATCTGGATTTCCAGGATCTGGGTCACGCCGTTGGCGGCGCAGGCGTCGAACTCCGACGCCTTCATCGGCCGGGAGGCGGTGGCGATGTCCGGGGTGCCGGCGCCGACGCCGCCGCAGAAGGCGTTGATGCCGCCGCCCGTGCCCTGGGACTCGACGCGCGGGGCGGTTCCGCCGGTGTTGCGGGCGAAGTTCTCGGCGACGCGGGTCGCGAAGGGGAAGACCGTCGAGGAGCCCGTGGCCCAGATGCCCTGGCCCGAGCCCGCTCCGCCGGCGCCGCCGCCCGTCGGGCCGCACGCCGCAACCATGATCAGCGCGATCGCGCTGGCCGCCAGCTTCTTCATCGTCTCATCCCTCTGGCGCGAGATGCGCCGTCGGGGGCTCGATACGACGCGTCAATGACATCCCGCCGAAGGCCGCGCGACAATCATCCGACGACGGAATGACGGTTCGATGACGCCCGCTAGAGCAGGCGCTTGCGCATGACCTGGCTGAGCATGTCGATTAGGGTCACCGTGATCACAACGATGATCGCGATCGCCGACACCTCGCGGTAGTTGTAGCTGTTGAAGGCGTCGATCAGGGTCGAACCGATGCCGCCCGCGCCGATCAGGCCCAGCACCGTCGCGGCCCGGGCGTTGGATTCGAAGCGGTAGAGAGCGAACGACGTCCACAGCGGCGCCACCTGGGGCAGGATGCCCCAGCGGATTTCGTGCAGCGGCTGGCCGCCGGTGGCGCGCACGCCCTCGACCGGCCCCTTGTCGATCGACTCCACGGCTTCGGAGAACAGCTTGGCCAGAACCCCGCCGGTGTTCAGCGCCAGCGCCAGCACGCCCGGCAGCGGGCCCAGGCCGACGATGATCACGAAGATCAGACCAATGACCAGATCCGGCACCGACCGCATGAGGTCCATCACCCTGCGGATCGGCCAGACCAGCCAGGCCGGGGCGACATTGCGCGCCGCCATGAAGGCCAGCGGAATGGCCAGGAAGAGCGCCAGGAAGGTGCCCCACAGCGCGATCATCACCGTCTCGAGCATCTTCTCGACGAAGAACTCGACGCGGGTGAAGTCCGGATTCAGCAGCGATCCCGCAAGCTCGGTCGCCGTGGTCGAGCCGCCGAACAGGCGCGGCAGATTATCGATGTCGACTCGCTCGAAGGCGAACAGCAGGGCGGCGATCAGGCCACCCCACAGGGCGATGTCGAAGATCAGCGCGCCGAGCGGGCGGCTCGGCGGCGGCGGTACCATGGAGGCGTCGACGGGCTGGCTCGTCACGGACGGACTTCCTGGGCGGCGACCACGCGGGCGTGGATTTCCTCGTAGGCCTCGCGGGCCTCGGCGATGCGGGCCGCGTCACCGGACCGGCGGGCCTCCATCAGGGCGACGGACGCCTCCATCTCGCGTACCGGATCGAGGTAGCTGTCATCGGCGGCCTGGAAGCCGCCGTACTCCAGGTCGTCCAGAATGGCGCGCTCTTCGGGGCTGTCGCCGTAGGTGAGGAAGAAGCTCCGAATCCGCTCGGTCACCGCGGGGTCGACGTCGCCGCGCACCACGATCGCGCTTTCGGGGATCGGCGGGCTTTCCCAGATCACCTGCAGATTGCGGAAGGCGGTCGGGTTCTGCCGCTCCGTGAACAGCAGGCCCACGTCGTTGTTGGTGGCTACGTCGACCTGTCCATTCGCCACGGCGAGCGCATTGGCCTGGTGGTTGGCCGAGCGCACCTCGCGGAAGCAGTCGGCAGGTTCGATCTCGGCCGGGCCGAACAGGAAGGCCAGCGGCGCCAGCGTGCCGGAGGTCGACCGGGCGTCGCCCATGCCGAACGACAGCCTGCGGCCGCACGCCATCACGTCCTCAAGGGTGATGCCCGAGCCGGTGCGCGTGATCAGAACCGAGCGGTAATGGGTTTCGCCCTCGCGGTTCATGATCCGGCCGATGATGTGACCGTCGGCGCGGCGCGTGGCGTCCAGCGCCGGCAGGGCGGACATCCAGGCGACCTGGATCTGGCCCGCGCGCATGGTCTCGACCAGCACCGTGTAGTTCGGGACGAAGCGGAGCTCGACCTCCAGGCCCGTCTCGGCCTCAAGGTCGTCGATCAGGGGCGCCCACAGGGGCTCGGCCGCGGCCTGGCTTTCGGCCGGCAGCACGGCGAAGACGATGCGGTTCGGATCAGCCTCCTCCTCGCCACCGCAGGCGGCCAGGAGGGTCGTGACGCCCAAGGCGCCGACGAGCAGGGCGCGGCGTGCGATGGAGCCGATCATGTGGGATCTCCTTCCCAGAAGGCGTCCTCGATCTCGGGACCGTAGATTTCGATGAGGGTCGGCTTGTCCAGGCCCGAGGACGGGCCGTCATAGGCGATCCGCCCGGCCTTCAGCGCGATCACGCGCTGGCAATAGCGGATCGCGTAGTCGACCTGGTGCAGGGTCACGATCACCCCCAGGCCGTCGCGCTGGTTCAGCTCAACCAGCTGCTCCATGACCTTGCGGGCCGAGACGGGGTCGAGCGAAGCCACCGGCTCGTCGGCCAGGATGGCCTGGGCGCCCTGCACCAGGGCGCGCGCGATGGCGCCGCGCTGCTGCTGGCCTCCCGACAGGGTGTTGGCCCGCTGGCCGGCGTAGTCGGAAACGCCGACGCGATGCAGCGCCGCCATGGCGCGCATCTTGTCCTCGCGGCTCCACGCGCCGAACAGGCCTGCGGCGAAAGGCACCCGGCCGAGCGCGCCCAGCATGACGTTGGAGAACAGGCTCAGCCGCCCGACCAGGTTGAACTGCTGGAAGATCATGCCGAGCCGGGCGCGCGTCCTGCGCACGTCGCCGGCGATACGGCCGTTCTTCTGGACGCTGCGTCCGAAGACCTCGATGACGCCCTTGCCGGGGTCGATGGTCTGCAGGCCGGTGATGGAACGCAACAGGGTCGACTTGCCCGAACCCGAAGGGCCGATCAGGGCGACCATCTCGCCTGAGGCGACCTCGACGGAGACGCCGTCCAGCGCCTTGCGCTGTCCGAAGGTCTTGGACACGTCGCGCGCCAGAACGAGCCGGGAGGAGTCGGCGGCGGCTTTAGAGCTCATGGTCTCGCGGTGATCTGGTGGGCGACAGCGCCGCATGACGCGCGAGGGGCGCTCCGGCAAGTCTTAATGCCACGCGAGGGCGGATATCGTCCAGAGCGCCTTGCGACGCCCTGGACGATCCGTTGGTCTTACTGGGCGGGGCGGACCTCGACCGGCAGGCCGAGCGCTTCCAGCTGGGGCCGGACGACGGAGGCGTCGCCGACCACCACCCAGACGAACTCGCTGGGATCGATGGCGCCGCGCGCGGCCTGATCCAGCGACTGGGCGGTCAGGCCCAGGTAGCGGGCGCCGGCCTGTTCCCAATAGTCGTCCGGACGGTCGAACAGGTCGTTCGAACGCAGCGCGCCGAGAACCGCCGAGGAGGTCTCGAACTGGCCGGCCAGGCGACGGGTCGCGCTGTCCATGACGAGCCCGAGCTCACGCGCGGTGACGCCCTCGTCGCCCAGGAAGCCCTGGTGGACCGCGAGGATCGAGGCGATGGCCTCGCCGGTGCGGTCGGCCTGGACCGGGGCGTTGATGACGTAGGGCGAGCGGCCCTCCAACGCCGAGACGAAGCTGCGCGAGCCGTAGGACCAGCCGCGCGTCTCGCGCAGGTCGGTGTTGATCCGCGAGGAGAAGCCGTTGCCGAGCACCTCCATGGCGGCGTCCAGCACCAGCCGGTCGTCCGTACCGCGCACGTCCAGCACCTGACCGCCGAGGATCAGCGACTGGGGCGACTGCGGCCGGTCGATCAGGATGATGCGCGGCTGGGCGGCCGGAACGTCGCCGATGGTCTTGGTTCCGCGCGGCGTGGACGGCGCGGCCCAGTCCCCGAAGCGCGATTCCAGCTGCGGCAGAATTTCCGACATCGGACGGTCCGACACCACGAAGATGCGGGCGTTGTCCGGCCGGATCCAGGCCTGGTGGAAACCGAGGATGTCCTCGCGGCTGGCCGCCTGGACCGCCGCCGCCTGACCCAGGCCGCTGACGTCGCGGCCATAGCCGCTCTCTTCGCCGAAGAGGGTGGCGTAGAGCGCGCGCGATCCCAGGCCCGCCGGCTGCGACAGTTCGCTCGCGATGGCGGCCAGTTGCTGGCCGCGCAGACGCTCGACCTCCGCCGGGGCGAAGGTGGGCTCCTGGATGACCGCTTCCAGCAGGTCCAGCGACGGCGCCAGATTCGGCGTGACCGAGGTCAGGCTGACCACCGTGCGGTCCATCGAGGCGCTCGCGTTGATCGAGGCGCCCAGGCGCTCCTGGGCTTCGGCCAGGGCGGCGGAGTCCATGCCGCCAGCGCCTTCGGTCATCAGGTTGAGCATGAGCGACTGCAGACCCCGCTGGTCCGCCGGATCGGCGGCCCAGCCGGCGTCGAACTCGACGGCCACGCGAGTGGCCGGCACCGAGGCGGCTTGCGAGAAGACGACCTCGACGCCGTTGGACAGGCGGGCGCGCTGGATATCCGGGAAGTCGAGCGGCGACACCTGGCCGATTTCCGGCAGGGGCGGGCGCGGGGTCGGCGTGTATTCGACCGGGGCGCTGGCGGGCGCGGCGCCCGACGGCGTGGCCGAGGCCTCGACGTAGTCCTCGCGCGCACCGGGCTCGACCCGCAGGGCGTAGACCGGGCGGGTCAGCCAGCGCTGCATGACCTCGGTGACTTCGGCCGGCGTGACTTCGGCATAGGCTTGCAGCTGGCGCTCGTAGAAGTCGGGATCATTGGCGTAGAGCGCGCCTTCGGCGAGCGCGGTGGCCCGGCCGCCGAAGCCGCCGACCTGCTCCAGGCCGTAGATGCGGTTGGCGACCTGCTGGGTTACGACGCGGCGGACCTCGTCCTCGGTCGGACCGTTGGCGATGAAGTCCGCGATGATGGCGTCGAGGCGGGCCGCAACTGCGTCCGGGTCCTGGCCCGGCTTCACGTTCACGACGACGTCGAAGAAGCCCAGGCGGTGGAAGGGCTGGTAGGAGGACGAAACCGAAACCGCCGTCTGGTCGCCACGGACCAGCTCGTTGTCGAGGCGCGAGGAGGCCAGGCCGCCCAGCACCGAGGCGCCGACGCTGAGCGGGATCGACTGCTCGTCGAGCAGGCCGGGCACGACCCAGCTGCGGTAGATACGCACGAAGGGCACACGGTCATGCATGACCTGGCTGATCGGCGCGTCCAGGGTCGGGATGTCGGCCTGGGCGGGCTCGTTGACCGGCCCGCGCGGGATGGAGCCGAAATACTGCTCGACCAGTTCGCGCGCGCGCTCGACCGTCACGTCGCCGGCCAGCACGAGCACGGCGTTGTTCGGGCCGTAGTTCTCGATGAACCAGGTCCGCACGTCGTCCATGGAGGCGGCGTCGAGGTCGGCCATCGAGCCGATGGTCGAGTGGCGGTAGGGGTGGCCTTCGGGGAACATGGCCGCGAGGCGGGCGTACTGGACCAGGCCGAACGGGTTGTTGTCGCCCTGGCGCTTCTCGTTCTGGACAACGCCGCGCTGGAGGTCGAGCGTCTCCTGGGTGATGGCGCCCAGCATGTGGCCCATGCGGTCGCTCTCGACATACAGCGCATATTCCAGCGCCGGGGTCGCGACCGTCTGGAAGTAGTTGGTGCGGTCGAACCAGGTGGTGCCGTTCAGGTCGGTCGCGCCGATGCCCTGAAGGCGGGTGATGTAGCTGCCGGGCGCGTTTTCCGAACCGCCGAACATCAGGTGCTCGAACAGGTGGGCGAAGCCGGTGCGGCCGGCCGGTTCGTCCTTGGAGCCGACGTTGTACCAGACCGACACGGCCACGATCGGGGCCGAGTGATCCTCGTGGACGATGACGCGAAGCCCGTTGTCCAGGGTGAAGGTCTCATAGGGGATGTTTACCCCCTGAATGAGTTCCTCGACCGGTGCGCCGGCCTGCTGCGCGCTGGCCGCGACCGGCCCGGCCGCGAGCGACAGCGCGGTGGCGGCCACGGCGGCCCATCTGAATATTCTGGCTTCGAACAGGCGCATCGACGCCCTCCCCTGAAAGCTGACTTCTTGAGCCGGGCAACCTAGCAGCCGTCGCCCGCGCGGCAAGCCGCGCGGGCAGATACGGGCCGACGGCCGCGGCGGATTACTGCGCGGGACGAACTTCGACCGGCAGGCCGAGCGCCTCGAGCTGGGGCCGGACCACCGCGGCGTCCCCGACCACGACCCAGACGAACCGCTCGGGATCGATCACCGCGCGAGCCGCTTGATCGAGGCCCGAGGCGGTCATGGCCTGATAACGCGGCGCGATGTCCTCCCAATAGGTGTCCGTGCGGCCGTACAGCGCATTGGTCCTGAGCGCGCCGAGGATGGCGGCGGAGGTCTCGAACCCGCCCGGCAGCTGGCGGACATTGCCGTTCACGGTGCGGGTCAACTCGGCCGCGGTCACACCGTCCGAAGAGGTGAAGCGGCGGTACTGGTCGAGCAGGACCGCGATCGACTCCCCGGTCCGGTCGGCCTGGACCGGAGCGGTGATGATGTAGGGCGTCTGGTTCTCCAGGGTGTTGACCACGCCGCGCAGGCCGTAGGACCAGCCGCGGGTCTCGCGGATGTCCTGGTTGATGCGCGACAGGAAGCCGTTGCCAATCACCTCGTTGGCGGCGTTCAACGCGACCAGGTCGTCGCGGCCCGTCACCGGCAGGACCGAGGCGCCCAGGATCACCGACTGCGGCGACTGCGGACGATCGATCAGCACGATGCGCGGCTGGGCCGGCTCGATCGGGGCGGAGAAATCCTTGACGCCGCGCGGCGTCGAGGGGGCCCGCCAGCCGCCCAGGGCGGCCTCGAGCGCCGACGCGATCTCGGCCAGCGGCCGGTCCGAGACCACGAACAGTTGGGCGTTGTCCGGCCGGATCCAGGCCTCGTGGAAGGCCACCAGGTCCTCCCGGTCGATGCCGGCCACGGCGGTCGCGTCACCGGTTCCGGTGAAGGGCCGCCCGTACGGATGGGCGTCGCCATACAGCAGGGTCGGCAGCGCCCGCAGGCCCAGTCCGTTCGGCTGGGTCAGCTCGGCCGCGATCGCCGCCAGTTGCTGCGCGCGCAGCCGCTCGATCTCGTCGGGCGCGAAGGCCGGGTTCATGGCGATGTCGGCCAGCAGCATGAGGGACGGCGTCAGGTTGGCGCTGGGCGTGACGAGCATCAACGCAGTCCGGTCCATGCTGGACTGGGTGCCGATGGTGGCCCCGAGACGCTCCTGCGCCTCGGCCAGCTCGATCGACCCGCGGGTCTCGGTCGCCTCGGTCAGCAGGTTGACCATCAGCCTGTGCGTGCCGAGCGCGTCGCTCGGATCGGCCGCCAGGCCCGCATTGAACTCGAGCGCCACGCGCGTCACCGGCACGGCGGCGGGCGAACGGGCGTAGACCACCTCCAGGCCGTTCGACAGCCGGGTGCGCTCGACCGTAGGGAAGTCCAACCCGGCGACTTGGCCGATCGGCGGGACGGGACCGCGTGGGGTGACCGACAGGGGCTCGACCGGTTCCGGCGCCGGCCGCTCGGCCGAGGCCTCGGCATAGGGCTCGCGCTCGCCGGGGTCGACGCGGATCGCCACCACGGGCCGTGTCAGCCAGCGGTCCATGGCCTCGCGCACCGAGGCCGGGGTGACCTCGCTCAGCTGGCGAAGCTGCTGGCGGTAGAAGCCGGGGTCGTCGGCGTAGAGCATGCCTTCGGCCAGGACGACCGACTGGCCGCCGAAGCCGCCGGTAGGCTCCAGCGCCTGCATCTGCTGCGACAAGGCGGTGGTCACGACGCGCTGGACCTCGTCCTCGGTCGGGCCGCTGGCGATGAAGTCGGCGATGATCTGGTCCAGCCGCCGAGAGACGGCGTCGACGTCCTCGCCCGGCTTCACGTCGACCGTGACCTGAAAGAAGCCCAGCCGATGGAAGGACTGGACGCCCGCCGTGACCGACACCGCCGTCTCGTCGCCGCGCACCAGCTCGTTGTCGAGCCGCGAGGAGGCCAGGCCGCCGAGCACGGTCGCGGCCACGTCGAGGTCGGCGGCCGAGGCGTCGAGCATGCCCGGCACCACCCAGGTCCGGTACAGGCGCGTATTGGACACACGGTCGTGCAGCGTCAGGTCGACGCGCTCGTCCAGGGTCGGGATGTCGGCCTGCGCCGGCTCGTTCTGCGGACCGCGCGGGATGTGGCCGAAGTAGCGCTCGACCAGGGTCCGGGCCGTGGCCACGTCGATGTCGCCGGCCAGGACCAGGACGGCGTTGTTCGGCCCGTAGTTGTCGCGGTGCCAGTCGCGCAGGTCCTGCAGCGAGGCGGCGTCCAGATCGGCCATCGAGCCGATCGTCGAATGGGCGTAGGGGTGGCCCTCGGGGAACAGGGCGTCGAGCATCGAATAGAAGACGAGGCCGTAGGGATTGTTGTCGCCCTGGCGCTTCTCGTTCTGGACGACGCCCCGCTGGTTATCGAGCCGCTCCTGGGTCAGGGCGCCGAGCAGGTGCCCCATCCGGTCGCTCTCCATGTAGAGCGCCTGCTCCAGCGCGGCGGTCGGCACGGTCTGGAAGAAGTTGGTGCGGTCGAACCAGGTGGTTCCGTTCCAGTCGGTGGCGCCCAGCGCCCTCAGCGGCTCCATCAGGCCGCCCGGCAGGTTCTCGGTGCCGTTGAACAGGCCAATGTGCTCGAACAGGTGAGCGAAGCCGGTCTGACCTTCCGGCTCGTCCTTGGAGCCGACGTTGTACCAGGCCTGGACGGCCACCACCGGCGCCTTGCGATCGGTGTGCACGACGACCCGCAGGCCATTTTCGAGGGTGAAGGTCTCGTAGTCGAGCTGGATGCCGCGGGCGAGCTCCTCTGCCGGCGCCGGCGGCGGCAGGGTCTGGGCCGCCGCGGAATAGGCGCCCAGCATCGGCGTCGTGGCCAGCACTCCGGCCATCAGGACGTTGATAAGTCGCATCTTGTGCCCCCTCGTCGCGGACGACCGCGGGATTCACCCTAGGCGAGGGGGGCGGGCTCGCAAGTTAAGGTCCTGTCACGTCCGGACCCGCCCAGAAAAAACCGCTTTACATGACGGTCCCGCGACCCCATATCGCGCGCTCCGGCGGACCCCGTTGTCCAAATGCGCTGCTAACGCCGGTCTGGGTTTAACAATCTACAGGGGGTTACGTGCGTTGCGTACGTACCATATGCCCCTGGACCTGGTCCGCGAGCGGTCCCCGGAGCGTCCCGTCGCCCTTGTGCGACCGCGCTCTGTTTCCGTAGCGGCGCGCTGGTTCCAGGACAATCTGAAGGCTGACGTCTTCTATGCGGTGAAGGCGAACCCCTCGCGCTGGGTCATCGAGACCCTGGTCGAGGCGGGCGTGACCGCGTTCGACGTCGCGTCCCTTGCCGAGATCGAACTGGTGCGGTCGGTCAGCGCCGACGCGCGCCTGGCGTTCATGCATCCGGTCAAGAGCCGCGCGGCCATCACCAGGGCGTACTTCGATCACGGAGTGCGGACCTTCTCGCTCGACTGCCATGAAGAGCTGCAGAAGATCCTCGCCGCCACGGGCGGGGCCACGGACCTGAACCTGGTGGTGCGCATGGCGGTCTCCGCCGACGGCGCGGCCTACACCCTGTCGGGCAAGTTCGGCGTCTCGCCGGACAATGCCCCGGCCCTGCTCCTGGCCACGCGCCAGGCGGTGAAGGACGGCCTGATGGGCGTCAGCTTCCACGTCGGCAGCCAGTGCATGCGCCCGACCGCCTACCAGGCCGCCATGGCCCAGGTCGGCCGTTCGATCAGCCGCGCCGGCGTCATCGTCGACATCGTCGATGTCGGCGGCGGCTTCCCCTCGGTCTATCCGGGCATGGTCCCGCCGGACATGAGCGAATACGCCGACGCCATCCATCGCGGCTTCGCCGAGATGCCGGTGTCGGAAACCACCGAGCTGTGGTGCGAGCCGGGCCGGGCGCTGGTGGCCGAGTCCTCCTCGGTCCTGTGCCGGGTCGACCTGCGCAAGGGCGACGCGCTCTATCTGAACGACGGGTCCTATGGCTCGCTGTTCGACGCGACGCACTCGCGCTGGCCCTTCCCGACCAAGCTGGTGCGCGACGGCGCGGCCTCGGCCGAGCTGAAGGCGTTCCGCTTCTACGGTCCGACCTGCGACTCCATCGACCATATGCCGGGCCCGTTCTGGCTGCCGGCCGATGTGCAGGAAGGCGACTTCATCGAGATCGGCATGCTCGGCGCCTATGGCGTGGCCATGACGACCGGCTTCAATGGCTACGGCGAGCACGAACTGGCCGCGGTCGAGGACGCCCCGATGGCTTCGCTCTACGGCCTGGCCCCGCGCTCCATCCCGACCGTGCGCACCACGGCCGAGGAAACCGCCCGCAAGGTCGTCCGCCTGTCGCGCCCCAAGGGCAAGGCGGGCCAGAGGAAGAAGTCGCGACGCTGAACCGCCCCGCCGGCTGATCGGTTATAGACAGCGGCCCGTCGCTCCGTCCGGGCCGCTGTTCCTTCCTTTGACGGGCGCTCAAACCAAAGGGAAACCCGCGAGATGAACGCTCCCGTTCAAGGCTCCAACGCCAAGGCCGAACTGCTCCAGACCACCGTCGAGCACGTCGACATCACCAGCTTCGACGCCCGCCCGATCATCGACTCGATGCGCAAGATGTCGTTCTCGAGCCGCGACACCGCGCGCGCGGCCGACATCTTCAACATGGCGATCGAGGACAAGGACTGCTCGCCGTGGCTGATCCTGGCCGGCTCCACCTCGGCCGGCGGCTGCATGCACGTGTACCGCGACATGGTGAAGTTCGGCATGATCGACGCCGTGGTCGCCACCGGCGCCTCGATCGTCGACATGGATTTCTTCGAGGCGCTCGGCTTCAAGCACTACCAGGCCGCCGGCCCGGTCGACGACAATGTGCTGCGCGACAACTACATCGACCGCATCTACGACACCTACATCGACGAGGAAGAGCTCCAGGCCTGCGACCACACCATCCTGGAGATCGCCAACCGTCTCGAGCCGCGCGGCTATTCCTCGCGCGAGTTCATCTGGGAGATGGGCAAGTGGCTGTCGGAGGGCAACGCCAAGAAGGAAGGCAGCCTGATCCAGACCGCCTATGAGATGGGCGTGCCGATCTTCTGCCCGGCCTTTGTCGACTCCTCGGCCGGCTTCGGCCTGGTCAAGCACCAGAAGGAGCGCGCCGCCGCTGGCCAGCCCTACATGATGCTCGACGCCATCGCCGACTTTCGCGAACTGACCGACATCAAGATCGCGGCGGGCACCACCGGCCTGTTCATGGTCGGCGGCGGCGTTCCCAAGAACTTCGCCCAGGACACCGTCGTCTGCGCCGAGATCCTCGGCGTCGAAGCCGACATGCACAAGTATGCGGTCCAGATCACGGTCGCCGACGTGCGCGACGGCGCCTGCTCGTCCTCGACGCTCAAGGAAGCCGCCTCCTGGGGCAAGGTGTCGACCACCTACGAGCAGATGGTCTTCGCCGAGGCGACCACGGTCGTCCCGCTGATCGGCTCCGACGCCTACCACCGCGGCGCCTGGAAGAACCGCGAGCCCCGGCGCTGGGCCAAGCTGTTCGGCAAGTAAGAGACTGGGAAAGGGCCGGAGCGATCCGGCCCTTTCTCTTTGGTCAGTTCGCCGTGCGGGTCCAGCCGCGCTCGGCCATGCAGGTGACGAAGGCGGTCGTGCCCTCGTCGTCGCCGGCCAGCGAGCGGCACTCGGCCTTGGCTGAGTCGAAGGGCTGGGCGTTCTGGCCCTGCCAGCCGTAGTCGTCGGTGGCGTCGAACACGGTCACGCAGCCCGAAAGGGCGAAGGCGGCGGCGAGGGCGACGGGGATAGCCAGACGGGTCATGGGGAGGTCTCCTGATGAAGGCCTGGCTGATGCCACGCCGGGGCAGAGCTTTGCAGTTAAATCTCTGACAGATAGCGGGACCTCCGAGGGCTTCCACGCGTTTGCTCTGCCGCGAGAGGAGACCGCCATGACCGAACAGCCGATCGAGCCGCGCGAGCGGGATCAGGAACAAAACCCCGAGACGGTGTCGCCCCAGCCGGACGTCGATGCGACCCGCGAGCCCGAAGAGACGGCTGAACGGTACGCTGAGGCCCTGTCCGGTTCCGGCGTGGGGTCCGATACGCGCGCGGGATCGCTGCGCGGCGGCTCCGCCTCGGGCTCCGAACTCGACGACGATCAAGCTCGCATCGACGACATGCTGACCACCGAGGGCATGGCTCCGGCCGAACCGCGCAGCTTCGAAGGCGAAACGGACCAGATCGCCAGCCAGCAGGCGGTCAATAATGTCGGCCAGCCCAACCTCGGGCCGCACGGTGACCCGGCGGAGGATAGGCGCGGCGTCGCCGCGGCCGACGGGGACGACGTCGACGCCGCCACCGGCTGAGCCGCCTATTGCGCCCGCCGTTCCCCTGCGCGAGGGTTCGGCATCTCAGGCGAAGGGGAATCCCATGCGCGGTGTTCTAATG
Organism: Brevundimonas sp.; assembly: GCF_024711105.1. Lineage (GTDB taxonomy): Bacteria > Pseudomonadota > Alphaproteobacteria > Caulobacterales > Caulobacteraceae > Brevundimonas. The sequence continues at coordinate 3,258 of NZ_JANJTL010000066.1, read as the reverse complement.
GTTGCCGTTGCGGGCGTGGCGGCGGTGGTTCTGGCCGGTTGCGATGGCGGCGACCGGGAAGAAGTCAGGGTTCCGGGCGGCACGGTGACCGCCGAGGGGTCCGGCGAGGACCAGACGGTGACGGTCCAGGGCGCCGACGGCCAGAGCGTCGTGTTCGGCTCGGGCTCGGCGGCCTCAGCCGCAGGCGCGCCGGCCTTCGCCCAGCCCTACCCGGGCGGCCAGGTCCAGCAGAGCGTAACCGCACCGGGCCAGGGCGGCGGCATGCTGGTCTTCACCACCGACGCCAATCCGGACACCGTCATCGCCTACTATCGCGCGCGCGCCGAGGAAGCCGGGCTGGTCTCCGGGGCGACCATGACCCAGGACCAGACGCGGATGTACGGCGCCGAGGGGCCCGAAGGCGGTGACCTAGCCGTGGTCGTGGCGCCCGCTGACGGCGCCTCCAACGTGACCGTGACCTGGTCGGCCGCCGGCTGATGCGGTCGGTCCTCCTCGCCGCGACGGCTGTCCTGGCGGCGGGCTGCGCGCCCGCGGCATTCATCCCGGCCCCGCCACCTCGGGTCGCCCCGGTCGCGGCGGTCGCCACGGGTCCCTACCTTGACGCCACCACGCTCGAGCGTCTGGGCCGCGAGACGCCGCTTCCGCCCGCCGTCGGCTCGGCGGAGGAGGCGGCGGACCGGGCTGGCCTGGCGGCCTTCCGGGTCGGCGACAGCCATCCGCGCTGGACCCTGGCCCAGACCCAGGCCGAAATCTCGCCGGCGCTCGCCCTGGCCCACTTCGACTGTCCGCTCGGCACGCGCCTTTCCCAGGAGCCGCCTCCGGCGCTGACGCGGCTGTTCTCGCGGGCGCTCGAGGACATCAGCGCCTCGGCCCGCGTGGCCAAGGCTCGCGTGTTCCGCGCACGCCCGTTCGTGGACGACCCCTCCGTTCAGACATGCATCCGCGTGGACGAGACCTACCGGACGAACTCCTCGGCGCCGTCCAGCCACGCCACGGCCGGAATCGTCTTTGGGCTGATCATGGCCGACGCCGCGCCGGATCAGCGCGCCGAACTGCTGCGTCGGGGCGAGTCGATCGGCGAGAGCCGGCTGGTCTGCGGCCTGCACTATCCCGCCGATGTCGAGGCCGGCCAGGCGCTGGGCCAGACCCTGTTCGAGGCGATCTCGGCCACGCCCGCCTATCAGGCCGATATCGTCCAGGCGCGGCGAGAGCTGGCCGAGGCGCGCGCGCTGGGGCGCACAAATCCCGCCTGCGCGGCCGAGCGGCTGGCGCTGGGCGGCTAAGTCCGAGGCCCCAGCAGCGAGCCGTAAAGGTCCGTGCGCCGATCGCGGAAAAAGCCCCAGGCCGCGCGGTGCCGATCGATGTAGTCGAGGTCGAAGGTGTGCACGAGCACGCCCTCGTCATCCCGCCCGAAGCTCTCGACCAGGTCACCGCGATGGTCGGCGATGAAGGACGAGCCGTAAAAGCGCTGGCCGACCTCGGTGACGTTTTCCTGGCCGGTGCGGTTGGCGCCGACCACCGGCACGACGTTCGAGACCGCATGGCCCTGCATGGCGCGCCTCCAGGGATCGGCGGTGTCCAGTTCCTTGTCGTGCGGCTCTGAACCGATGGCGGTCGGGTACATCAGCACCTCGGCGCCCATCAGCATCATGGCGCGCGCCGTCTCAGGGTACCACTGGTCCCAGCAGATGCCGACGCCGACCTTGCCAAAGCGGGTCGACCAGACCTTGAAGCCCGTGTCGCCCGGCCGGAAGTAGTACTTCTCCTGATATCCGGGGCCGTCGGGGATGTGGCTCTTGCGGTAGACGCCGAGCGCCGAGCCGTCTGCGTCCAGCATGACGAGGCTGTTGTAATAGTGCGGCCCGTCGCGCTCGAAGATCGAGACGGGAATGGCCACGCCGAGCTCGGCGGCGACCGGCTGGAGCGCGGTCACGCACGGGTGGGTGCGCCACGGATGCGCCTCGCCGAACCAGCGCTCCTCCTGGCTGACGCAGAAATAGGGGCCCTGGAACAGCTCGGACGGCAGGATGACCTGGGCGCCCTTGCCCGCCGCCTCGCGGATCAGCTCGATCGTGCGGGCGATGTTGGCCTGCATGTCCTCGCCGTACGAGGTCTGCAGGGCGGCGACGCTCAGGGTGCGGGGCATCAGGCGGGTTCCTGCTGGGTGATGCAGTGGAAGGATCCGCCGCCGGTCAGGATGGCGATCGACGGCAGGGCGATGACTTCACGGTCCGCGAAGACGGTCGCCAGCGCCTTGCAGGCGAGATCGACGGCGGCCGCGTCGCCGTAGGCGGGCACGATCACCGCGCCGTTGGCGATGAGGAAGTTCATGTGACTGGCCGGGATGGGCCGCTCGTCCCCGTCGAGCACCAGACCCGGCGAGGGCAGGCGAAGCACCTTCAGGGGCCGGTTGTCCGCGTTGGTCATCTCCGAGAGCAGACGCGCCGTCTCGTCATAGACGTCGCCATTTGGATCGTTTCGGCCCCAGGCCACGGGACAGGCCACCACGCCCGGCGCGACGAAGCGAGCCAGATTGTCGACGTGTCCGTCGGTGTGGTCGTTCAGAAGGCCGTCGCCCAGCCACAGCACCTTGCGGGCGCCCAGCGCCTCGGCCAGCCGCGCCTCGGCCTCCGCCTCATTCCAACCCGGGTTGCGGTTCCGGTTGAGCAGGCACTGTCGCGTGGTCAGGATCGTGCCTGAGCCGTCATGATCCAGCGCCCCGCCCTCGAGGATGAAGTCATGCGGTTCGAGCGGCACGCCGGAGGCCTCGCCGATCTGGCCGGCGACGGTGTCGTCGTGCTCCAGCTCGTACTTGCCGCCCCAGCCGTTGAACCGGAAAGCCGCGGCCGAACGTGAGTTTTCTTTGAAAATGGGCCCGGTGTCGCGCAGCCAGATGTCGCCGAAAAGTCCGCCCACGACCTCGACACCCTCGACTTCCGCGAAGCGGGCGCGGGCGTCGTCCAGGGTGTCGGGGTGGCCGACCAGGAGCCTGACCTGCTCGCGGCCGGGACCGGCGAGCGCGCGGACCAGGGCCTCCACCTCCGCCTGGGCCGGGGCGAGATCATCTTCCCAGAGCTCGGCATGGCTGGGCCAGCCGACCCACATGGCGCGGTGCGGCGACCATTCTGCGGGGACGGGCGCTGAGGCCATTCCGGCGGTTCTCCTGGATGCGGGCCAAGGCGCGGGCAGATAACCACCCCGGCCCTCCGCTTCAAGGCGCGGGCCCCAAAAGGAAAGGGCGGCTCCTTGCGGAGCCGC